>JAERTK010000171.1 GCA_016844935.1 Desulfobacteraceae bacterium | reverse complement strand
GCCGAAGATACAAGGCAACAGGCGTGCAGCCGTATAACATACTGCAAACGCCTGGTAACGCAGTAGATTCGGTAAAAGAGGCGCTCCCGAAGGGTTCAACTTTTTGGCTCAGATTCCTAAATATTTGACAGCATTTCGGTGCTTGCAATTAATAATCATATATATCATAACTATCTAAGATTAAACCAGTTTTATTCAATTTCAAGAAAGTTGAATGCAGCTTTTAGGTAAAAAATAACTTTTAAGATCTTTCATCGTTGAATTTGCCATGAGAAAGCATTTCTCTCATTAAAACATTTCAAATCGCCATAATGAAATGATTTCTCCATTTTGCTTGCGGATCAAAATTTGGCAGCCTCTTTTACTGTTGACAAATACGCCCGCAAGTAATTGTATTTCCCTTTTGATAATATAGCTTTTGAAGTATGGGGAGGTTAATGGGTAATGCATTATCCACATGTGGGGGAATTCTTAGCAGCTCTGGTATCATTTGGGATAATTTATTTCGTTTTTAGATGGTTTAAAAAATCATACAAAAATCGTGAGAAAGAAAAAAAAGTACAAAAGAGGGTAATATCGGATAAGGAATGGATTGGCGAAACAGATGACGATTGGGTCCAACAAAGTACAGAAGAAGGAAATCAAAAAAGATCAGTAAAAATACCTACCCGTGTTAAAAAGAACGTTCGGCGAAGAGATGAAGGAAAATGTGTGGACTGTGGAAGCAAAAAGAACCTTGAATACCGCCACATTATTCCCATTTCTGATGGTGGAAGTAATGGAGCCGGAAATATTCAATTGCTTTGTAAAGAGTGTAAAAAAAGGACTTACGACGCTTTGCCATAAGTCCTTGTTATTATTTGGTGGAGCTGAGGGGGATCGAACCCCTGACCTCATGACTGCCAGTCATGCGCTCTCCCAGCTGAGCTACAGCCCCTCGAAACTGGCTCTTAATAGCAGAAACTGTTTACTCGTGTCAATATGATATTGACAATCTTCTCAAAATTTTTGTATAATCGCGGATTATAGAATTTGGGCGTGTGAGGATATTTCTCATAAGTTCCCCGATTTGTCATTATTTGCCGGAGTGGTGAAACTGGTAGACGCGCTGGACTCAAAATCCAGTGGACCTTGCGTCCGTGTCGGTTCGATTCCGACCTCCGGCACCACACACCCTTCCATTAACATCCACAACATCATCATTCTTCATTAGAAACCCCGATTATTACTACATAGTCGGGGTTTTCTTTTCCAGGCTAGTCCAAAGAAATCCATTGACAGCCGACTGTATATGACGGTATAAATGAACGGTACATGGATATACCGTCATTTCTTATACCGTCAAAATTTGCAGGGAGGTGTTGACATGCCGCTTACCGATACCGCCGTTCGCAACGCAAAACCCAAGGCCAAGCAATACAAAATCTCTGATGAAAGGGGACTCTACCTTCTGGTGCTCAAATCCGGTAAATATTTCAGGCTTGATTATCGCTTTGCCGGAAAGCGCAAAACCATGGCCTTGGGAGTCTATCCGGATACGTCTCTTGCACTGGCGCGTAAACGGCGCGACAAAGCAAGGGAATTGCTTGCAAGGGACATAGACCCCGCCCAACGGAAAAAGGAAAAGCAGGCCGCATTGAGGGAGATGGCCGACAACACCTTTGAGACCATCGCCCGCGAGTGGATTGAAAAGCAAAAGCAAAAGTGGAGTGATGGGCACACCTACCGCGTGACCCGTAAACTTGAATTGAATATCTTCCCGTGGCTTGGCAAGCGTCCTATTAAGCAGATCACCCCCAAGGAACTTCTGACTGTCCTTGGAAAGATGGATCAACGCGGGGTTGCCTACTCAGCGGGCAGGACCAAATCCATAATCGGACAGGTATACCGGTATGCCATTGCAACCGAAAAGGCCGAGCATGACCCGACACCTGCGCTCCAAGGTGCACTGACGTCTACAGATAGAAAGCACCGGGCCACGATAACGGACCCTAAAAAGATTGGGGGCCTCTTAAGGGCCATTGAAGATTACGACGGACAGATCGTCACGATATGCGCTCTGAAGCTATTACCTTTGGTCTTTGTACGCCCAGGAGAGTTACGTAATGCTGAATGGTCGGAGATTGACCTGGACAATGCCGAGTGGAAAATCCCTGCTGACAAGATGAAGATGCGGAAACCGCATATCGTGCCGCTGTGTCGCCAGGCAATTGAGATCCTAAAGGAGATTCACCCTATTACGGGCCATGGGCGATATGTCTTCCCTTCCATCAGAAGTGCTTCACGGCCTCTCAGCAACAACACCATGAACGCCGCGCTCCGTCGCATGGGATACACCAAAAACGAAATGACCGCCCATGGGTTCCGGGCCATGGCAAGTACTATTCTGCATGAACAGGGATGGCCTACCGACGTCATTGAGCGCCAATTGGCGCACACCGAAAAGAACAAAGTGAAGGGGGCATACGATCACGCCCAACATCTTCCGCAACGCAGAAAAATGATGGATGAATGGGGCCGTTACCTGGATTCGCTCAAGGCTGGCGGGACAGTAATACCGATGCGGCGGGCCAAGGGGTAGTAAAGTATAACAGTTCCCGGAATTAGGCCGACGGGTTGAAAGGCGGGGGACCCTGCCCCGCCCTTCCCGGATTTAACAGGCAGGGATCGCGAGAGGCGGTATGTATAAAAAGAAACTTCAAGAATTGATTGAAGCGAGCCGGAATATCAGGAATGCAATGGCCGCTCGGGATATCTCATTAAAGGACGGCGATCTAAGACCTTTAAAAAACGGTGTCCCCTACGAGGTTTCACCAGAAGGTGAAGTGTCTTGGAAGGAAGACCCGAAAGACTACGAGGGGAAAGAGCCAGCCATTCTTTTTTCGACAGCTCATGATTATCTGGACAAAGGGGTTGCCGTGGGCGATCTCTTGCAACTGATGGACATCGAAGCCCTATTAGACCATCAGCAACAGGAACCCCTAGACCGTGACTTTGAGGCCAAGTTGAAGAGTATCGGCATTGACCCATCAACGTTACCTCCAAGGAAAAGGAAATTCCGCCTTTTGGGAGACAGGCGTATGCTTCGGGACGGCTTCCAGTTCAGCGATGACAGCCGTGTGTTTGGAGCACAACTGGATAACGTGATAGTGCTGTTTGCCTCCACCAAGGGAAAGGATGAGGAGGTTGACTACCTGGCGATGAGAGCGCTCAGACACGCAGGGAAGATTGAGGGCGGGTTAAGGAGTGACGGCTATTATTTGAGCGAAAAAAAGGGGGACGTTGGCAGCAAACCGAAAAAGAACAGATATACTGATGATGAGTTGAAAGAGGCTTTTGATCAGTGCCATGCAAAGAACCCACACGCTATGTGGCTTGAAATCGACACATACCTGAACGACCACAAGAAACGAACTGGCGATACAAGGGCCATCCCTTCAGAGCGGACAATCCTCCGCTGGTTAAAGAAGACGGGATTAGAAAACCAGCTTCCGAAGTAACCCACGCCGAAAAGCTCTACATCCAAACCTTTATAATCCGGTTCCCAAAATAGGGAGCCGGATTTTTTTGTCAAAAATTTGCCATATCCAGATATGACTAGTAATTTCAATTGTTTATATATACTTCTGCTCTATACTACGTTTGACCGACAAGGTTTTTTACAATCCAAAAACATTCAATTCGTGGAGGGAAAGAAGTGAGCGATTTAAAGATTCTCAGGAGACCAACCGTTTTGAAGAAGATCCCGGTGTGCCGTAGCACCATGTACGCAATGATAGCGGCTGGGAAATTTCCCGCCCCCATCAAATTAGGCCCCAGAAGCGTTGGGTGGGTGGAACAGGAGGTTGATGATTGGCTTCAAGAGCAGATCAAGGCGCGGGATCAAGAGGTTAAGAGCAATGCATAGGGCAAAAAAAAGCCGCGAACCCTGGCAGGAACGGCGGCTCTTTAGAAGAATGAATAGAAACGATGTGGAGTTAATATAATGGATTCCGAAAAGAATTTCAACATCTTTCTGACCAAGGTCACAAGCAAGAATCCCACCAGAATTACAAAGGCATTTCGTCTTGATCAGGACGGCAAACTCATAAAGATACCAGGCGGAGCTATGACATTGGGGATGTGCAAAAAGATGTCACTAAGCAGCGCCCGCCAAATACCTGAGCTCATTTCCAGTCTGCAATCTGACCAAGCTCTGGTCTACGGCGTACCTCAACATTCCGAGGCCATCATCGTTACGCAAAAGGCGCTACAAAATACAAAGCGCAATGGTGGCCCGCCGATTATTGCCAGGGACCGAGAACATTTCTCATGGTCGCCGGGGGCGGGAATCTTGATGAACGATTATGATCCTCCTGTAGGACAAACGCCTTTAAGTTCTGTTGCCTTCCGAGAATTGCTTTATAGCGTATGTCCGGCCCTGATGGGTGCGCCACATGTTTTGGTATCAAGTGCGTCTTCCCACATTTATAAAGGGGATGAATGTTTAAAGGGCGCGTCGGGTCAACGCCTGCTTGTGGTTGTTAAAAATGCGTCGGATATACCTCGTGCCGGGCAGGCGCTCTCTAAAAGGATGTGGTTGAAGGATCATGGTTATATCTGGATTTCAAAATCAGGGGCAATGTTGGAGCGAGCGCCGGTTGATTCTGCCGTTTGGCAACCGGAACGTCTTGACTTTCTTGCAGGGGCCGCATGTGAACCACCCCTTGAACAGCGCCGGCCTGATCCTGAATTGTTTAACCCTGATGCCAAACCGCTTGACACACAGATCGCAATACCGTCGCTTACACTTCGGGAAGAGGTAGAGTATGGCCGTTTGGTGAAAGATGCAAAGGAGCAGGCCGCGCCTGAATCTCAAAAAATCAAAAGACAATGGGTTGAGGCACGTGTAAACACCGCCCTAAAAAAAGAGAAGCCCGCCCAGGAGGAAATAGAAGAACGCGCCGAACAGTTACGGCAAACTTTTACGGCAGCCGTTGAAAAACAAATACTGCTAGGCGAATTTGTTTTGCACCTATCAAACGACTACGAGGTAACGGTAGGTGAACTTCTGGACAACCCAGACAAGTACCATTCCAAGAAGTGCGCTGATCCACTTGAGCCGGAATATAACAACGACAAACGCATTGCTTACATAAACCTACGTGCCGCCGGTAAGCCGTATATCTGGAGCCACGCGCACGGGGGTCGTCGCTATGCCTTGCACAGAGCCCGGGAAACACTCCAGATAATTGCCGGGGAAAGAGTGCAGATCGTCAGAAGAGCATTAGAACTCATGAAAATCAATGGCGCCCATTATCAGCGAGGTGGAGAAATTGTTGCGGTCAATACGGCTGGTGAAGTGATACCAAGAGATAAGGACGGGATCTTGTTTGACCTGGACGGAATTTTTAAGTTCATGAAATACGATGGCCGATCCGGTGAATTGGTTTCTTGTGATTGCAGGCCGAACATAGCCGCCGGTGTAAAAGCGGCGAAGGGTTCATGGGGGCTCCACGAACTGACCGGTGTTGCCACAGCACCCACCATGGACCCGGTAACAGGCCATTTGATTGATGCCGATGGCTATGATCCACAAACCGGGATCATGCTTATTCTGCAGGATGCTTCACAATGGCCGGGAATACCCGAAGAGCCCAATATCCATGACGTGGAAAAGGCATGTAAAACTTTCTGGAAACCATTTAAGGATTTCCCTTTTGATGGGCCGATCAGCCGGGGTGTTATGCTGAATGCTCTCTTAACTGCCTGTGTGCGGCCGATGTTGCCGACTGCGCCTGCAGTTTGTTTTAGCGCCCCAGTGGCAGGATCAGGAAAAACACTAATTGCCAAGTGCTTATCTGAACTTGCAGGGGATACACCGGCTATGTTGCCCGAGGCTGGGGACCAGGAAGAGAGCCGCAAACGAATTTTGGCATTACTTCGGGAGAACCGCCGCGTCATTGTTTGGGATAACATTACCGGTGTGCTTGACAGCAGCGCTTTATGCGCCCTTCTAACCGCAGAAAACTACAGCGATAGGGTTCTGGGTGTCTCCGAAACCATAACAGTAACAACCAGAAGCCTTTTCATCTTGACAGGCAATAATATTCAGTTGCGCGGTGACCTGTGCCGTAGAGTGCTGACCTCCAGAATCGACCCAGAAACAGAAACACCATGGAAGCGATGCTTTGACCTTGATCCGGTTGATTTTTGCCGGACCCACCGTTTGGAACTTATTGCTGCTGCACTAACAATACTACGCGCCGGGTTGCAGCAAGGGGACAGACTGCCCGACCGTACCGCATCATTTGAAATATGGTCTGATTCAATAAGACGTGCCGTGTGCTTCATTGGTCAACAATGCCCCATTATTGATGTATCAGACCCCGTTAAATCGATTGACACTGCATATGCCATGGACCCTGAGACTGCAAAGCTATCAGCGTTCATGGCGGCATGGTGGGATGCATATGAAGACATGCCAAAGACAGTCGGTGAAGTAATTAGCCTTGCTGAACAAAAATCCGTATTAAACAACAGTATCGTCAACGAAGAATTGTATGCCGCAGCCGATGAAATAGCCGGGGAACGGGGTCGTGTCAATCCGAGGCGTTTGGGCCGGTGGATCGAGAAAAAGCGTGGGCGTATCATTGACGGGATGTGTTTTGAATTGCACGGCGAAAAAATGCGGTCAAACCAATGGCGATTGCGAAAACGGATCGGCGCCGATATGTGAGTTATGTGAGTTATGTGAGTTTTCTTAAACCTACGCGTGGAAAGTGTCAGATGTATTTTTTTAAATGGGGTCTGAAAAAACTCATAAAACTCACAAAACTCATAGGGACCCAAAGACCATGATGTTGAGCGCTGGAGTTCAATATGAAAAAGGTCAATCAAGGCCCAGTTTTTTAGAAAATATGGCAGGAACAATAAATGATAATCACAATCGATACCCGTGAGCAACAGCCATACGAGTTCCAGACGGAAAGTGAACGGGCCGCCCTGCCCACTGGCGACTACAGTTTAAGAGGCGGGGAAAATCTGATCGCCATTGAACGGAAAACTGTGGATGACCTTATTGGCTGCCTCACGGTTGGCCGGAATAGGTTTGAAAAGGAACTCCACAGGGGCCGTGCGCTTGAGTACTTCGCAATTGTTATTGAAACATCCTTCTCAGACTTTGCCGGTGGTGTGTATCGCAGCAATATGAATCCAAAGGCTGCGGTTCAAAGCCTGCTGACGTTTTCGGTTCGGTATAAGGTTCCTGTATTTTTCGCCGGTAACCGTGACAGCGGGGCAATCATTACGGAAAGCCTCTTGCAGAAATTCGCTCGGGAGCAGGAGAAGAGGCTGAGTGCCATGGATTTGGGAAGGGCTTGAGCTGTAAGGGCCTCTCATGCCAGCACTTGCTGATTGCGTTGCTTTAGCGGACCAGCAGTAACGGGCAGTCAAACATGCTAATGACCTTCGGAAAATATAAAGGCCATGATGTCGGTGAAATACCGGAGGATTATTTGCTATGGCTTATTGAAACTGTCGATCTGCGTGAGCCGCTCTTGACCTCCGTCAGGGTCGCTCTTGGTTTTGAAGAAAAGGTAATACCGCTATCTGAGGATCGTATTCGCCAGGCATACCGCCGGGTCGCAAAGGAATTTCATCCAGATGCGGGAGGCAGCGATGTGGCGATGGCAGCGATTAACAGGTTCTATGAAATCTTGAAGGAGCGGGTCTAAAACGCGACAGCATCTATGACAGAAAGGACAATTAATGATATGGGAGTAAAACCGACGCCGAAACAGGCCAGATTTGTACAGGAGTACCTCGTCGATCTCAACGGCACACGCGCCTACAAGACCGCTTATCCGGCCGTGAAGAAGGATGAAACAGCAATGGCAGCGGCTTCACGGTTGTTAAGAAATGTTAAGGTTCAAGCTGCTATCGCCGACGGCCAGGAGAAACGCCAGGAGCGTACCAGGGTTGACCAAGATACAGTCATTGAGAACCTTCTCCGCCTTGCGAAAAAGGCTGAGGATCAAGATCGCTATGGTGATGCTTTGCGGGCCTGGGAGATTCTTGCGCGGCATGTCCGATTGTTCTCAGACTCGGTGGATGTCAACGTCACCCAGCCGCCGGCGCTGGTAATAAATTTCACCCGGCCCGAGAAACAGATAAGCCGGCCAGAAATGCCGGCACTTGAGGAAGGCCTTTAAGTGAGCGACTGCCAATGCTGGTGTTCTAACCCAACTTGCAAATGCGATAGCGTTGGTTGAATTGATTTTGCGGCCCACGGTGGAAAAGACCCGGAAAACATTGACTCCCGCGCAGCAGCATTTTGCCGACGAGTGGCTAATCGACCATAACGGAACACATGCTTATAAGGTTGCGTATCCATCTGTAAAGAGAGACAGGACTGCCCAAACTGCCGCTTCAAGGCTGTTATCAAATGTTATGGTCGTCGCCTATATTAAAGCCAAGCAAACCGAAATTGCCGCCAAATATAATGTCACCCACCAACGCACCCTGGAAGAAGAAGCCTGCATTGCTTTTGCGGCCATTTCCCAAGCGTTTAAGGGTGGCGCGTTGTTGCACCCAGGCCCAAAAGGCAGTGGGTTAATCACTTTCTGCAATTCCTATATTTTCAGTAACCCTTTTCGTAGTAAATAATAGCCATTCCCATTAGTAGAGTAGGCGAGGATCGCGAATTTTTTCAATGTGCCATCAAGTTTATTATTGCCACGGATTTTCTCTGATAATTCTTTGATAGCGGCAATAAGTCCCTCCACTTGCTCCTCAAGTAACGGGACTGCCACATCTCCGGTTTTGACAGCTTGCAGTCTTTGTATAAAAGAAAAGTGAGTTTGCTGAAGAATATTATGCATAAAAACGAGATCCGAATCATATTCAAGATTGAAGACCCTTTGAATGGTTCCGTGAATAGCACTAAACAAGTAGAGCTTTTCCCCAACATCTTGTGCCTTGTTCATCATGCTTTCGACATAGTCAATTTCATCAACAATTATTTTTCTATAGGACTCGCTTGTCTTCATTTTCATGCTCCATTTGTTCAAGGTTGTGTCAGGCGGCTTCTCTCCATGCAGACCCTGTGTCCATCGGCACCATCGCGGAATCTACAGCCGCAGTAAAATCCATTCTTTTTGCGCCCGTTAGTTTCCCTGTATGAATCTCAATTTCAGTCGTCGTGGTTGCTAATGAAGCTGCTCTCAAATTAATTGTCTTGTCTGAAAGGAAAGCAGCGCTACTAAAGTAACAGTCATATGCCCCCACAGACACCTTATTTTTGTCAACGAAATCTATTTTCAATTCCAAATCTAAAGCATCCGACATAGACAACAAGGTTTTAAGTGTGAAATTAGAATTGCCGTTCAGGATTTTTGTGACAGCCGGTGGAGAAACATTTAATAGTTCACTTAACCTCATTCGGTTAATATTTTTTTGCTCCATCTTTATGCAGATTTTTTCTGTTAGGTCTAAAATGAGTGTTTCAAGACGGAAGCTAAAATCTTCCTTAAAAGACTCCATTTTTCTTTTGAACCATTTGCCTGTTTTCATGCTCATTCCTCTTTTATTCTCTTGCTCAATAGCTTTTCACAATTTCGATGATTGGTTCACGCCACCTCAGAGCTTTTCTTTTTTGACGGTCCAATATTTTCTTCTTTGATTTCTGGAATCCTTGTGCAAGGATCAGCGAGTTAGGTAAAGATTCTCCGCCATAAAAACTTAAAATCCGATTGCCACTACTGGTCTTTAGTTCGTAAATTCCGTCTCCTATATGTCTAAATCTTGTTATATTTTGTGGGGGGCCATGTTGTAGAATACGCTCAAATAGAGAAAATATCTTTATTTGATCTTTCTCATCGAGGCCTTCAATATACTCCTCTACCAAGCAAACTCCTTCTATGATTAACCCATAAATATCGAAAACCGGACCAGAATCGAGTCTGACTATTTTCATAGCTTAACCTTTAGGTTAATTTTGGTCAATGGTTTTTTTGGGATTTCGCTATGTTTTTTTCTATTTCTCATAAGCAACAAAGATGTCTTTCTCAGTCTCATTATTGAAAAGGATGCTATATTAATCATTTCACTAAATCAAATCGTTTTTGCCAAACGCTTTCTATCCGGCGCTATTTTAGCTGCCGTTTCCCATGCTACTATTTGTTTTTGTTGGGCCGAGGTTTTAGAGGCTTCTGATAAATCTCTCGCCTACAATTCCGCCAATAGCGCCTTCTTCGCCGTACGCGACTTGCGCCCGGTAGATGACCTGACCTTGGAACAGATGCTGAAGGAGAAAGGAATCTCCCAACCACCGAACATTATTGTGAGCTGACGCTTCCCCTGTCACCTCTCTTCTATCCTCCGCCTATGCCCTTGCGGACAGTGGCCAAATCCATTCATCTGGATGTCCCATTCTTTATCGGTGTAGCATTCGCCACATTCCGGACAGAAGAAAGGCGCCCACAGATCATAATAATGGTGCAGTAACTGCGGATCACGGATTTTAAGTACCAATCTCAGGTCAAGGAAATTTTCCGGCATTACCGCCGCTGCTAAGGCGCCTGAAAAATCGACAACAATGGTCCCTGCCGACCCGTAGGCGTTCAGTGCATAGGGATACGGCAACCCTCGCGGAACCAGTGTAACAATACCAACCTGCACATTACCGCCCTTCTTATAATATCTCACCTCCATCGGTTTACTTCGGATGACCTCCAGCTCTTTGATCCGCGCCATTGCCCGATGGTATTTCTTCAGACGATTGATGTCCCTATCACCGATAAAGCCAATACGGCTCATGTCCATGTTGTCCTGAAGATCGGCCAGTTTGATGTCCGCACCCATGGGATGGAGGCCGGCACGATCTATGAACTCTTCATATCCTTCCCCATCGCGGCGGGTCACGCTGTCAATCGCTTCAATAATCCCAGTACTGAATCCGTATTCTCTTAGATCATCCAGGCTGGTTTCCGTATCTTCAATCAGATCGTGCATAACGGCCGCAACCATCTTGTCTTCTGTGTCCATCTTGAACATGACCCGAAGGGGATGAAGGATGTATGGTGAACCTGCCTTGTCTTCCTTACCTCTGTGACCATCAACGGCCAAGGATATTGCCTTTTCAAGGGTAGGGGTTCTGACTTCATCTGTTTTTACTTGATCCATAACCGCCTCCTCATTAAAGGGTTCGTCATCATCGACCTCCAATTCAGTATCTTCAGAAAGTCACGCCTTGGCCTGTTCCCAATTCTCAGGCCAGTTCATTTGCCTTGCCTTGTCAAATTCTTCCTTAGACATCGTATCTTCAATAATGGCGGTGCTCATTTCACCCTCTTCTCCGTCTGGTACTGCAACGGAGTATCCCGCGATCCTGAATTGATAAAGCCCCGTCCGCTCAAGGATTTGAGCATATATGTCAAAATCCTCGACGGAGTAGCGGAAATATTGAAAATCGAAGGGTGCATAACGGATTCTCTCTTTTCTGGCTCTATCTATAAGCCGGAACCTCATTTTTGTGCAAAGCCTCTCAATGTCCTCTGGGTTTACTTTAAGTTCTACCGCTAGAGCCTGGCGACTCTCCTCAGCAAGGCTTTTCACATTGCCGTCAATAATGCCTTTCATCGTATCAACGTAAACTGGCCAAAAGAGGGAAAGTCCATTCTGAACCTGGTCCTTTATCTCTTCCCAGGGGTCAGCCAGCGGCGAATCCTCACCGCGCAGCTTTACTGGTATATCGCGAAGGGCATTTACCGTATCATCCAAAATTCTGTTCTTGATGCTGTAAGATGTCGTTTTTGCTATAGGAGACTGGCCTTTTTCTGCGGCATTTTCATTCCTTCCCTGGTTGTCCTGCGCTGATTTCCGCACTTCCTCATCGAAGATATCCATTATGTGGGGGATATCATCCAGTGTGAGCTCTGAGACCAGTTTGCTGGCTACTCCACCCGCTGCTTGTGAATCTTCCTCCTCGTATAGCATTATGCTCTCGGGGCAGTTGTCTTTTTCCATTTCTCTTCCTCCTTCCTCAATTCACGTCGGTAAAACGCCATACGCTTTCAGTCAACTATCAAGCCGGGCTTGTTCATTACCGGAATATCGTCCAGCTTTGGATTCTCAGCAAGAAAGGCGACAATAAAATACTTCCGCATATGATAGCAGAGATAAAATTCCTGATCTTTTGTCTTGATATAGACATTGATTTCATTGACCCAGTCGAAGTCCCAATCAAGATATCGGAAATGAAATTTAACAAAACTTCGCGGTGCAATATCTTTGTATTCATCACTCGCTCCGACACGCATTAAATCAATGGGCTCATCTGAGTTGTTCACAAAATAGGGCTGATAATTTCCATCTTCATCCATCAGTGCCACAAGATACTCTTCGGGCTTTCCGCCCCTTGCGTAACGAAACTTATAACCAGACATAGCTACGTGATTGCTGACAAAATATTCTTCTGAATCTTGATCTGTCACAATTGCCGTCATGATCCACATTTCAGTGCCGACGTCATCTGTGCCCTCCCTTGTTTCAAGATTGATGCTGGAATTGGAATAACCGGAATTGTGGAATCTGTCATCGTGGAAATCGATCAAACCTTCCGATACAAGCATATCCCTCAGCGTTTTTTCGTCGGCATCTTCAATGCCTATTCTTGGGACAAAGAACGTCAGGCATGTAATAAAGTGGCCCGTATCGTACCACAACTCTGCTCTGTAAGGTCTCCCGTCCCTGAAAGTGCCTTCACCGTAAGAATAATCCCTGCTCCTGATTGGTATGAACTTGCTACGGTCAATCTTGGGATAGACCAAAGGCTGTGCTTTTTTTTCCATCAGTTCATCAATTTCCGCAGCAGGAGTCATTCCTTTTGTGTCAAATCCAGGGCAATACCGAATCGTCTCGTACCAACACCTATAAAAGGGTTTCATGTCTTTAGCGCTCACACCAAGGGCTGAGTCCATTGCCTTCGCGAAAACAGCGAAACTTTTGTTACCAGCTTCAATATATAAACCGGCTAAGCCGATTCCTGTTTCCATTATCTTAGCAGATAGCCGATCTTTAGGATCATAGGATTGATGATCTGAAGTTTCGCCGTTGTTCTGGGGGGAAGCTTGTTCAGATACCTCGTTTTTTGTCTCATCTTCCTTTTCTCCCAATACCTCTCTTACGAACTTTTCATAATAAGGCTTGCCTTTTGGACCAAGTATTTCTATCGCCAATTTCGCAAAATACTTTATGGTTTCTCCCGCTGCAACGCTCTCTTCCCAAGCCTTCTTTAACAGTGGTTGCACCTTATCCCATTTTTCCTTTTCAATTCCGTTATCATTAACGTTTGTTTCCATAAGCGTACTCCTCCTTTCTTACCGCTGTCGGCGCAGCGCCTTCTCTTGACGGTTGACGAATTTTCTGACCGGCTTCTGTTAGGCTTTTTGATTGTGATGAATTTGGGCTACAGGGTTGTGCTTTATTGTGGTGGGGTTACGTCTTCTTTGAGGGATAATATTTTGGCCAGACTGGCAAGCTGTAATTCGAGCCTCCTGGCCTGGCCATCATACCCTTTTCCGCTTTTGATAGCGCGGACCCGTACTCTGGCCTTCCAGTGTCTTTCCGACGTTTAGGTATCGGCAATAGTGATTCGAGCTTCGCGCGTTCTGATGAACAAAAAACCGCTATCACCGTTTGAGTAAACTGCCTGTGGAGATTCCGGTACGGCTCGCCAGCTTTCCCGTCGCGCAATACAACGACCAGGTTTTCATAGTACCATCTCTGATGCCCTTTGCCTCGGTTAAAGCGGCTCCAGAGTTTCTCTCCTTTCCTCCTGTAATCATGAGCGATGGCACTGATATTATCAGCCTTGTCCGCGAGGCTGACATACCGGATGGCCTGGGAGGCCTTATTCAGGTAGTGAACCGTATGCCGCTTCCGATCCTCCCACCCCTGGCTTTTATCCTCAGAGCACCCTTGAACAATGACGGCTATCGCCTCCCCAAATGTCTTTTCAAGTTCCGCCAGGGTTAACTTGGTGTCTTCCAGGGTATCATGAAGTAGACCGGCGGCAACAAGATGGTCGGGACATCCGCATTTCGCTAAAGCAATGGCAGTCCCAACCGGATGCACAATATATGGTATCGTTGTGTTCTTCCTTTTTTGGCCTCTGTGGACGTCCAGCGCCACCTCAAAGGCCAGGGAAATCAGTTCAGGGCCTTCCTGCGGAACAGGCGGTTTTGTCATACCGTCTCCTTTCTATTCGGTTCGGTCAAGCGGGCAATAATGCCCACGCCGATGGCCATCATCGGTGCTCTGTGGAATAGATTTTGTCCGATTTGATTATTGTGAAACAGACTGGGGAAGATCCCCAAGGGGGGGGAATTCTTACTTCAACTTCAAGATAACACTTCTCATGTTATTGGTCAACCATAAATTTTCAAGACCTCGGACGGGAGTTGAAGTTGTTCGAAACGTTACTCGAACTCTCTCCTTCATTATCATCTTGTTTGTCCAGTTTTTCCAGGTAACTCACCAATTTGAAATTGGGTTCTTGGCATTCTTGGCTAAATTTGCTCAGCCAAT
Organism: Desulfobacteraceae bacterium; assembly: GCA_016844935.1. Taxonomy (GTDB): domain Bacteria; phylum Desulfobacterota; class DSM-4660; order Desulfatiglandales; family Desulfatiglandaceae; genus NaphS2. The sequence continues at coordinate 32,238 of JAERTK010000171.1, read as the reverse complement.
CACCGGCCAGCCTTTGAAAGCTATGCTTCTCACGATGAACGCATCGATTATGCGGCGGATGAGAGGCGAAATCGGTAATCGCATTAAATACACCATATGCGTTTTCGCCTATTTCCTTGGCATATTGATCGCAGAGGCTGTTTATCTTTAGCGAAAGGATTTCCCAATCTTCAGCAATTGGGCTTTGTGGTTTCAATTTTTTAGGCTCGCGAATTTTCAATACGCCGCGAAGCATTGGATCGAATTTCGGTCGGCCTATTTTGCAATCGCGCAGCGCGTTAAAATAATCGTTGAAGCTGTTCTTGACTTTTGAGAGGCGTTCCTGGGAGATCTCGAAATTGATCTTCTCGCCGATGTCCTCTTTGGAATGTGTGAATTTAAACCGTATAATCGAATCGGGGATGATCATCCCATTCCTGCATACTTTTCGAAAAAAGCCGATGTCGAATGCAAGCGCACGTAACCCGTTATAGCTGTTGGTGACCCGAACGAAAGGGCCAAATGCATCGGGACGGTCTTTTGCGGCGACAAACGTAAAGTCCAACGCGGTCGAATTATGGGTGATATCAATGAAACAATGTCCGCCGGTCCCAGGAGCATCGCTCGCATTAACCTCCCACTCACCCGGCTTCGTTTCCGGAAATAGGGTTTGACAGCATTGATTAGCCCATTCCAGCGCTTGTTGGTTCGTTACCAGACGATACCCCCGACTCACGACCCCCAGCACCCGGCTGGTCTTCGCGTTAACAATCGCTTTTTTATCAGGGACGGATAGACGGCGTTCGCCTGATTCTGTGCGAATACCCACAAAAACCGGGTGTTCTTCGACTGGAAATAGAAGGCTGTTAATATCGGTTATCCGTGGCATGGGCTCTCATCCTCTTTGTAAGTCTATTTTCTTTGAATGAATCTATCAAAATTTTTGTAAGCAATCAGCAGGAGTTAAATTTTATAGTTTTTGGCCAGCACTTTTCCTTCTATGGAAAATTTCAGTTGGCCATCCACCGCTATGAATGCCACCGATTTACCTGCGTATCTTCGGTAAAGCTGATATGACTTGCCTTTGTATGTCACAGTTCCGTCATCTGCAACGATATCACTGGTTACGCCGCTTGTTGGTGTATCGGGTTCAGCAGGGGTCGAATTTGTTGCCATAAAAGCGGAATTTGCTTGTGGTTGCTGTTGTGAAAGCAGTGCCACCAGACCATCCTTTTCTTTCGCTGGTTCGCTGCTCGATCCGGGATCGGTCTTTTTCCGGGCTTCTTTCTGAGCCTGATCGAGTCTACGTTCAATGCCTTCTGGGTCCCGCAGCACATTCAACCATGTTCTGGCTTTGCTGTTGTCGGGTTCAATATCGATGATTTTTTCAATGAACCGGCAGGCCTTTCCAAGGGTGTTCTGAGCATCGTTCCAGAGATCCTGTACTTCATCGTGCTCGGAAGTTGTTTCATGCAGCCCGGCATCATCAATCAAAATGCCTGTGTCCAAGGCTCCTTCCAAAGGTTTCACCCCTTTGGCTTTGTAGCGTTTCAGTTTTTCCGGGCTTAATGTGCAATGGTATGAAAGCAGCCAGCGTTCTTTGACAAAAAGGACATCTCCTTCTTTATTCAGAACCATAAACTCACCCGTCTTGGGTTTGGCCAGTTTCTTGGTCAGGTCCGCAGGTGAAAATTCGGCATCGGTCAAACCTTCACGGACTTTGTCTCGGTCACGTTTGGTCTGAAGTTTTCCGACGATCCATGTCGCACAGTTCGACAGCCCTTTGTAATCAATATCCCCCGGATTCTGAGTAGCCAGAATGCAGCCCACGCCAAAAGCCCGCGCCTGTTTGACAAGGATATTCAGAGCAGGCTTACAGGTAGAGGTATATGGATAAGCGGGGTAAAAGGCCGTTTTACCGCCTCCACCGCCGATTTCGTCCAAAAAGAACAGAAGACGGGGGCGGTTGCCAACCGGAGCGCTCCCTTGTTGACGCATCCATGTATTGATTGCAAAGGCCACTTGAGCAACAACAAAGCTTAGATCCTCAAAGTCCGTGATATGCGACAGATTGATGGCACTGATCTGAGTCTTTCTGTCCAGCCGGTTAGCGCCAACCAGTTTATCGATGCTCAGCTCCTCTCCACGAACCCAGTTGGCCGCAGCGCCCACCAGCTGGCCATTTACGGCCTGCGCAAGCTTCTGGCGGCGCTTTTCCGGAATATGGTCATCCACACTGAGCACACCGATGGTTGAAAAAGGCGGTTCCAGAATCATGGATACCAGATGCCCTAGACCATTTTCACCGGTCAGATCAGTACCATTCCGCCATGCATGCTCAATAATCGCGGTGACGAAGTCGGTTTCACGATCCCTTTGCCCGGAGGGGATCACACGCCTAACCAGTGCCTCCGCCATGCTGGTGACCATCACGGACGCGGTATCCGGCTCCTCGGCAAAAAGGGTGTCAATGTCCGGTGGGGGCGACGTGATAAGCGGGATGGCAACTCTGCGACCAAGTTCGCTCCGTGGCGTAAACACCTCTACGGCGATCTTTTCAGAAAACTCCCGCATGTTGGATTCTGCGAAACCCCAGTCCCACAGGCGCTTTCTCAGGGAATTGGATTCCGCGAGGGCAGCACGTCCCAATGTGGCTATGTCCTCGACCTCAAGCCAGGGAGCGAGAGCGTTGGGCGATATTTCCGGGAAAGATAAGGCCAGCGAAGAAAGATCACCTTTAAGATCAACCAGTATGGCAGGAACACCACGAAGCGCAGCCTCCTCAATGATTGCTTTTCCCATAACCGTCTTGCCTGAACCAGATCCGCCACAGATAAAGGTGTGCGTGATCAGGTCGCTGATACGGTGGTGATACAGTTCACCGGGCTGACCGCTTGGGTCGATATGTTTTCCCAGATAGAGTTCGCTCACTATTTATCCTCCACCGGCATTTGCAGCGTTCCGGATTGCCATTCACGGAATTTTTCCAGAATGAATGGAAGATCATTTTCCTTGAGAGGCTCACCATTTGCTCGGCGACCGACGTAATCAGCCCGGGCCATGAAAATGTCACCTTGAATTTCCCCCGGTTTCTTCTTTTGGAGGTAAACCACATTGGTCGGAATGCTTGTGCCCGTCGATGCAAAGGTTTCACTCGGCAGAGAAATCACGGCCTTGATCAACGCATTCTCTCTGATGAAATCCCGAACCGGTTTGGCCGTTGCATTTGAAAGCACGCCATCCGGCAAGACAATCAAGAGCTTGCCTCCGGGCTTCAGCACTCGCAGGTAATGTTCAATAAACAGGACCTCACTGTCCTGACTGTTTCTCGGACGTTTCTCAGGCGGACGGCCTTTGGTTTTGAATACCTTCACCTCATGGCCAAATTGATAATCCAGAAGTATATCTTTGCTCTTCACGGATTTACCAAAAGGCGGATTGGTCAGGATAAGATCGATGCTGTTGGGACCGATTTGCTGTTTACGCTTCCCATTCCCGAAATCAACTTCATATTCAATCTGGGGTTTCAACCCACCAAAGTCCTCGTTATAGATATAGTTCTGGTGAAGCCAATTGGCGTTGCGCTGATCCACCGCATGGATGATCATGTTCAACTTGCCAAGACGGGCGGCTTTCTCTTCAATCTCAGCGGCAAAAAACGTATTCTGGCCGAGACGTTTAAGCAGCGCCTCTTTCTTGGCTGCATCGATTCCATTGGACAGCGTGTGTTTGTAAACATCCTCGTACGTGGCTATCAGGAAACCGCCAGACCCTGCACAGGCATCCAAGAACCGCTGATTGCTTTCAATATCAAGTGCTGGTGCTTCGGGCATCTCCCGGGCCAAATCCAGCATGAAAGAAACGATCTCCCTCGGGGTGAAAAACTGTCCCAGGTCCTTACCTTTAAAGGTGTCGGACAGCATAATCTCGAAAGCTCTGCCAAGCACATCGCCCTGTGTGTCCTTCAGGTTGATGTCTTCCAGTCTTGCGATCACCCGGCTTACAGTCCCTGACTTGCTCAGAACCCGTTCGCTCTCATCAGTGAACACCTCAGGGTGACGGCCTTTCAGATCGTCAAAAAGGTTGTTGATGAAAGTTTGCCCGGCCTTGTCGCCCATATGTTTGTTTTCAGCACAGTAGGACTTGAATTTGGCGGTGGTGAACGCACCATTGGGCTTTGCATCCTCATTCAGTTTGATGAACAGGAAACGGGTAAACTCATCGAAAATCCAGTCATTGCGCTTGTTTTCAATATCCCAGATATCCTGCCAACATCCCTTCATCAGCTGCACAAAACGGGAGAGGCTGTTTTCCGTATGCAGTGTCTTTCGCGCCCATTGCTCAAGGCTATCTACAATATCCGGCTTGAGCTCCTTAACCATGTCCTCAGCATCCCTTACAGCGTCCCACTCTTGGATGGGGTCGTGCAGCTCGTTTCCTTTTTCCACATAGAAGAGGCGCAGGTGCTCTCCAGTCTGCACAACACAGTACGCGGCCGGTCCGTTGGGCATGAGAATACTTAACGCTTTGTAACGGTTTGCCTCGGCTTCACTCAGCGTTGTTCCGTTATGTTTGAAGGCAGCGTAGCAATTGCCCACCGTCGTCGTAACAAGAAATTCCGCTTTATCATCAAGCCCTTCAACAGTGGAAGCGACCCCATTACCTTCACCGGTATTGATCTGGTGCGCTTTAAAGCCGAGCGACTTAACCAGAATGTCCTTTAATTGTTCTAATGTCGCCATACTTATCAAGCTCCTCTTGTCACATAAATTGCTACCGGTACGACTGTCTCTTCCGGAGTCAGTCCACCGTGGTCGTTTCCTTGCACATTATATGGATTGCTGGCTGACTTATTTTTCCCAGGCCACCCATAACTGTCATATCCGAAAGGCACCTCAACAGACGTTATTGCGGATGGAAGACCATAATCCGTTGCCGGTGAAATGACTTTGACATCCGCCGGTCCCACCGATGTGCAGGCTGACGTTTTATATTCCAGACAACGGTTGTGTATGAAAACTTCTCTTCCAGGATTCCGCGACCTTAAGTCATCTATCACATACTGCTTGTTGTAGTGGGCAAAACCGTGATCCGCCGTTATTACCACAGCCGTTTTCCGCTGCCCGGAAATCCTGCGCAGATGCGGGAGGGCAACCTCTTTGACATAGGCCAGCATGATCTCCTGCAGGCTGGACATTCCTTTTTGCAGAAGGCGGTCCTGAAGGTTGAAAACAATCGCCTTGAAGCGGCTCTTGCTGTCCACAAGATCCCGGACTTTTCGGTTCAGCGTATCGGGGTTGCTTTCTTTCTCGTTGTAGCAGAGATAGCTTTTCTGCTTATCCCAACCTGCGGGGGCAATGCCGTTGTTTTGAAGGCACCGCTCAAGCAAATCCGGTTCGCTTCGACCGTTCGGCCATGTTCTGAATTCCCCGGGATAGCTACCGGCAAAAATGGCCTGCCTGCAATACTCGGTAATACTTGGCAGGTATGTGCATGCCCGGTACTCCTTTTCCATCCCTACATAGGAACGGAACATCTCTCTTCCGGGCACCATAAGGAAGCGGTCGCGCAGCAGTGACCAGTTGGCCACGCTCATGCCATCAAATACAATGAGATAAACCTGCTCAATACCGGAATCCTGCAGCAAGGGCTTTACCGCAGCTTCGACCACATCACTGTTCAACCATGGCCGGCTGGTCCCGGCTGCGTAGTTTCTTTCGTTAATCCACTTGGGAAGCCCCCGGGTCGGATTGGTGTAAAAATCCGCCCAGGCCACTCGTATCCTGTCGCAGGCTTTTTTCGCCCTCTGGGTGATCCTGAATACGTTGACCTTTTCAGGAAGCTGGGCTGAGCGCCGTTCGGCCTCAAACGCCATGGCTGACAAGGGCAGATATACCTTGTCGATCAGGTCCAGACATTTTTTCCAGTCCAGATGAGTAAGGTTCTTGGCGGCATCTTCAGCCCGGTCGGTCAACCGATGGATTGTCACCATGGCTTCGAGCAGAGATACGTAATCCTCATATTTTTCACGGGCCTGATGCTTCTGAAGAGCTTCCAGCAGGCTCTCCCATTGGGGAGAATCCGGAACATCGAGGGTGTCCGTTAATTTGCAGGAGGCTTTTTCGAGGGGCAGCATTTCGGCGAGTTCACCATTAACCACCACATCGAGCAGCGCATGCAGCGTCACCGCCAAGCCCTGGGCCAGAATTCCACCATCGGCCTCAAGCAGCCGGATCAGTTGATTCAGCAGGCGCTCGGCACCAGCCCCGTCAACCGCTTTAACGACCGTTGCAAGCGATTCCGTCACCGCGCTCGGGTGTTTGGGAAACACTTCTTTTTGCAGATAATTCAATGCCTGTTCACACGGAAAGCCGTCTTTTACCGTGATTCCGCGGCCCCATTCAGCCAATCCATTCAGGTCGGCACCATCATCAAAGATGTCCACAAAAAGATCACCAAGCTCACTGCCTTCAATAAAAGAGCGCATCCGTTCCGGAGACAGCATTTGCCAGCCTTCCAGAATGGAGGCCAGCAGGCAGAGAGGCAGAACCGGCGGCGGATCGTTTTCAATAACCGCCGCTTGGACAAGAGCAAAGCGGGGTTCATCCAGCCAGGTTTTCACAACATCCAGAAATTCACTTTCCAGTTGTTTACGTTCATCCGCTTCAACAGCCCCCAGTACTTCACGCACGCGTGGCAGCGCATCCTCATACCAAAGCTTATCCAGTATCCGGTCCGCGCTCCAGCCGGAGGAAAGAATTTCGGTATCATTTAGCAGGGAAGCCAGTATCACCCGCTCAAGACTGTAGGATTCCAGTTGCGGCAGGTACGGAGCAAGATTCCAGAATGCAGTGACCGGCAGACGGTCCAGCAATGCCCGAGGATTTGTCACGCCCAGCGCCTTAGCAACATCACATCCGGTTACAGTTCGGGTAGAGATGCTCGATCTTGCCTGAAGGTCGGGTACATGGTCCGGCTGCAGTTGTTTTCTGGAGACAATAATTTTCGGTGTGGTCTTGCCGCTATTTCGTTCCTCTTCAGAACAGGATCGGAGAGCAAACTCATTGGCGCATACATGCACCGGGATTGTCGTGCCGTCTATGGACACCGCTTCCGATGCTTCGGCAAAATAGCCTCGCACATCGTTAATCAGCAGATAGGAGCGGTCTGCTTTTTCCCGGTTGCGCCACAAGCCGGTCAATGCATGTTTCATTGCCATCATTGCAGCGCCTCCTTGGCTTCAGAAACAAGATCACCAAACCAGTCATCCTTCAAAAGTTTGAAAATATTTGATTTTACTTTGTACAATAGTGTATTGGATTTTTCTTTTAGCTCATACGACTGTTGTAAAATGTTTAATGCTTTTTTTTCTTCATCATGATATTTATCAAGTATTTTTTGCTGGTCACTTTTCGTTACACAAGGAACACGGAATTGCCGAATTGATCCAAAATCCAAAGCTGGTCGGCTACCACCTGTTGAATGCCTCAAGCTCTGTCCATAACCCAACTTTGAATTTAAAAATAAAGAGATAAATTCAGGTATAGCTTTTTTTTCATCTACCCGCATACGTACAATATGCTGATTTACATTTGCTTCTTGATACTTTCGGGATTTAAATACCGATGAATAACCGAATGTCGCCCCAGTTATTGTTAGTAAAACATCTCCATTTTTTACACATGATCTCTGCAAAGTTTTGTGCGTGTCTTCGTCTATAAAAACAATATCATTAATATTAATTGACATTGGACGGACATTTTGGACCCTTAAAAAAGGAATTCCTTCATCCAGATACTCTGCCCCTTTCGGTGTTGCACCACTTGATATTGGAGCTTGATCAACAATAATTTCACCCAACGGTACTAAATTGGAAATTTTTTCAATTTTTTTAGCAATATCTCTTAACTCTGGTTTGTAAAAATGGGTGTCCAACCGTTCTTTTAGCTCAGTTTTGGAAATAATTTCCGTATATGGCTTTTTATAAATTGGCGGTGAAAGGTCCTCTAAAGCTATTTTTTCACTCCAATCATCATCAAGTAAGTTTAAAATGTTTATTTTAGCTTTTTCCAAAACTGCTTCCGATTTCTCTTTTAACTGATAGGATTTTTTTCTAATATTTTTTACATTTTTTTCTATCTCAACGTATCTATTGAATATTATCTGTTGTTTGATTTCATCAATTCTTGGAATTTGTATTTGACGAATATCTTCTAAATGAAGATTTTTTACACCTATTCCCTTTTGATTACGTTGAATTTGAAGGAATCCAAGTTCTGAATTAATTACTAAGGCTATAAATTCAGGCAACCAACCAGCTTGTAATCTAACAAGAGCTATGCTCACATAAATCGAACATTCTGGAATGCCAGAAGGGAAAACACAGGCAACCCCTGTCTTTCCGTTTTTTGCAACCATCACGTCATTAATTGACGGCTGACAATTTGAATAGGATTCATGAAGTGATCTTGGTATATATTTTACCTTTTCAAGGGATAGCCCACCTTCCATGATATTCGTTGCGCTGAGAAATAAAACGCCATCATTCTCCTTTTCAACATATGTCGGTGTTTGATGAGTGCCGTCAGTAATAAAATCAGATATTGAATTGATGTCCGTTAAATCCTTGGTTTGAGAAGTGATCCTATCATCCAAATCTTTAAAAAGAGGGTGATAGAAAAAAGTATCAAGCCGCTCTTTCTGGTTTTCAGGAGGAACAATGGCTATGACTGGACTTTCATTTGCGTATTTGATCATGTTTATTACTCCACCTTCCATGGTTGATCAGCTTCCGCAGCCCGCTCCGTTTTCAGAAGGTCAGCCATTGCGTCGGCCACACAGGATTCGAAATCCCGACGACCACCCTTAAAGAAACCAAGGAGCTTCGGTTTGAGTTTCTTCAGCAGGTTATCCACATTGACCTTAACGGCTGTGGCATCGACCAGTGCCCCAGCAAGGTGAGCCCGCATGATTTCATCCGACAAGGCTTCTTTTGCCTCCTCGGTAACAGGGGTTTCCAAAAGCCCCAGAAGAGGCTTCGCAGCGCTATGGTCTGCGACATAATCCTTGATATCATCCGCACAGCCGGTCAGATGATCGAGATACTCTTTGATGCCGCGCTGAATTAGCTTCAGGAACTTTTCCGGTTTGAATTCTGTTGTCTTGCCTGGTTTGTAACCGCATTCAGAGCATATCCAGCCATTCTGCAGGTCAGCCTGCACATCGGCCAGCTCACGTTCACAGACTTTTGAAACCTGTACTTTTTCCAACAATTGTTTGAGCTGCCACTTGATCTGGGCCGGGCTGTAATGGGCACTCAAGCCATTCACTTGTGACAGATGTTGAAGGAAGCCATAGTCCTCGGAAGACAGCACCGCGTCCCGCAGTTCCTTAAGATTTTTATGCAAGCCTGTGTGTTCGCTGATGTACTGATTGACATAATGTTCCTGCAGGTCTTTCCATTCAGCGATAATAGAACTGAGCTCGCCGTCAGCGCCTGAAGACAGAACATAGCTCTCCACTTTGTCCAGCAATGCCCGACATGTAGAGTCGATCGTTTTCGGCAGCCCCAGCGCTCTTAGCTCTCTCAAGCGTGAGGTAATGGTGCTAAGCTCACCGATACGGTCGATAAAGTCACTGGCTTCCCGCAGGCGGGTGGCAAACTCTTCAATACAGGTATAACGGTTCGGAGCATCAATATCGTCATCATCCGCCAGCCCGAGCATATCCTTCATGGCATCCCGCACGGCATTGAAGCAGGAGATTCGGCTTTCACGCGCATCTTCCGGGAGGGCAAACAGATCGGTCCATTCAACAATGGCTTCCGGGACATTCGCCTTTGGCCAGGGAGAGAGGGCCTGTTTGGCGGTGTTGAATTCCCGGCCAGAATCAGACTCGACTTGTTTTAGCGTATCGAGCAACCTTTCCGCCGATGCAGGCGTATAACTGTTGCCTTCTTTCCAAAGACCCAGCACATTCAGCGACTGGGTCAAATCATGCCACAGTATTTCATCCGGTCTGGTTCCCGGACGCAGTTCATCCAGCTTCTGCAGCCAGTCATTCGGGCTGCCCACTGAGCTGCGATCATCCTGAGAAACCACCTCGCCATCAATGGTATAACCGCTGATTTCACCGATACTGATCAGCAGGGTAACAAGGATATCCACCCATGTGTCGGTAAGGCCGAGATCCGTAGTCTTTAACCGTTTACGGGTATCCGTCACGGAAGTAGAAGCGGAATCCGACTTTCGAATATTGTCCTTGATCCGGTCTTTGGCTTTACGGAATGCTTCCACACTTCCAGCCGACAAGGTGACTGCCGCTTCTCCTGATACCGAGGTGTTCAGGAGCCCCAGTGGGGCAAGAAACTTTTCCAGATCAGCTTTGCCGGTTCCATCTCCATCGGTCACAAGCCCTTTCCAAGTCGCCTCCAGAATCCTTTTTCTCATAGCCGGTGAAAGATCGGCAGTAAAGGAGTAGAGGGTCCTGAAATCAGGATGCAGTTTAAAAATGTTTGAAAGCGCCATACCCCCGATCTTTTCAAACAAGGTGCTCAGGGCGCGTTCGCTTTGAGGGATGCTGTTGTATAGCGAGAGAAGCTCCGCCGGTTCATAGAGGATTGACCAGACCTGGTCCGTTGCATCCCATTGACGGATTTCGCCCTCGATAAAGGCGGCCTGAAGACGTTCAATGACCGTTTTTTTCGGCTGTACGTCTGTTTGACCGGCGGGTATATCCAACATCTCTTTCAGTAAATCAAACTTTCTTCGGGTCGATTGGGTAGCGCCACCGGCATTAATCTGCGCCTGATAGTCTCCATAGAGTTTTACCAGCGCCATGCTGTGCTTGATCTCATCAATATCCTGAACAGGCAGCGTGGCCGGACACCAGATCAAGGTGCGGCCGTTGCCCTGTTTAATCTGAGCCATTTCAACATCAAGGGGTGATGCCGACGGAAACAGAATAAGAGAATGCAGGGCTTTTACCGGCGGGACATCTTTTATGAAACCGGCCGTCTGGTGGTCGCTCGTGACTGTTTTGATGGATTCGAGGCGGTAATCGACTGAACGGCGGGTTCTCTGCCAGTCAATTTCAACCTGGGTGGCAAAGCCGTGACCCGGAGGGATCGTTCCGCCCAACGGGCTTCCCGGGAATCTGAAAAACAGCTCCAAGTGGGAGCGGTAGGCGCTTTCAGTCTGAATATCATCTCCAAACCCATTCCGAACCCTGTCGATCTCAACAAGAAGCTCTTCACGTTCACCGCCATCACCTTCCATTGAAAGGAAGAATGTCGGATTGTCATCGGCGCCTTTCCGGCGCAGAGCACTAAACGAGGTGGTAATCTTGTCCAGCAGGTTGATGGTTTCCGTATCGCTTCCGGCGGGATTGGACTCATGGCCCGGCCATCTGAGCAAAAGCGCATCATTAAGTCTGGAGATATCCAGCTCCTCCTTCACCATTGAAAGAACGATCAACGCCTTGATAAGCCGTTCGCTGGCGGCCTTTACAAAGGCCTTACTCTTTTCGTCCCATCTTCTGTAGGGCGCCCGGGCCAGGACTTCATCACGGGCATTGCTGCGGAACCGTTCAAACAAGGCATAGTATTTCTGCATCTCCGGATCGTCACTGACGATCTTGTTGCGGAGGTCTTCGTAATTGAAAACATCATCCAATACCGCAATGCGTTTCCAGTCCGTGTCCGCGGAGGTTTTCCTTTCAATGAATTCCTGAACGAACCCCAAAGCGCCACGTGACCGACCGCCTCTGTTGGTTATGACAGTGAGACAATAGAGCGCGAAAGGATGCATTGGGTATACATCCGCAAAGTGCTTTGACTCATCCGTTACCGGTTCCCGCTCGCGGAAGTATCGTTTGAAAAATTCTGTAAACGTTCCCCGAAAATGAGGCTGCAGTTCGTCCTTGAATAAATCGGCAAGTTTATGAATACATTTTGATTTGTCTCTGAAAAGCCTGTGGTTGTAGATGCGATGAAACTGGGTCACCGGTATGTTGATGGATTGGAACCTGCCGGAGTGTCCCGACAATTTCCCCATCAATTCCGCATCGTAGGTTCTGCCTGCTTGACGGGCAATATTCTGGATTTCTTCCTGCACGGCACCGAATACCCAGAACGGCTGGTCTCCGGCCAGACCGGCTTCCGCCAACTGGCCAAGAAAAGCAGTGCCACGGTTAAACTGTTCGTCGCTTTGGATAAGCTGGAGGTACAGCTCATCAATGAAAACAATAACGCCTTCATACCCTTGCTTTTTGGCAATATCGACCAGTTTTTTGACTTTTTCTACCGTCGTTGTCTGGTTCTCTTCTATGGCTATGCCATAGGCTCTTGCGGCTTCTTCAATGACTCTTTTTTGATAACTTGGATCATACTGGGCGATCTCCGCCCAGGATTTGGAGTATTTGTCATTAATCCATATGTCAAAATCCTGTTTAATTCCCGAAGATAAAAGATTGGCCTTTTCCAGATAGGCTTCAGTATTTGAAAGCGTTTCATTTACGGGCGGATGTAAAGACCTGAGTTTCTTGGTAACCGACTGCCAGAGGGCCTCTTCAAGCGTCAAATCTTGATTTTCTATCGCTGTAAAGTTGATTGTCAGAAATTTCCTGGTAGCGAGTGCATCCATGCCCCACTCAGGCTTCAAATCCAAAAACTGTTTTCTCAGCGTTGGCTCAGTGAGGATTGCGGACAGCCATGCCATGAAGATTGTCTTACCCGAGCCGTATAAACCGGTGATAAAAAATCCGCGTCCCTGATTTCGATGAATTCTATCCAGAATAATCCGGGATGACTCCTCTACCTCCGGAAGCATGACAAAGCTCTTAAATATTCGCGTCCGGCTGGATTCGTCTTGGGTTGACTCGTTAAAGTTTTCAACCCAGCTGCTCACCGGCGTAAAATCAAACATTTCTTTCATTAATGGCATGTCAGGCCTCCAGCTCCACTATGGGTTGATCTCCACGGGTTAATGTGTGTTCACCACACCTGCACATCTGCCCGGCCATTCGTCCCGTTAAGACCATCAAAATTCTCTTATTACCGACTGCGTCGTTGTACCAAGTCGTGACAGGGTCCATCCCCAGCGCAAAAACAAGTTCCATATGATCAAGAACTGTCAGTCCTTCCGGCAGAAACTGTTTCGCAACTCTGTCGTGCACCGCCTGCCGCACACGGCTTCCGAAGCGGTTCAGATCACTTTTCAAAGTTTCCGAATTGAATTCGTATATCTCTTTGAGGAGAGGGTCTTCATTAATAAGCTCAAGGATTATGGTATTCACCGCAATGTAACGGGTGGGGCCAAACTCGGATGCGTCAGCAATCCGTTTGACGAGCCATGTTTTACCTGAGCCTTGACGCCCGACCAGACAACACAATGTCCGACCACCGATATTGCTCGTGTTAATCAGGCCTTTCAATTGCTCCATTGCCCTGTACTGAGCGGGAGTTGGCGGATTATTTCCAGGCATCGACATATTCCTCCAAGGTTTGATGCGTCAGGAGTATCTGGTCTGTTTGTCCATGGCGGTGATATTCACAATGCCCTTTGGCTGAAAGCCTGCTTACCCCGGCTATCAAAAGAGATCTGTTGCATAAGAAAACCGGCGTGATAACCCCCTGGTTTATAAGGGTTGCCGTAGAAGGGGCTCGCCAACCGTTGCGGAGGGAGTCGAAATAGAGTGCATATCCAAGGATAGACTCCGCTGGCAGGTAGGTTTTTACCTTGTAGTTTGATTTCGACAGTTTCAGCTTCCCTGACTTCACCAGTATGGATCTCACGCGGTCTCGCGTCGACTGAGGCATCCGCTCGTATTTTTTTTCTAAGAGTTGATCAAGATGGTATTTGGAAAAGACCGCTTCTCCCGTATTGAGGAAGCTGTCCGTAACGAGAAGAGAAAGGGTCTCATAGAGAATCGGTGTCGTCATGCACAACTGGAAAAAAATCAAATCTTGAACAGCGTCGTCTTCATTTCTCACCTTTTTAAACATTTTCAGGAATGGCGTATCGACAATGGCGCCGTTTTCAATTTCCAAAAATCTGTATTTCATATGTTGCCAGAGTTTTCCCTTGTTGGACTCTGACTTTTGCGGCCAACTCCGGATACAGGAATTGCGCACCGCCTGCTGATCTTTGCTTTCCAAGGCAAAATCAAGGAGTGTCAGGGTTTCCCCTAATAGAAAGCCATAGCCGATTGTTGAAAATCTTTTATCCATTCCTATTCCAAACTTTTCTATTCATTATGTTCAATAAAGAAACCCCACATCCTGATTGGTTCAAGACGCGGGGTTCTGGTGGTTGACGTTCATTGCAGTCCTCTGGCTAAGGCGTTTTCATAATGACTTCATCAACGTTTTTTGACGATGGGGATGATAGTACGATCTGGAATTGGGTTCAAGAGGTTTTTTGGATGTGAAGCAAAAGCCGATTTGCTCGGCGTTTCCAACTTGGATAAAAAAGAATATTTTTTGCTGCCGGATTACTTTTTGTGTGTTTATACATAAGGTATCAACGCGTGGTTTTTATGTGGGGCAGCAATCATCTGATGACGGTATATTTGACGGTATATTTTTTAATCATATTTTATAGTCAATATTATATCAAACACTTAAACAATCAATGTGGTGCCGACCTCCGGCACCAAGTAAAATCTAGGGGTTAGCTTAAAACGCTGACCCCTTTTTTATTCCGATAAAATTGCCCTTTTTTGCCGTTATTTTCCACTTCTATGGCAAGAAAATGGCAAGGTGGCATGAAATACAGGGGGGAATACACCAAAAAAAAAAAGATAGGCCCATGCTGGATTTTAACCCGCCCTCTTCTTTCAAAGAAATGTATTTGTAGATAAAAATAAAGTTAAAATTGGCATGGGGACAAAACCCATCTCAATAACGAGTCAACGATCCTGCATTTGTCTTGATTCGCTGTCTGATAAAAAATCGCCATAACGGGCTTCAAACAGTACCCAACAATTAACTAAGTGGGAGAGTGCCATCCTCACACGGTGGAAGTCCGGGGTTCAAATCCCAGATCACCAACCTTCTACTTGAACTCAAAGGAGATAGGCATTGTCGATCATATCCACTACGTTCCCAACTTGGTTGACAGAATGGATGGAAGCACAGGGCGTTGCACTATGGGGTGCAGCAGATCTGAGTAATTTTCCCGCCCCTTTGGATCAAAAAGGAAAAGAATTTCCCTTCGCTATCGCATGGACAATTCCTATGAACCCCAAAATAATGGTTAGTATCCAGGACGGGCCTAATCGACTATACGCTAATGAATATGCCAGCGTGAATAATCACATTAATGAGTTATCCGTGGCTTTATCTGCTCAGATTGAAAGAAGAGGCTTTAAATCCAAACCATTGGCTGCTTCGGTTCGTACTGATACCGTTAACATCAAAGGGGACTTTCCCCACAAAACGGTAGCAACAAGAGCAGGGTTGGGTTGGATAGGTCGGCATTGTCAACTTATTACACGCCCGTTCGGATCATGGGTTCGATTAGGGACGGTGTTTACCCACCTTGAGCTTCCGTGTGGACCACCAATAGAGAGGAATTTTTGTGGTAAGTGTATGGCTTGTGTTGAGGCCTGTCCGGCAAAAGCATTGTCAAGCAACGCATGGCATCCTGGATTGCCGCGCAGAGAGATATTGGATTTTCGGGCATGTGATCAATGGAAAAAAAAGCACTATTTTCAGTATCATAAGGGACATAATTGTGGAATTTGTTCCGCGGTTTGTCCCTATGGATTAAAAGTGCTAAAAAAGATGTCAGACAAAACATGAAATTACAATAAGCCAATCCTTTCGACCCACGATATCTTCAAGATATTTCACGCATCCAAAACGTACAGGTACGGGCCACAAAGGACAACTATGACGGCAACATGAATCAATTCCAATTCCCAGTAGCTTGATTCCTGTTGAGAATAAGGCTATTCAAAAGGTTGATGAAAACCTTGACAAAATCATTTGAATAGATCGTTAAATGTTTTACGAAGGTCCCATCTATCGCCCTCCCAGCGAGGCTCACAGCCTATTGATTCAGGCGACCGTGGGTTGCCCCCACAATAAATGCACTTTCTGCATGGTGTATAAAAAGGGGCCGGCTTACCGGGTGCGATCTGTGGAAAACATCACACGGGACATGGATGAGGCCCTCCAGGAATACGGGTCTCATATTTGCACACTCTTCTTCCCCGCAGGAAACACCATTGCCATGGAGACGGAGGCCCTAGCTGCCATCTGCCGGTACGCACACCGCATTTTTCCCCGGCTGGAGCGGGTGACGGTCTACGGCTCATCACAGTATATTTACAAAAAGGGGCTGGGGGACCTTGAAAAATTGAGGGAGGCTGGACTCAAGCGCATTCACGTGGGGCTCGAAAGCGGTGATGATGGGGTCCTCCATCGCATTAAGAAGGGGTCTTCTTCGGAGGAGCAGATTGCGGCTGGCCGTTGGGTGGTGGCTTCGGGAATCGAATTGAGCGAATATGTAATGCTCGGAATTGGCGGTCGTGAGGAAAGCGTCGCCCACGCTCAAAATACTGTGAAGACACTTAACGCCATCAATCCCAGGTTCATTCGACTGCGCACCTTCCTGCCGAAAATTAACACGTTGTTGCTTCACCAGATCCGAAAAGGCCGGTTTCAGGTCCAGAATCCCCACGAAACGCTTTTAGAGACGCGGTACATCATCGAAAATCTTGACGTCACCAGCCACATCACCAGCGACCATTATACGAATTATGTGGATGTCCACGGTACGTTGCCGGAAGATCGCCTGTCCATGCTGGCAACCATCGACACAGCGCTCAAGACGCCGCAAGAGAATTTTAGACCGCTCTATGTAGGCACGCAATAGACGCTTGCTTGAAAATGACATAGAGAGATATACGTTGATTTTCCACCCAAACCCATATGTAGTTCTGTAGTAAAGTGCATACCGATGAAGAATGGGACATCCAGATGAATAGATTTGGGCGTTGTCCCCAGGGGCATAGGCGGAGATCAGAGGAAAGGTGACGGGTAAAGGAGTCAGCTCACAATAATGTTCGGCGGCTGGCCTTTCTCTTTTAGAACGTGTTCCAGGATTAGGTTTTCTACAGGACGCAAGTTGCTTACCGCGAAATACGTATTGTTGGCAGCGTTGTATTGAAAAGACTTATCAACAGTGTCCAAAACGCTGGCCCATTCTGCACCGAAATAGTTTCGGAAAGTCTTTTTCAGTTCCTCTTCTGTAACAATTTCTGGGACTTCAAACCAGACCTTGTGGAGGCTGCCAACGGCAACCACTCGACGTGGAATAATTCATCCGGTTTCATAGAAATAGACCGGGAATGAAGAGGCAGTGCAGTCCGAAATCTTGGCACTGAGAGCAGAGAGAACCTCACTGCCCATCGTACCAAAAACAACAAAAGGGTGTCTCGCAGTGATCTCAAGTATCCCAGGCAGACGGCCACAGCCGATCGCAACTATGAGCGCTCCTTTTCCCACATGAACTCCCTATTCCCAACCTTGGCCAGCTCAAAAAAACAGGATATTCCGGTCAATTCTCGCAACATGGCTAATTAATGCACATTCAATGTTAATATGAATAGTATCGAGAAAGCCAATGGAGACCAAAAAGGATTTGAAACATGCGAATTCCGGAGGCTTTACTCAATTCAGGGCCGACCTAGTGGATCGATTGCAAGGAGATCAAGCCTACCTCCGTCAATAGCCATTTGTCGTCCAACAATTTCAAGACCTGCTTGAACAAGTGCCGGATCGTTTTCAATCCAGGTCTCCAGATGTTGTTCCAGATCAATCGATGTTTCTGGCACCGGGATCGGCGGCTTGACCTCATATTCCGCCAATGCCTGGAAATTCTCGATCAGGCCAAGGGCTTTCAGAGCGATTTTTTCTTTGGATATCCAGGGGACATTCATGTTTATCCTTTCATTTTTAACCAAGCCCATCAAAAAAGCCAGTATAGCCGCCTTTCAAGATGCCTTCAATCACTTTGAACCAGTTATGCCGGGTACGGACAGTTGATTCCTATTGACTGCCTGAATATTTATAGGGCATGTTGATTGAGACAAAGAACTCGGAGAATGTCACCAATACAATGAACGAGACTATCAACAACAAAGCTAAAAATACGAAAAGGATAGATCGATTCCTGTTCCGCAACCTGGCTCCCAATATTCTTTTGGGTACAGCCAGCGACCGGTACGCCGGATGGATTGACCAAGTCTACACCAATGAGCGATATGAAGGGAGAATCAGCCGCAGGACAAAAACTGTCGGCGGGAAAGCCTTCGTGGAAAGAACCCTGCCCGTCGAGAGTGTGGAGGAGTATTTTGAGCATTTCCCGGTTCTTGAGATTGATTACACTTTCTATTCGCCTTTGCTTGCAGAGGACGGTAAACCGACTCGGACCTTTCATATCCTCAAACGTTATCGGCAATACATGAAGGAAAATGACCGTGCGATCCTAAAGGTGCCCCAAGCGATTTCAGCCCAGAAAATATACCGTGGCAGTAAATACTTTGAAAACGAAACCTATCTCAACCCGGAGATCTTCATCAAACAATTCTATGAACCAGCCATCGAAATTCTGGGCGCCATCTTTAATGGGATGATATTCGAGCAGGAATACCAGCGGAAGCAGGACCGGGTCCCAGTCAAAGAGATGGCTGAGGACCTTGACAGGTTCTTTGAAGCCATTCCCGAAGATACTCGCTACCACATTGAGCTTCGGACTGAAGCCTATTTAAGTTTTCCGGTCTTTAAGGTATTGGAAAAACATGGAATTGGTCAGGTACTTTCCCACTGGACGTGGCTTCCGACCCTCAGAAAGCAACTGGCAAAGGCTGGTAGCAGGGTTTTCAATTCTGGAAGGCAACGAATCATTCGTCTTATGACGCCCATAGGAAT
Source organism: Desulfobacteraceae bacterium (assembly GCA_016844935.1). Taxonomy (GTDB): domain Bacteria; phylum Desulfobacterota; class DSM-4660; order Desulfatiglandales; family Desulfatiglandaceae; genus NaphS2. The sequence goes on along the minus strand of JAERTK010000171.1, from coordinate 13,322 downwards.
GCGGTATAAAGATGCTTATGCCAAGGCCCATCCGTTTGACAAACTTGTGGGAGGGATGCTTCAACCCGAGATGGTCTGTGAGGCAGCCAGTTTCATGCAAGAGGCAACTGAGAATGACGTTGAAACCAACATCCTCATCAATAACCGATCCGGAGGGAATGCCCCCATCATTGCTCAGAGGGTTGCCGAACAGTTTTTTGCTGATAAGAACAAATAACCGTGGATAAAATCAAAGCAGGCACTAAAAGGGAAATAAATTCTCAATTCTAAAAGAGATTTTTTAATAAAACGCACTATCGTTATCTTTAAAAACGATATCTCAATCCTAATTCTACAATACTTGCCTTATCCCGATAAACCCCTCTCCGAATTTATTGCTAAACGGTTCTCAAGGTGGCATCTTCTTGTTGGCGAAAATGGAAATTGGATTGGACTTCTGATAAATTTTGGCAACCATTCAGGCTTTTGTTTTGTTTCGGTTGATTATTATCTTTCAGTAATGATACAGGAGGGCGTTCAGTATTGATATCGAAGTAAAGCCTCAAAACGGACCTGCCCGGCCTCATAGCCGACTATTTGTTTTCAATAGAGCAATAATCTCTTCTCCATGTTTATCCCGCTTACTCTTTCCCGGACCTGATTGCCTATCCAGGGAACATTCATAGTTTACCTTTCTCATTTTGGCACGCCGATAAAAAGGGAAGGCCTTGAAGTATAACTGCGTCTCGACCTAGCTTCAATCATTTTGACCAATTCTTTCAGAAATCGTCGTGATTGTTGTGTTGATACCTTTGTCTGCCTTCTAGCATATGAGATTGACAGATACGGTCAAAGGGGAGCGGGTTTATTCAAGGATGGGGACACTGGTAGTTTATTGGCTTCCCGAAATGCCGTTGTTTTCTTATGTACAACCTATCCTCTTCTACTTTTCAAGATTGTAAAGAAAAGATTCACGTACATCCGAGAAGCCGTCGAGTTAAGTGCCATCCCAACTTTCATTTTTAAATTTTAACCTTTGTGGGGTTTTATCCCTCACGTGGTTTATTCTGATGTGTTAAAGCCGAACGGTGGCACTTGCGAGAAAGATATCATATTTCTTAAAAATAATCTTATTTAAATAATTTTTTTGGTTGGGGATCCTGGTAAAAAAGTAAAAAGCTATTGAATCAACCGATACCCGTTTTCACTGACAATGGCGTCCCTTTCAAACGAGTACCCGATGGCAGGAGAAGTCAGGCTCAACCTCGCGACGATATTATTTTCAAACAGGCCCTTACAAACAAAATTGAGGAATCATGATTGCAGTTGTCGGCAAGATGTGTTTTAACCATTCAAAATGTAAGTGATATGCTCGCGACATTTTCCACAAGCGGAGATAGAATGTATTGGAACAAACTCAGTTTAATCATTACTGCAAAGAGAGGATCAATCCATGAAAGCAAATCCTGTGTTAGTTGCCCCTTGTGGCCTTTACTGTGGCGTCTGCGCCATTTACATGGCAGATCGTGATAATAATCTGAAGTTTAAAGAACGATTGGCGGACCTTTATCGCGGCGGTGTTCCCGGCAAGGGAAAGCTTGGTGATAGCGATGGTTTATCAGCGAATGACATTAAATGCAAAGGTTGTTTGTCTGAAGACGTTTTCATGTATTGTACTCAGTGCAAAATCAAGGGTTGTACAAAAGAAAAAGGGTACACGGGGTGTCATCAATGCGACGAGTTTCCTTGCCGGCATATTGATAATTTCCCCATGACGGTGGGCAAAAAAGTCATTTTGCGAGCCATTCCATATTGGAGAGAAGTGGGCACAGATAAATTTGTTGAGGATGAAGAAACCCGCTATGTCTGCCCGGGATGTGGCAACAAAGTTTTCCGGGGGGCTGTAAAATGCAATAAGTGCAAAGCCGCACTTGATTTGGATTAAGCGCCTCAGAAAAAAATAACGGCTCTAACGACAGATATCCAGGCCCTGTTTTTCGCAGTGATGAAAAAAACGCTTTTTGTACCATCTGACCGCCCGGTAATACCGGTACCAGTTTGATTGAAGGAAACTGGCGGCCAGCTTTGCGCCCTCCACCTTTCGCTGATCGAATGTCTTACCGTTGAAATTGGAAAACGCGTCATGCAGCCATCGTTCCGCGTCATATTCAAGGGCATCCTGATCATCGGGGCCCACAAGGCCCTGTTCCACCAGGGCTTTCTGCCAGTTCCGGATCCTGCCCCCATCCATTTTCTTTGCCAGGAGGGCATCGAAGAGCACCTGAAGGGAATCGAGACGGATACTCTTTCCCCGGTATTGTTCATGCGTCTGAAGATAGCGGGTCAGATGCTTTGAAATATTCTGAAAGGCCCGCATAAACCGATCCCTGTTGTCAACGGTCCCGGAAGACTTGAGTGCCATGGAAAATTCGTCGGTATAATCGTATGCATACTGCCAGATCAGGTAGGGTAGATCCGGGTAAACCATGGCCTGACCGTGACCGTAGGCGGGGATCAACAGGTCGAACCGTTCGGAAACGGCATCCTTTAGCCACTTCAAGACAAACTTGAACTTGTCGACCACAATCCCCGAGTCGTTCAAGATCTGCACCCGTTCGATATCGTTCACCTTGCTTAAAAGACCCGAGAAACCCTGATGGGAAAAGGTGTCCGCGTAGGCGTGAAGCACGATGCCCAGCTTGACGAGATCGTCATCCAACAGGGCTTCCTGTAATATGCTCAAAATCACCGGGCCCTCTTCCGCGCATCGCAGTTGTTTGACAAAATGGTTCCCCTTGCATCCCGGCACGAAGTGAAAGGCCGCGGTGTTGTTGATCATGGCGCTGTAGTTGAAGGTTTTGATGCGGGTGTAGGAATGGCAGGTGGCCATGTTGAAAAATGACGGCTTTCCTTCGATGGTGTCGTATTGAACACCTTGGGGGATGGTCCCTTCGATGACCACATGATTGATCTTTGCGTCATCCACGAACTGTGAAGCATAAGCGATGGTGCAGGCGCTCTCTCTGTCAAACCCGCAGGCGCGGCAGAAAGCGAGAACCGCGTAATAATGGGCATCGATTTTCATTTTTCATTCACCAGCTTCATCCATGAGCAACTGAAAAACTGCATCGGATAACCACAATCCTGCATCTTTAATCCGTTGCAAACGATCCGACACGGAATCAATCAAACCCCGGCGTTTCGCGAGCACCAGAATAGCACCCGTCCCAAGGGTTGGAATCCCAAATGTCGTCGCGCATCGACGCGCCGCCATGTCATCGACAACCGCCCTGTAGCCATTATTATTTATTCCAAAAGAGATTACCGCCGATTCTCCACTACCTAAATTCCAGGCCGCAACAGGCAGCGTTATCTCAACCCGTTTCCGGATAATCCAATGGGTTTTAGGAAGAGCAATCTTTGCAGCATCTGCCTCACTTCCTGCCAGGATCTCCTGATAGACTGCTTCGGGCACAACAACATCTTTGAAGAGCCGCGGGAAGAGATCAGCCTGCCCACTTGAAAAAGCACTATCAATGGCGAGCTGTTGACCACTACTTTTTCAATCAGCATCAGCTAACTCTTCGCGGAATTGGTGAGGAGTGATCTGTAAAGGCGAAACCCCGGCATCGGAAAGCGCATCTATGAATTCTGCCCTGGATAAACCAGCAATCTCAGCCCCTTTATTCTGAGAAATCCTGCCCAGCTCATACCACTTAATAGCTGCTGCAATACGCATCTGTAGTGTGAACTCTTTGGGATCCGCATTCAAAGCTGAAAAAACCGTTTCTGGCAATTCCATTGTGAGGGTCGTCATGTCACATCTCCTCCATTTTTTTACAGGTTAACGGATTCACCTAAAATCATTACATTTTTCCAACTTATTTACCAGGATAACATATGGGGGGTACCCCCGATTATACCGTATACAACATCACCAGGCAACGGGTGGGTTCGTTGGAAAGGCTTTTCAGTTTATGGGGGATATCTGAATTGAAATGGATGCTTTCCCCTTTTTTGAGCACGTGGGGCTTCCCCCCCAGGACAAATTCCAGGTCCCCTTCCATCACATAGATGAATTCTTCCCCCTCGTGCCGGTATTCCACCGGCTTGTGGGCGTGGTGGGATTCAATGGTCACCATGAACGCTCGAAGGTGGCTTTCCTCCGCCCCGGGCGTGAGGGTCTGGTAGGAATAGCTCCGGGTTCTCTTGATGAAGGCCTGGGCACGCTGGTCCCGAATGGCGGTCTGTTCTTCCCTGCTGAGGAATGTCCCGGGATCAACCCCCAGGGCGCCTGCGAGGCGGAGCAGGAAACTGACGGGCGGTGACATCTTGTCCGATTCCACCAGGGTCATGAATTCCGGCGTCTGCCCGGTGGCTTTGGCCAGTTGTTCAACACTCCACTGGCGGGATTCGCGGATCTTCTTTATTTTTGAACCGAAACTGCCGGCCTCGCCCGTTGCGGCATGGGTATGGGACAACTCATCGGCCAGTTTTCGCATGACCACCTGCTTGGCCCGGGCGGTCAAAAGCGGCAGCAACTCTTTGGCATCCGCCACCATGCCGATGTCCGCCACCTGGAATATGGGGGCATTTGCATCGCGATTGACGGCAACGATGGTCTTGGATTCCGTTATACCGGCCGTGTATTGAACAGCGCCGGAGGTCCCGATGGAAAAAAGCAGGTTGGGGCGTACGGTCTTTCCCGTCTGCCCGATCAACCGGTCTTCGTCCACCCAGTGAAGCAGCACGGGGGGCCGGGTTCCCGCCACTTCGCCACCCACGGCGGCCGCCAGTTCCCGAACCAGGCCGAACCCCTCCATGTTCCCTAATCCCGCACCACCCACCACAACGATCTCGGCTTCCTCAAGCTTGCGGTGTTCCGCGGGTTCGGGGGAACGGGAAAGCAGTCTGGGGCGGTTGACGCCGGGGTCTGTGCAAACGGGGATACGTTCAACCGTACCCTCTGCCCCATCCCCTTCCGGCATTTCTTTATCATGGGTCTGAATCTGGGGGTGCACCGTAGCAAACCCCGTACCATGACCGTCGGCATAGGTGATTTCGGCCATGATTTCCCCGCCCCAGGCGGGACAAAGCCCCACGATCTGCTGATCCGTAATGCGAAGATCGACACAATCGGCCATCAATCCGGCGCTGCAGATGCGCGCGGTCCTGGATGCCATTTCCCGGCCAAAATCCGTGAGGGCGAAAAGCGTGAGCATGGGTGCGTGCTGTTTCACCACGGCCGCCAGGGCCTCCGCGAAAACATCGCACAGGGGCGTTGTGAAGTGTTCATTTTCGAGAACCAGGACGCGATCCGCGCCCATGGAAAAGGCTTCCCCGCAGGCGCTCTTGAAAGGAACAGACTCCCCATGGTCCGCAGGTGGGGTGTCATCACCGGGAACACCCGGGAACACCATCACCGCTTTTCCGTTTACGGACCGGGAAAGGGCCCCTGCCTTGGCCAGCACGTTCAGACTGTATCTGAAGAGTCGCTCGTGCCGCAAATCGCCGAATACCCAGATTTCATTGTTCATTTTTTCATCCGACATATGTTGATCAAGCCCCGATGGCACCGGTGTGGGACAGACGCTTCATCAGTTCGTCTGCCTGCTCACGGGCCTCTCCCTTGAGGAACTCGCATTTCTTTGTTTCTTTAACCCGCTTTATGGAAAGTACCCGCGTGGGGGAACCCGCATCGCCCACCTGGGCCGGCGTAAGCCCCAGATCCGACAGACGCCAGCGTTCAACCCGATCCGATTCGAATGCCCGGCCGATCCCCGAAAGCCCCACATCCCTGGGTTCGAAGGCCCCTGGATGGATGGTGAATGCAGCGGGCACGGGGACTTCATATGCTTCCACAAAATGATCTGCGACCCGTTCCACCCGAAAGATACCCTTCTGCCACCCCATGACCCGTACCATGCTCACAAAAGGGATCCCGAGAAGCACCGATGTCTGGGGGCCCACCTGCCCCGTATCGCTGTCCGCTGTCCGTACTCCGAAAAATACCAGGTCGAAGGGCGCGAGCTTCTGAAGACCCGCCCCAAGAGCCGTTGATGTGGCAATGGTATCTGAACCGGCAAGTGCCGGATCACAAATGAGGACCTCCCGATCGACCCCCATGGCCCTGGCTTCGCTGAGGGCTGAAAGGCTTGATTCGGGGCCCATTGAAAGGGCGGTCACATGGCCGCCATGAAGCGCTTTGAGGAGAAGGGCCGCTTCCAGGGCGGGCCGGTCGAAGGGGTTGAGCTCTGTTGTTTCTTCGGTTCGAAACACCTGTTCCCCGGGCACCGATAGGATGACCGATTTGACACATACCACAATATGAAATCCCATTATTATTTCACCAGTTACTACTTCACCAGATATTATTTTTTCAGGACCCCTCTGGCAATCACCATCCGGTGCACCTCGGAGGAACCCTCGTATATTCTCGTTACCCGGGCGTCGCGGTAGTAACGCTCAACGGGGTAGCTCTTGGAATACCCGTATCCCCCGTGAATTTGCACCGCCATATCCGTCACCTTGCAGCAGGCTTCCGACGCAAAGAGTTTCGCCATGGCGGATTCCTGGGAGAATCTCTTTCCGGAATCGCGAAGGGCGGCGGCCCGGTAGGTCATGAGGCGGGACGCTTCCACGAGGGTGCCCATGTCGGCAATCATCATCTGAATAGCCTGGTGTTTTGAGATGGGAACCCTGAACTGGCGGCGCTGGCGGGCATACAGGAGCCCTTCCTCCAGCGCGGCCTGGGCAATGCCAACGGCCTGGGCCGCAATGCCCATCCGGCCGGTATCCAGGCTTGCAAGACCGATCTTGAGCCCCATACCTTCCCGGCCCAAAAGGTTGGTGAGCGGCACGCGGCAGTCGTAGAGGCGTATGGAACTGACTGGGTTCGCCCGCATGCCGCACAGGTCCTCCAGATCTCCCACCACGAACCCTTCGGTTCCCCGTTCCGCCACCACCACGCTGATCTGTTTGCCGTCACCGGACGGGTTGGTTTGAAGGAACAAGAGGCATATGTCCGCAACACCGCCGTTGGTTACGAACACCTTGTTGGCGTTGACAACCCAGGCGTCTTTGTCGGACACGGCCGTGGCTTCAATGCCCGATGCGTCTGATCCCGCGTTGGGTTCCGTCAGGCAGAAAGCGCCGATTTTCTCACCCCGGGCCAGTGGCGGTCCCCATTGTTCTTTCTGCGCCTGTGACCCGAAGGCCAGTATGGGGTAGAGGGCCACACTGTTATGGACTGTTACACAAAGCCCCAGGCTGCCGCTGGCCCTGCTGATCTCCTCCACAATAATGGCGTAACTGACGGAATCCAGATCCGCCCCGCCCAGTTCCCGTGGTGCCTGGATACCGAAATATCCCAGCTTCCCCATTTTTTCCACCACTTCCCAGGGGAAACGGGCCTCTCGATCTATCTCGCCGGCAATGGGCCTGATTTCCCTCTCACAGAAGGAGCGAACGGATCGCCGCACAATACGATGTTTTTCAGATAATATACCGTCCATAAATTTTCTAAATTTCCAAAATCACAAAAAGCCGATTAAACATCAGGCCTCCGGTAAAGGTCGGGGGTTGGTACCACTCTGGGGAAAAACATTTAAAAAGACAGGAATAACAACAGATGCAGCCAGACAAGCCACCTTTTTTAATTAAGGTGCCAATCTCATTTCTTTGTATACACGCCCTTTCTGACGTCTTTGATCTTTTTCTGTTTTCTAAGCTGGTAAAGGATATTGCTCAATTTTCTCCTGCCAAAGCCTGTTTCTTCACCCAGCTTATCCATTGTGATGGATTTCCCGGCGGCACAGATCTTTTCGTAAACCAACGCCGTTGCACTAACCGCCGGTTTTTTCTTGGAATCCGCCACATCCGGGGTTTCTTTAACCGGCTCGGGTTGGGCGATGTCGTCCGCTACGGCATCAAACTCCGTCTCGAAATTCCCGTCATCCGACGAACCCGCATAACTGTCCAGTTTATCCGCGATGGCGTGGACGCCCTGGGCCAATGTCCTCAAACCTTCACCAAAAGTCTTTACAAACGTATCCAGCTCTTTCATGGTGCATATCCTCCTGCAAAGTCCCATCATTACCTCTATTCCGGTTGACGGATGCCCACTGAAAATTCAGTCTCACCCTGTTTCGCACGGATTATCTTAATATCAGGTAAATCTTTGCTTTTCAATGAAAAAAGGGTATCCCCAAAATAATTTGACCCGGATCGAGGGAACGTGCTAGATTTGCACTTCCAAAAATCACTGGCGATTCTTTCCAAATCATATACTACGGGGTCAACCTGAATGGCGAGCGACTTAGAAATTATTGGCAGCGCACTGATCTTTCAAGGGCTCCCCAAACAACAGCTTGAACAGATCAATGATGTGGCGGTTTCCAGGAATTGCGCCCGGGGCGAGATGGTATTCATGGAGCAGGACGAGGGTAACGGTTTCTACCTGGTGGCGGAAGGGATGGTGAAAATCTTCAAGGTGTCACCCTCAGGCAAGGAGCAGATCCTCCATGTTTTCGGCCCCGGGGAACCTTTTGGGGAGGTGCCGGTATTTTCCGGCAAGCGATTCCCCGCCAATGCGGAAACCATTCGAAAATCAAGGCTCCTCTTTTTTCCGAGAACCGCATTCCTGAATCTGATTACAGCCCATCCATCCCTGGCATTGAACATGCTCGCAGTGCTCTCCATGCGACTTCGGCAGTTCACCAATCAAGTGGAAAATCTTTCCCTGAAAGAGGTCCCCGCGCGCCTGGCAGCCTACCTGCTTTACCTGTCGACGGAACAGGAAAGGGACGATTTCGTCACCCTGGACATTTCAAAAGGACAACTGGCGAGCCTGCTGGGAACCATTCCCGAAACACTTTCCCGGATCCTGACCCGGATGAACAAGCAGGGCCTCATCGAAACAAAAGACCGCACCATCCGGTTGATGAATCGTGAAGGGCTCGAATCCCTTTCCATCGACGGAAAAAAAAGTGAAATAACGTAGAAAAGTACTTGATATTTTAATCAGGAACCGCTAGAAAGACAGATTATCATAATGTTCAGCAGGGAGGAAATATTCAAATGTCAAAAGTATGCGATATCTGTGGCAAAAAACCGCTTGTCGGCTACAACGTCAGCCACGCTCACAATAAAACCAAGAAACGCTGGTATCCCAACCTTCAAAGCGTCAAATGCGTCAAAGACGGTCAAACGGTGAAAATTAAGGCCTGCACCAGCTGTATCAAATCCGGCCTTGTTGAAAAGCCCGTGAAAAAAACCTTTCAAGCGTCCTGAAGTCTTTCAACCATCAGCACGTGTCTCACCTTTTTGATGGAACGGATTATGTCCTGGAGCTGGGCATAATCTTCCACCTCAATTGTAAATAGGGCGATGCCTTTATTGTCCACCGTGGTTTTTACTTCGGCCTGGATGATATTGGCATCTTTCAGACTGAAGATGGCACTGATATCCGCCAGGATACCTTTCCCTTCCACGGTGATAACCCGCAATCTGGCTGGATAACTATTTTTTTCTGTAGGCTCCCATGAGACAGCCACCAAACGGTCGGGATCGGCTTCTTTGATATGCCGGCAGTTTTCGTTGTGAATGGTCACGCCGGTTCCGCGGGTAATGAACCCCAGGACTTTTTCGCCGGGCAGGGGTTGGCAGCAATTGGCAAAATGGAGCAGCATATCGCTCATACCGTTCACCTTAATGCCCGCATCCCCTTTGGGTCGTGTCAGCCGGCTGACCACCTTGCCAACGAGCCCCAGAGGACTTTCCTCTTTTTCTGCCAGTTTGGGTCTGAGGCGCCCCACCACCTGGGTGGCCGAAATTTTTCCGAAACCGATCTCTGCAACAAGGTCTTCCCCTGATTGAAAAGAAAACTCTTTGGCCACGGCCAGGATCTGCTCACTTTTGAAGAGGTTCGGAACCGTCAATCTTTCCTGCTGCAGGGCCTTTTCCAGGATGCTCCTGCCCAGGCTGATACTTTCGTCTTTTCCCTGGGTCTTGACCCACTGCCTGATTTTGGTCTTTGCCTTGGAGGTTTTGACGAAGTTCAACCAGTCTTTGCTGGGGTGCTGTTTCGGGGACGTGATCACTTCCACGATGTTGCCGTTTTTCAGCGGGGCCCGCAGGGGGACCATCCGGCCATCCACTTTGGCCCCCGAGCATTTTTCACCCACCTCCGAATGGATACTGTAGGCAAAATCGATCATGGTGGCGCCTTTGGGAAAGGATTTCACCTCGCCAGTGGGCGTGAACACATAGACCTCGTCAGGGAAAAGGTCCATTTTCACAGTGTCCAGAAACTCCTGGGGGTCCAGCAGGTTTTTCTGCCAGTCGAGCAGTTCCTTGAGCCATGCGAACTGCTTTTCGTCGGTCTTCCGGGCCGCCTTACCTTCTTTGTACTTCCAGTGGGCCGCAATACCGCTCTCGGCAACCCGGTTCATGTCCCAGGTTCTGATCTGCACCTCCATCCTTTCGTTGGCGGGACCGAAAACCGTGGTATGCAAAGATTGGTACATGTTGGCCTTGGGAACGGAGATGTAATCCTTAAACCGTTTGCTCACGGGCTTCCACATGGAATGGATATGCCCCAGGGCCTCATAGCATTCTTTGATGGTGTTGACGATCACCCGGAAAGCCAGGATGTCGTAAACCTGGCCCACTTCAAGATCCTGAGCGACCATCTTTTTATAGATACTGTAGAAATGTTTCTGTCGGCCTTTGATGGTGGCGGCAATATTGGCCTTTGCCAGTTCATCCGTCAGGATCTCCTGGACTTCCTTCAATAGCCCCCCCATCTCGCCCTGCCGCAAGGCCGTGAGATCTTTGATGCTGGCATAAATCTCCGGTTCCAGGTAAAAGAGACACAGATCTTCAAGGCTGCTCTTGATCCAGTTGATACCCATCCTCCCCGCCAGGGGCGCATAGATATCCAGCGTTTCGGTGGCGATACGCCGCTGTTTTTCCGCCGCCTGAAAACCCAGGGTTCTCATGTTGTGGAGCCGGTCCGCCAGTTTGACCAGAATCACGCGGATATCGGTGGACATGGCGAGAATCATTTTGCGGACATTTTCGGCCTGGCGCTGCTTGGAACTCTTGAAATGGATTTTGCTGATTTTGGTGACACCATCCACGATGTTGGCGGTCTCCTCACCAAAGAGCTCGGTAATTTCATCCAGGTCCGCATGGGTATCTTCCACCACGTCATGCAACAATCCGGCGGCAATACAGATGACGTCCATTTTGAGCTGAGTCAGGATATAGGCGGCTTCCAGGGGATGGGAGAGGTAGGGCTCCCCCGAGAGGCGAATCTGCCCCTGGTGCACTTTGGCGGAATAAACATAGGCCTTTTCGATCAGTTCAATGTCCGCTTTCGGGTGGTAGCTGAGGACCTGCGAGGTAATATCATTTAAGCGAATCATAAAGGCCCTTCACCGTATCCGAAATGGCCGCTGCGGCACCTTCCAGCGGCACCGTGAAACTGTCCGGTTCCGACCGAAGCTTCACCTCCACCTCCCCGTTCTTCAGCCCCCGGGAACCCACGGTGATGCGCACCGGAATCCCCAGCAGATCGGCATCCTTGAATTTGATGCCGGCCCGTTCGTCCCGATCATCCAGAAGCACATCGATGCCCATATCCATGAGATCCCCGTATATTCCCGACGCCGCTTCAACCACCGGCTCGTTATGCATCTGCAGCGGCAGGATGGTCACTTCAAAGGGGGCCACGGGAATTGGAAAAACAATACCGTCCTTGTCGTGGTTCTGTTCGATGGCAGCCGCCACGGTTCGCCCGATGCCGATGCCGTAGCACCCCATGATGGTGGGGATTTCTTTTCCCTGCTCATTTAGGAAGACCGCTTTCATGGCTTCACTGTACTTGACGCCCAGTTTGAACACGTGCCCCACTTCAATGCCCCTGCCAAAGGCGATGGGACCGCCACAACGGGGACATGCATCCCCCGGCGCAATGGTGCGCAGGTCGTCAAAAAGGCTTGGTTTGAAGTCCCTTCCAAGGTTCACGTTCCTGAGGTGAAGGTCTTTTTCGTTTCCCCCCACCACAAAATTTTCCATTGATTTTACCGCATTGTCCGCCACCACCTTGATTTTCAGGCCCACCGGACCTGCAAACCCCAGGGGGGCCCCCGTGGCTTCTTCAACCAGTCGCTCCGAGGCCATTTCCACGGTTTGCGCATCCAGCGCATTCTTCAATTTGGCATCATTGAGTTCATGATCGCCGCGAATCAATACCGCCACCGGTCCTTCATCCACCATATAAACGAGGGTTTTCACCAATTGCTCAGACCCAATATTCAAAAACGCGGTGACCTCTTCAATGGTTCGCCGGTCTGGCGTATCCTCCCGGGCCAAAGGCTCAAAATCGTTGGCATCCGGTAGAGACGCATCCTCTTCTTTCACCTCCGCCCGTTCCAGGTTGGCTGCGTAATCGCAGGCCGTGCAATTGACGATCCGGTCCTCGCCGGACTCTGCCAGTACCATGAATTCGTGGGAATAGCTTCCCCCGATGGTGCCGGAGTCGGCTTCAACCGCCCTGAATTTCAGCCCGCATCTCTGAAAGATCCGGTCATAGGCTTCGTACATGGCCTCGTAGCTGCGGTTGGCCCCTGCCTCGTCCACATCAAAACTGTAGGCATCTTTCATGATGAACTCGCGCCCGCGCATAATCCCGAAACGGGGGCGGATCTCATCCCTGAATTTGGTCTGAATCTGGTAAAGGTTGATGGGCATCTGCTTGTAGGAGTGAATCTCTTTTCGCACCAGGTCGGTGATCACCTCTTCGTGGGTGGGTCCCATGCAGGCATCCCGATCGTGGCGGTCCTTGAAGCGCAGCAGCTCACGGCCATAATATTCCCACCGGCCGCTCTCCTGCCACAATTCAGCCGGCTGCACGGCGGGCATGAGGACCTCGATGGCCCCTGCCCGGTTCATCTCCTCCCGGACAATATTCTCCACCTTCCGTATGGACCTGAGACCTACGGGAAGATAGGTGTAAATGCCTGAGGTCAGTTTTCGAATCATACCGGCCCGGACCATCAACTGGTGGCTGATGATCTCGGCATCGGCCGGCACTTCTTTCTGCGTGGGAATAAAATAGCTGGAATATCGCATAATGTTTTTTGGTGTTCTCCTTTGTCTAAATCATTTTTATAAAGTTGTCAGGGTGCAGTTGTCAGGGGGCAGGAAAATCTCAATCCGTAATTCGCCTCACTTCGGCAATCAGCACCTCCGCCAACTGTTCCTCGGGTATTTTTCGAACCACTTCTCCCTTCTTAAAAAGGATCCCCTGCCCTCGCCCGCCGGCGACCCCCACATCC
>JAERTK010000170.1 GCA_016844935.1 Desulfobacteraceae bacterium | reverse complement strand
AGTCCCAGGTGCCCAAGCCGGCGCCCGACAGGGCCAGCTTCAGCCGCGCCTCGCTCTCCCGATGCCGCCGGCGGGCCTCCTTCAGTTCGCTTATATCCGTCATGGAGGTGAGGAGGTGGTCCTCACCGGCGCTCGATTTCAGAGGGGACGCGCTGAACAGTCCGTAGAGCACCCGCCCGCGGGCGTCGATAACGGTCAACTCCCGTTCGCGGACCCGGCCGCCGTCGGCCAGTTCCCGGACTAATTCCTCCCGCGTCGACAGCTCCGTGAATAACTCCAGTTCCCTGCACGTCTTCCCGATGACCTGGTCCCGTTCGTATCCCAGAGTGGCGCAAAAGGCCCTGTTCACGTCCACGAACCGTCCCTCGGCCATGCTCGAAATGGCCATGAGCACGGCGCCGGACTCAAAGGCGGAACGAAATTTTCCCTCGGATCGCTTCAACTCGGTGAGATTCCGGCTGTACCCGAAAAGACAGGGGGCGCCGTCCCAACGGCCCGTGATGACCCGCGTCTCCACGGGGATTTCCCGGCCGTCCCTTGCCAGGAGGGGTATGGGACAGCGGTCCAGCCGGCCCGCCACCATTTCCGCGATGATCCGCCCCGCCTCCCCGCGACGGTTCTCGGGATGAAGCCCCAGAACCGGCATCCCTTTCAGTTCTTCCGCTTCGTAACCCAGAACCCGCAGCACCGTCCGGTTGGCCAGCACGATGTCGCCCGCCATGTTCAGGACAAAAAGAAAGTCGGGGCTGAGATCGAAAAAGGTCCGGAAATCGGCCCCCGTCCCTCCGGGCTTTTCCGTCTTCAAACGGTTTTTCAGCATCTTTTTCATAGGGTCTCCTCATAAACGGGAAAGACGGCCCGCACCATGGCCCCTTTTCCGCGGCCACGGCTTTCAAAGGTGATCCGCCCCCCGCTTCCCTCCACAAATTCACGGCAGTAGCTCAGCCCGAAACCGGACGAACCCTTGCCGCTTTTACCAAATTCAAAAATGTCCTTCCGGTCCTCCTCGGAAGCGCCGATACCGCTGTCCGAGATTTCAAACCCCGCATGGCCGTCGCCCCGAAATGTCCTGGCCACGATCCCGCGGGGGGCGTGTGCGGGATCGAGAGGGTCCATGGCCTCACAGCTGTTCCGAATGAGGTTCACCAGGGTCTGCATGAGCCGGTTTCGGTTCAATTTGAGCATCACCGGGTCCGGGGAGAGTTCCTGTGTGACGCGGATGTCGCGGCTTTCCGCGCTCGCCGCCTGCATGGTCAGGGCATCCACCACAACCCGGTTCAGGTCCAGACGCTCCAGTATGAGAACGCCGGTGTCCTCATAGGACCGCTCCAGCGCCAGGATCTCCCCCACGTAGGAAAAGGCCGCGTCCACCGTGTCAAGGGCCTCCAGGCGGCCGGCGTTGTACTGATGGAGTTCCCTGATCAGGGACGCCCCGTAGGCCGCCACCTCCCTGCCCCGCGGGTCTTTTGTCACGTAACGGGTCAAATGCCGTTTATGACCTTCGAGGTCCCGCCAGGTCTCGTCCAGGTAACCGATCAGTTTTCCCAGGCCGTCCTCTTTCATCTTCTTCACATGCACCACCGCGGGCGTCACCGCGTTGCCGATATTGTGAAGGATCACCTTGACCATCTGCGCCCGCCCCGCCTCGGTGGCCTGGACCAGCAGTTCCTTCTGGGTTTCTTCCAGCTGACGGGTCCGCTCTTCCACCATGGTTTCCAGATTCCGGCGGTACCGCTCCAATTCCCGGTTTTTTCCCGCGATCTCCGTCTCACGGGCCGCCGCCTCGGCCAGGCGGCCCTGGAGTACCCGGTTCCGGGTGTTCACGCTGACAAAATAGGCGGCGCTTCCCAGTATCAGGACCCCCAGGGCGGCCGTCGCCAGCAACAGCCTTCCGGGTTGGGTCTCGTGATAAACCACGGACACGGGGGCGCTGGAGACGAGCGAAAAGGGGGTGTCCTTTACCGGCACGGTACAGCTGAGGACTTCCTCCGAACCGTTCCCGGCCGGGAGGGTCTTAAAACCGTCGGCCCCGCCCAATTCAAGGCGGTCCGCCAGCGCCCGTTTCATCTTCGGGTCCGGGGGCCGGAGGAAGTGCTCCCGCACCCTGCCGAGATCCATCCACGCCAGCACCTCCCCCACCCGCGCCCCCTTGAACCGGCAGGGTGCGGCAATCACCGCCTGATTGGAAAACGTTGGACCATCCGTGAGGATGACCGTCTTCCGGGGTTTCAGGGCCGGCGGGCGGTTCCGCATGCGAACCGCTTCGAATTCGTCGAATTTCCCCGCCCGCGCGAGGAAGGCCCCTTTGCCGTCCACCAGAACGAGGGCGTCAAATGCATTCGCTTCGTCCGACGCCCTTTCCGCCAGAAATTTTCCAAAACGGTTTTCAATACCGATGATGGACGCTTTCAAACCGTAGGTCATGGTCATGCCCAGCGCTTTGTTTTCAAAATAGACCCGAATGGCCCTGCCGTCCGCCAGCCCCTCGATTTCCGACAGTTTTTCCGCAAAAAAGCGGCTCAGAATCTCCGCCCGGCCGCGCTCCCTGTTCACAAACCGGTCCACCTCGGCCTGCCTGAGGGCCACCTGGGAGGAGTAGCTGGCGATGATCAAAAACACCATGTACCCCACCAGGGCGGCGGCCGCGGCGAGGCCCGTGCGGGTTCCGGATCGGTTCAGGAGTGTGCGTGACGCCTTCATGGACTCTTTTCGAAAAAATTCCGGTAGTATGCAAATACCGCCGGGTAGTATTTCCGCACCAGTTTCAGATAGGTGCCGTCCTTTCGACACTTTTCCAGGTAGCGGTTGCAGGCGGCCAAGAGCTCGGGGGAATCCCGGGCGAACGCCACCCCCATCCCCTGCTCCGCGGAAAGGGGGCCGATCACTTTCACCTGACCCGGCCATTTTTCGAGGGCGATCAGGGCATCGGGCACATCCAGCAGGGTTGCTTCGGCATCATGCTTCAAAACGGCCGGCGCCAGCTGGTTGAGGCGCCCCTGAAACATCCTGACCACTGCACCCGTCTCGGAAACCCCGTAAAGAGACGGCTCCAGGCAGGTGTCCGCCATGCCCAGAACGGTTCGGCCCTTCAATTGTTTCTTGACTTCCAGGATATCCTTCCGGATGTCGCTTGTGGGTTGAATGGGCGTCATGGGGGAATCCGCCCGCGCCAGCACCCAAATCTGAGTGGGAAAGGTGGGCGTGGAAAAAAGGACGATCTTTTTCCGCCAGGGCAGAATGGTGAAACCATTGGCGAGGACGTCCCCCTTGACGGGGACCTCCCCGATCACCCGGATATCCTCACCCGCGACCTTCACCCGCTTTCCCGTGAGATCCCCGACGGCATCCTTCCACGAGGTCCGCACATATTCGTAACGAACCCCCAGAAAGTCCGCGAACCCCTTCATCAGCTCCACATCCATGCCGTCCCCCGCCCCGGTGACGAAATTGGCGTAGGGGACACCCAGATGCCTGAGCACGCCGCGCTCCTTCACCCGGGCCGAGTCCCCGGAAAAAGCCGGGCGGCCGGCGGACAGTAACAACAAAATGACGGCCGTAAGCATCAACGGCAAAAAACGCACGTTCGTTTTCATTGGTTTGACCCTCCATTGGTTTGTTCGGCGGGCTGACGGTTTCGGCCGGCCCCCGTAAAAAATGACGCCAGGATAGCGTCTGAATACGCGTAAAACGTTTCGTATGAACCCAGAAAAAGGGTTCCCGCACTCCTGAATTTCAGTTCCGTGGACGTGTCGATGACCCGAAAGAGCCCGAACAGGCCGGCCTCCGGAAAACGTTCCTTGCATACGACCGGGGCCATGGGCTCGGCCGGGAGGGTGTCCGTCAAAATCAGCAGCGCCGGGTCCCCGAGGCCTTGGGTCCATTTTGTGCTTCGAGCCAGGACATCCACCCGGGAAAAATGCGGTTTCAGCAGCCCCACCACTTTTCCGATTTCCGGTTTTCCCCGGTCCCCCAGGACCAGGGCGCTCATCCATGCCGTTTTGGGAGTACTCACGCCCATCGCGTTTTTTTCACCTTCGGAACCCGGTTTCAATGGAACCGGCGATTTCGCACTCAGTTTCCCCATGGGTCACTCCATGCACGGTTTAAAATGCACGTATCATGCCGGGAAAAAATTCCCGTTTCAATTCAATGCCGCATGTGGCCGGCCCTTCTCGAAACACGGCCTCTCGGCCTCCCACCGATATATCAAAATGAAAGGAGCACCGTCCGAGGCCTTTCATTTTGATTGATGCTCTTATGGGTACATGTCGTCAGCCCCTTCAATCATCGAGGTTGAGCCGGAAAGGATCCTCACCCCGGAAAACATACGCTTCCGTGCCCTGGTTGAATTCCTTGAACTTCCGCATGTCCTCCCCCCTGGAATACAACGCCGCCTCCCCCTTCAACAGCGCGTCCTGCCGCGCAAGGGACTTTTCCACGGCCCGCAGCAGATCGTCGCTGTTCCAGGGTTTCGAAACGTAGCGGTGAATCCCCCCACTGTTGACGGCTTTGGTCAGCACCGCCATGTCCGCGTGACCGGTCAGCAAGAACCGCACGGCAAACGGGAAGTAGGCCATGCTCCGTTCCAGAAACACGTCACCCGTCATCCCGGGCATCCGCTGGTCGGCGATAATAAGTCTCACCGGCTTATCGGTTGTTTTGAGGATGCGCAGCGCATCGCTCCCGCTCTCGGCCGTCAGAACATGATAACGCTTCACCCCGAAAACCCGTTCAAGGGAACGGATGACAAAAGGCTCGTCATCGACCACCATAATGGTGGTCGGCCCTGCGTGTGATTTCATGGAATTCCCCCTTTATCACCGGGTTGACCTTTACCGCGAAAATATCTTTCGAAAAATCCTCGATTCGCAAGCGCGATCGCGGCATCACAATATTCACCAGCAAATAACGTGCCATATTCTACGGCCCGGCGAATTCCCGGATATACGGCGAAAAAAAGGATGAAATACGGCCGAAAGGCGAATCAAGCTTGTAAACGCTCTCTCAAAATGGTAGACCTTGTGCCGAATGATCGTAATGAGGCCCATGAAAAATGGAGACGTCATGAATTCCAGAAGACCCCCTACCGGATTCTCGCTCCTGCTGGTGGACGACGACCCCAATCTTCTCATCTCCCTGAAGCGGATCTTTTCCCGGGAACCGTACCGCGTCGAGACCGCGGAAACGGGAGAAGAGGCGCTGCGGCTTATGGAAGCCGCCCCTTTTGAGGCGGTGGTCGCGGACTTGAGAATGCCGGGCATGGACGGCCTGGAGCTGCTCGGGCGCATACGGGAAAAATATCCGGAAACGGAAGTGATTCTCCTGACCGGACACGGCGGGGTCAAAGATGCGGTTGCGGCCATGCGGGCCGGCGCCCTGGACTTTCTGGAGAAGCCTTTCGAGCCGGAGGCGATGCAGGCGAAAATGGCGCGGGTTTTCGAAGTCCGGCGTCTGAAGGAGGAAA
>JAERTK010000169.1 GCA_016844935.1 Desulfobacteraceae bacterium | reverse complement strand
GTAGAGATCCTTTGTACAACTTTATTGCGAAGCATTGGGTATAATACCCCGTTCCTTGGGGTGTTTCCGCGCTTTTCAGAATACCCTGTCCGCTTGCAGCGGGGTAATTTATTCATTCTATAATTCAGTTCAAAACGAAATCAACATATAGTATTTGGATGAGACGAATCACGATAATTGATGGTCATTCAGTCACGATAAATAAGGGGCGGGTCTAAAGATATTTTTGTCACGTTGTTTGAGGGACCGATCACGATAAATAGAGGATAAAAAAAACGGAACTATAAACAAGCTGGTCTCGTTTCGGAGAACGAGACCATTGAAGGTTGTCAAAAGAGTTGGGTTATTGGTATTTCTTTCGTTTTGAAGAGGGTTTTCCCTGAGTGAAGATGGATAAAAACAACTTTTCGTCCATTTGAGTCAGCTCTTCGGTGGCCGCTTTAGCCAGGAGTTCTGCAGCCATATTGTTCAGCATCCTGAGATTTCCAGCTGCATGTTCCACCAGCGTCTCTTTCAGCGTAGCACTCATTAAGTGACTGGCTCCAGCCTCTTTCAAGGAATGTTCAAGGTAATCCATGGTCTCATGCCTGTGGTAGGGTTCAACCACATTTCTGATCCGGATACGACTGCCCAGGGAAACCAGATCGCTTTGCCGGAACCTGCCCGGAAGCGTGGTATCTCCACAGATGATGGTGGTCAACAGACACCGGGAATCGAAATGGGCACTACTCAGCAGTCTGAGTTCGTTCATGCACACAGAATCCATCTCCTGGGCTTCATCGATTAGCAGCAGCGGCCTGAACAAGGTGCGTTTGATGTGCTCGTTCCAGCGTTCCCTGAGAGCCTTGAAACCACCATAACGGTTGGCGGGGGTCAGATTGACATCGAACAAAGATCCCAGTTCCCGGTAGAAGTCAGCCAGAGAGCTTTGAGGACGTTCCATCACACCCACCTTGACATCTTCGATTTGACTCAACTTGTTTGATAGCAGCTGCAGCAGTTTCGATTTTCCCAGTCCCGGCTCGCCGGTGATCAAGGCAAAACCGCCGTCCATCACCAGGTTTTCCAGTCGAAAGACAAAGTCTTGCAGGGATGGAGGTTGCCAGAGGGATTCTACCGGGATATCCGGTAAAAACGGGTTCCATTTCAGTCCGTAAAGGGCAAGCAGTTTCTTTTGGTTCATCATGTCTCCTGATTAAAAAATATCTTCATCATTGATTTCTTCGGTGTTTATCTCCTCCCGAGGCAGATAAGCAGGCGGCAAGCCTGTAGCGGCATAATCGGACAGGAGCCTGCGCAACAACGGTGGGATCGTTTCTGTATTGGGCTCAGTTGAGGCCTCTTCTTGTTCGATTGGCTGAATCGGCTCCAGGCTTCTTCTGCCACCGGCCGCATTTTTGGCTTTGTCCTGGGGAAAGATACGTCCCAGGTTGTCCCCTGTCCTCCCGTCGACCAGGTAAGCCGTGGATAGATCCCAGGATTTATAGCCGACAGTAAGGCGTTTGATATGCCTGAAACGGGAAGGGACCTCGAAGCGAACTCCTTTGACTTGAAGTGTGCCGTCGCTCACTCTTTGGGAGCGAGATGCAACTGTGGTAAAACTGAAATGCAGGATATCATTGCTGACGGAAGGCCTGCTGACATCGGGCCCTTTCAACATCCTTTCCAAAGGGGGTTGACCGGTTTCTTCATGCACGGACTTGTTGTATTCCTGTTCCACCCAGGCCTGGGTGGCCTCGTTTAAAAACTCCAGTGTCAGATGTTCCACATTAGACAGCATGGCCATTAATCGGCCTTCGAGCTGCCCCCAGAAGGATTCTTGTTTCCCATTTTGATAAGGAGAATACGGGAGGGTTTTGTCGTGTTTGATGGAGAGTTTTGAAAGTCCGTTTTCAAACTCCGAGCTGGTCATGGCAGCGCCGTTGTCGCTCATCAGGCTTCTGGGAAGTCCTCTTTTATGGAAGGCCTGACAGAGTCCATGAATCAAAGTTTCTGCGGTTTCGTTCAGATACCACTGGATATGACAGCAGAGCCGGGAGCGGTCGTCCAGA
Source organism: Desulfobacteraceae bacterium (assembly GCA_016844935.1). GTDB lineage: Bacteria > Desulfobacterota > DSM-4660 > Desulfatiglandales > Desulfatiglandaceae > NaphS2. The sequence goes on along the minus strand of JAERTK010000169.1, from coordinate 1,462 downwards.
ATGCACAGGACTTTTGGTGTGTACCAGTTTCCATGGTTGTCCACAACCCGCCTGCCACTATGAAAATCAAGGTGCCACAAGGAGTGCACATATGAGGATTCGAATCCCCTGACCTCTTTTTGCTCCAATCTGTTTATAGCCTTCAGCTGCCCATCGGTTTTGCGTCCTGCTTTAATCCTGGTTTTGATCCAGCCGTTTTTTTGCATCCGCCTGAGTACTGTGGAATAGGAAGGGGCGGGAGCCAGCCAGGGCTGTTCTTCTGTCAGGGCTTTCAGGTTATCTGTATGAAGCTGATAGCTGAAATGGGGAAAAAGTTTGTACTGTTTTTTCAACTCGTTGACCAAAGCACTGCTCATCACTTTGTTAGAACCGGCATCTTGACGGATCTTTCTTTCTAAAACAGACATCGGATCATCACTGGACAAGGCTTTGTAGTACCACCGCTCAATGGTGGAAAAGCTGAAAGTGACCCATTTGTTATTTGTAGGGTGCCGGTAGGATTGACCGGCCAGTTTTTCAAGTTCTTTTTTCAACTCTCCTTTCTCAGGCGGACTAGCCAGCAACCCACCAATGATGGAGAACCGGAACTGAGCCCAGCAGGCCAGTCCCTTTCTTTCATATGAAGCCATATCTGCAACCCCGTATACGTTAATAGAAAAAGAAAAAATTCAGAATTGCAGATTATCTTATCCTCAAAGAGCGCAACACTCTCCATCTTTTGCGGGAGAGAATCACTCCCCTATTTATCGTGCTTAAAACACGTCGGCACCTCCTGAAAACAGCTGAAGAAAGCTGGTCAGTGCCTTTTCTGCCGAACCGGAGCGCTCAATGAAAAACAGAATTATCGATGAAGGTATTTGACCTATGTCAACCTCGGCACCGATACGTCCTCGGATTCGTTTCCACCTCTCGGTTTCCGGAAAAACTTCTTTGAAATAATGAATCCAACGCTTCAAGGTATGGCGGGATATGCCAACCATTTTTATAATCTTGCCGGCACTATACCCTTCAGTTCGGTCCTGCTGCAAAACGACTGTTACCAGGATGACAATACTCCAGTACACCTTGCGATCCCAGAATCTTAAAGAGGGAGGGAGAACTCTCCTACGACAGTTTTCAGCAGAGCAACACAGACTATGACGAATGGAAAACATCTCCGGAATATCGTCAGGACCACCCCTGGGCGTTCGTTTGTAGTTGGAGGTGTGGAGAGGAGCGCCGCAAAATGGGCATGAATGAGCTCGTTTCTCCTTCGCTAAACCTTCATCAAAAGAGAAAAGGAGACGGTATAGCTTGACTTTGTTGATGGATTCTAAGATCATTTTCCTGCCTGTTAATGGTAAGTTAACAGCAGGAGTTCCCTGCGGGCTTATTTGCAGTAAGTGAGGGAACTCCGTTCACAAACCTCACCTACCATGCAAAATTCAAGCGATTTTTCCCTCAAATAGTCTGATCATTCTCA
>JAERTK010000168.1 GCA_016844935.1 Desulfobacteraceae bacterium | reverse complement strand
CATTCAAGAAAGCGTTGAAGCTTGGATTGACGCCGGAGGAATCTACAATCGCCCAAAATCTTATCCAAAAAGCCAACGCACAAAAAGAATAATCAGGGTGCGGTTTGTTATTTAAAGAGAGATCTCAGCCGGAGAAACCATGAGGAAAGGGGTTATAGCGATTTTTTTCATGACGGCTTTTTTTTGGGTGTTTCAGGCCGCTGCCGGTCCCATTGGCGATCGCCCCAGAATATGGCCGGAATTCCAATATCGGAATGGCGCTCCCGATTCACCGTTTTTTGGGGTCCTGAATGATTTAGACGATGAAATTTCGGCCATGGACCTGCTGTTTGGTGAGGTCGATGCGCCCAGAACAAGTGAAGAGGCCATAGAACTGCCGCCCGAAGAAGACCGTACTAAAATTCCCATCAATACCTTTATTTTTTCCTATGGTGCCTATCTGCATCGGTGGGATGTTCCTCCACACCAGGTTCCTCGGGAAATGCCTGTATTTCAGGAAAGGCCCTTTGATTACAAGGGGCCTCCGCCGGAACCGAAACCGCCGCCCGCTATTCCAAAGGAAGAAGGTGAAAAATACCGGTATCCCGAAGAACTGATGGCACCTGTCCACGTGCATCCCACGGGGTTGGCCGACTCCTTTGAGCTTGAATACACCCTTCAGTTGGAAGCGGATGCGGCCCGTTTCATGTATCCATATGCTCCGAAAGATGCGCCTGAGGCCGTACAACGGATTTATATGTATGGCGAGGTATCCCCGGGCACGGGTGCGGGCGGTGTCGGCTATGGCCCCGCCCAGCAACAGTATGGATATCAATATCCTGCTGGTGGCGCCGGCGGTGGCTATGGCCCGGGATATGGTGCTGAAGGTGAAGCTCAAAAGCGTAAAAAGGAAGGAAAGGGCGGAGTTGAAACATTTAAACAGAAAGGCACGCCGGGTGTTACCAAGGATCGTCCCTATGCCATGATTCTCCTGGGTGCGGGTCTGGCGGCTGTTGCGTCATTATTCAGAATGTTCAGGTTGAGTCTTTTTATTCTGGTGGGCTGGATGGTGTTCTACGGGAAGCATCTGTGGCACATTATTTCTGAATTGCAGTAAGCTTACAGCATTTCCTCACACTGGGTCAAATCCCCTTTCGGGAGGGCTTAATTCCGGTTTTTTCTTTGATATTTTTTAAATAGCTGTCCCGTTGGTCGGTTGTTTTGTAGGTGACGTAAACATTGTAGGTTTGATGTTTGCCGGCCTGGATTTCAAGGGGAAGCGCTTCAACCGCTCTTTCAAGGTATGAGGCAAAGCCCGCTGCCTCATCAAAGGATTCAAAGCGCATGATAAGCTCCCTGTGGGCTTTCACGTAGGGTTTGGACAGCACCACTTTTAAATGCCGGAAGATATAGGCCGCATACCATTTGGCGCCCGAAGGAACCCGTCGTTTGGGGCTGATGGCATTGGGACCGTAATTGTAAGCCGCAACCGCCAGGAACAGGTCACCGTCAAATTGATCCACAAGCCATGACATGTATCGGGCGCCGGCATCAATACTGACGGCCGGGTTGAAGAGATCCTCCCGGTGCATGATACCCAGATCATTGGCAGTGCCTGGCCATTTGATCTGCATGAGGCCAAGGCATTCCTTGTGACTGCGGGCATCAGGATCAAAACCGGATTCCCCCCGGGCCATGGCCACCAGCAGGGGGACCGGCAGGTTGTACTTTCTGGCCGCATCCGAAAAGCAGTCCATGTACGGATAATTGCCGTTAACCCGGGCGGATCTTTTTTTGTCGGAAAACGCCTTCCAATGCCGCCGGATTTCAGCCTCGGTGCTATCCGTTGTTTTTCCCAGTTTACCCCAGGAGACTCCTTCGAATGTGCAAAGAAAAAAGCAAAGGATCAGGATTGGCATTAAAAGAGATTTTGGATTGCCGCTTCGCATCATCAATGCCTTGGCTTGAAAAAACTAAAACTGAAAGGTGTCACGCAGAGCCGCCAAGACGCAAAGAAACAGAAAAAACGGCTATCAAAACTTGGCGTCTTTGCGTGAGAAATAATGGACCTAAGCGCGTCGGGAAGTAATTTCCTTCATCCTCGCTTCAATGATCTTTTCTTCATGCTTTCTTTTTTTCGCCGCCGCCGCCTTTACTTTTTCGATGAGTATGTCCATATCACAAGGTTTCATCAAGTAATCGAAAGCGCCCAGTTTCATACCCTCTATACCGGTTTCCACGGTGGCATGGCCGGTCAGCATGATCACTTCCTGAAGGGGGAATTTTTTCCGGATCTCAGCCAGGGTTTCAATCCCATCCATTCCAGGCATCTTCACATCCAGAACAATCACCTCAATGCCGGTGTCTTCTAAAAGAACATCTAAAGCCTCGGAACCGCTGAATGCCGTGGCGATATTGACATCTCTTTTGTTTAAACGCCGGGTCATCGCTTCCACGAAAGGAACTTCATCATCCACCAAAAGCACATTTGCTATTGCCATAACCTTTTCTCCTCATTTATTCCATCCATAGCGTAATTTAGCATTTTAAGCGTCGGAATTCCAATTGAAATATAAAATTAGCTGTCAGCGCCCTCTTCCTTTTTGGACAAGGGCATTTTTACCTTGAAGGTCGTTCCACCATCAACGACACTTTTGACTTCGATATTTCCGCCCATTTTCTTGATGATACCGTAGCATATGGAAAGGCCCAGACCCGTACCTTTCCCTACCGGTTTGGTGGTGAAAAACGGATCGAAAATGCGCTTGAGATTGGCCGACGGGATGCCGGGGCCGTCATCTGAAATTTCGATGATGATATGGTCCCCCACGATGATGCCGTTCTGTTCCCGACGGCTGGATATATCTAAGTTTCCCCCGGTCTTCTCCATGGCGTCGAGGGCATTATTGATTAAATTGAGCAAGACCTGCTGAAGTTCACTCTGGGAAACCCGAATGGTGGGCAGATCTTCCTGAAGTTTGGTTTCGACCGTGACGTTGCTGTATTTGGCCCGCTGCTCGGAGAGAATGACCATTTCCGCGATCATTTCATTCACTTGAACTTCCTGAAGGCGGGAGTCTGTTTTTCGGGCAAAGCTGAGCAATTTATGGGTGATTTCCTTGCAGCGACGTCCCTGGGTTCGAATCTGTAGTAGCGCCCGCTTGAACTCCCCAAGGTTTTCACCGTCCTTGAAATCCTCTTCCGTCAGAAGATCTTCAATCCAGCCGGCCTCTTCCACCATGATCGCCACGGGGTTGTTGATTTCATGGGCAATGCCCGCGGCCAGCTCTCCAACAGTGGCAAGCTTGCCGGTCTCAACAACCTGCTCATTCATCATCTCTTTTTCTTTGTCCGCCTGTTCAATACGATGCACCATCTTGTTGGTCAACACAAAAGCAATGGTCACAACCAGTATAATGGCAATAAACATGATCATCAGGGCTGTTTTGATGGCGCTTCTCAAATCGGAAAAGGCGTCCGATGCCTTTTGTTGATAGACCAGAAGCCAGTCCCCATGTTTTAAGGGGGCAGCCGCATAAATGGTGTTGTTCCCAAAATTATCATCCCTTTCAACGATGCGGACACCATTGTCAAATGATTTTGTTTGACTGAGAAAAGTGGTGTAGGGTTCCTTATCCGGAACCAGGTCAACAAGCGGTTTTGTTTGAAATTCTCCTTTCTTATTGAGAATAAATGCAAATCCCGTCTCGCCGATTCGGATTTTTTCCACCAGGTTGTTAAATGCGACAAAATCGATGGTGGCCCTTAGAATCCATTGCTCTCCGTCATGGTTTTCCCGCATGGCAATGATGAAATGGGGCAGACCCCGAAGTCCCAGGAAAACGTCACTTTTAAAATAATCGCTTTCCATGGCTTTTTGAAACCATTCTGCTGAAGAATAAAGCGCTTTTCCCAGGTTAAAGGGGCCGGCATAGGCAATTTGGAGCCCCCGTGAATTGACAACGCCCAGATCAACGAAAACCGGGCCGTAAACCTGTTGCAGAAGCTCGAGCCGGTCTTTCAAAAAATCGGTATCGGTCAACTCCTCATAGGAAAATGTTTTGGCGAGTAAACGGATATCTCCCCGCTTTTCTTTCAGAAAGCTGTCGATATTCTGCTTGTGTTTAAGAACCAGTTCCTCAAGGTGGGCCTGGACATTTTTGTGGTCGGAAATATCAAATTGATAGAGGATAATGCTGCTGACCAAAATCATCGGCAAAATTGAAACGATGATAATGGTCAGCAGCATATTTCGGGTTAATAAATGGTAATATGCGCTGGTTTTTTCTTTATGTTGGGCCATTTTTAAACGGCAAAGAGCACGTTTTTCCCGGTTATGGTGTTGTTACCGGCATTCCCATGAGGGGCCAGATGACATAAACAGCAATTCCCGTCACAATCATTAACAGGATGCTGGCGGGAATTCCGTATAGAAAAAACTCGCCGGTGGAAAACTGTTTTGAGTCGTATGCGATGGCATTGGGGGCCGCGCCTACCAGCAAGAGAAAAGGCATCCCCGCGACGACCAGGGAGGCGAACAGGATCACCTCGGGTGCCACATGCAGGTAGGGCGCAATGACCAGGGCCACGGGAAGCGATATGGCGATGGCAGCCACGTTCATAATGAAGTTGGTCATCATCATCACGAAAAAGGCGATGCTCATGACAAAAACAAACCAGGAGGCTTCCTTGAACATGGCAAGCCAGTTCACGGCGAGCCACTTGGCAGCTCCCGTATCCCACAGGCAGAAGCCGATGCTCATGGCCCCGCCGAACAAGAGGATAATATTCCAGGGGATATCTTCAAGGTCATCCACATCCAGGATGCCGACGATAAAGAACAGAATGGTGGACACCAGGATAATGGCCGTCTTGTTGATGGGTTGAAGTGCGGGGATAAAAGATCGCAGGCTCATGACCAGGATACAACCGAATACAATCACCGCAGCCAGGATTTCCTTCTTGGTGATGGCCCCCAGATCAGCGTTTAACTGCCTTGCTTTTTCTCTTAAACCGGGGATTACCTTCTTTTCAGGTTTCAGAACAACCATGAAAAATCCCCAAAGTAGAAAGGTCATGAGCCAGCCAATGGGGAACATGTAGTAGCTCAGTTCAAAAAAACTGACCTCTTTGCCAACCACGTCAGTGTAAAAACCTAAGGCAACTGCCCCTCTGGCGGCCCCCAGCAGGGTCACAATGCTACCGGCACCGGCCACATAGGCCATCCCGATGAAAAGGCCTTTACCGAATTTTGTTTGCTTGTTCCCTTCGCCATAAAGCGCGTAAATGGATATGAGCAACGGGTAAATGGTTGCAGCCACGGCCGTATGGGCCATGATGTGGGTCAGGGCCGCGGTTACGACGAAACAGCCCAGATAAATCATGCTTGTTTTTTCCCCCACGACGATCAACATTTTGTAGGCGAGCCGTTTGGTTAACCCCACTTTAGTGAAGACCAGACCGATGACGATGGATGCAAAAATAAACATGACCGACGGCACCATAAAATCCGTAAAAGCCACCTTTGCGGGCCGGATTAGAAACATGGCTTGAAGAACACCGATGGCCAGACTGGTGACTCCGATGGGCACCACTTCAAACACCCACCAGGTGCCCGCCAGCAGGAAGACCGCCAATGCACCTTTTGCCTCTTTGCTTAAAGGGAAATGTTTTCCCATGGGGTCCACGGCATCGGGCCAGGATGAAGACGTGTAGACAATAATAAACAGAAAAACCCCTACCAGAAGAAAAATAATTTTGGTCCAGTTAATTTTTGATTGTTCATCGGCTGCGGTGATGTCGTTCGACATGTATTAAACCCTCCGTCTGATTTGTATTCATGAAATAGTCAAGGCGGAATTAAGTGCCCTATTTATTATGTTAAAGGCCGCAGGTGGTTTTCATGGTTTGAAAGATGGCGTTAAATACATCCGTCAATCTCAAAATGCCAATAATGTCGTCTCCACGGATCACGAGCAGAGACTGATGGTGCCCCAGCACCAATTGATGGCAGGCCATCTCCAGGGAAGCATCTTCATTGACATATTCCCCTTCAACGGGCGTGTGCATGAAATCCTTGACTTTTATGTCAGCGCCTTTCTTGCAGATGTGGGTGAGTGGCTTTTCCCACAGATAGTTATTTTTCATGATGGATGAAATGAATTTCGAACTCAGGCCGAATCGTGACAGGGACTTGATATTGCCCATTTCACCATATTTGGGTTCCAATGCTCTGATAATGTCCAGTTGGCCCAGTTTGCCCACAATTTGGTTTTTTGAATCATATACCAATACGGCTCGGTGTTTGTAGGGCAGATGATCGAATTTTTCCTGTGCTTCCTCCAGAGCCAGAACGGCTTCGTAAAGGGTCGCGCTGTTCGGGACTGTGGCATACTCTTCAAGAGGCACCATAAGATCTTTTATTTTCATTACGTCCATAATTCACCTTCCTTTGGTTAATTTCATTTTGGCGGGGATCATAAAAACTCCATTCTTTAAAGTCAAGATTTTTGCACCCGTTTGTCTGATCCCGTGAACGGTTTTTTCGATTATTTATGCGTGCGATTTTAAAACCATTGAAAATCGGGAGCACAATGATTTATAAAAGGTTAAAAGAAAAACAAAATATCCCGATCAGGAGTTCGAATTATGTCGCAGCATATCGTTGTTATCGGAGCGGTTGCTTTGGGTCCAAAAGCAGCCTGCCGTTTTAAGAGACTTGAACCTGATTCAAAGGTTACAATGGTTGATTCTTCGGATCTGATTTCTTACGGGGGTTGTGGAATCCCCTATTTTGTATCCGGAGACGTCAGTGATGCGAGCCAGCTTCAGTCAACCAGTTTTCATATGGTTCGTGATGCGAAGTTTTTCCAAAATGTGAAAGACATTGATGTGTTGACCAATACCAGGGCTTTATCCATAGATCGAAACAAAAAAACAGTAAAGGTGCAAAATACGCTGGATCAACGGGAAGAAGATCTGGCCTACGATCAGCTTGTGCTGGCCACCGGCAGTCGCCCCAAACGACTGCCCATACCCGGTGCCGATTTAAAGGGGGTTTTTACGGTATCGAATCTCGATGAGGCAATGGCCATCAAGCAGGGGCTTGCCGACGGGGAGGTTGAAAAAGCGGTCGTTATCGGCGCCGGTGCCATCGGACTCGAAATGGCGGAGGCCCTGGCGGATTTGTGGGGAATTGAGACCACGGTTATTGAAGTGGCCGATCAGATCCTGCCCGGTATGGTGAGTCGGAATATGGCGTGTATGGCCCAGTGTCATCTGGAAGAAAACGACGTGGCCGTTCGCCTGAACGAAATGGTTCAGCAGCTAGAGGGGACGGATCGCGTGAAGAAGGTCATAACCGACAAGGGAACCATGGATGCGGACATGGTGATCATGGCGGTCGGTGTCACGCCCAACAGCGATCTGGCTAACAAGGCCGGGCTTGAGGTCTCGACCCATGGGGCCATTGTGGTCAATGAACGGATGCAGACCACTGATCCGCATATCTATGCCGGAGGTGATTGTGTGGAAGTTTCCAATCTTCTCACCGGAAAACCGAGCTATTTTCCATCGGGCTCTCTGGCAAACAGGCAGGGACGTGTCATCGGTACCAATCTGGCGGGAGGGGATGCCAAATTCGAGGGGGCCGTGGGAACCTTTATCATAAAGGTTTTTGAAATATCCTTAGCCAGTGCGGGAATGAGTCTGAAAACGGCGAAAGCAGAAGGATGGGATGCTTTAAGCGTGTTTGTGTCACAGTTTGATCGGGCACATTTTTATCCGGAAAAGGGCCTCATGTACATGGAACTCATCGTGGACCGGAAAACAGAGAAAGTTCTGGGGGTTCAAGGGCTCGGTAGTATGACGGACGCCGTTTTCGCCAGGGTCAATGCCGTGGCTGCCATACTGAAATACGGACCCACCACTACCGATATCAGCAACCTGGAACTCCTTTATGCGCCGCCCTTTTCAGCGGCCATGGATATCGTCAACGCCCTGGGCAATACGGCCGAAAATGTTTTAAGAGGACAAAACAAGCTGATTGATGTGGACCAGTTCGCGGAATGGTGGCAGGATAGAGCAGGCGGCGATGCTGTTTTTCTGGATTGTCGGGGTTGGGGAAATGCCAAACCGTTTGCGGAAAAGTACCCGGATGACTGGAAAAGCATTCCTCAGGATGAACTCAAACAGCGTATGGATGAGGTTCCCAGAGACAAGCCCCTGGTGCTCATATGCAATACGGGCGTTCGCTCTTACGAAGCGCAGTTGAATTTGAGGCAGAGGGGTATTACGGATACGTATAACCTCCAAGGAGGTATGGCCACCGTCAAGAAGTGGGGATTGAATTTATAATAACAAAGGAGGTCACGGCATATGGATTTCAGCATCATGCAAAAAGCGCTAAATGACTGCTCCCTGTTTCGAGGCATGGATCAGGGCCAATTGGGCCTGCTGGCCATGAATGCCCAGGCGAAAGAGTTTGCGGTAGAAGAATATGTTTATCGACAGGGAGATGATGCTGACGGTTCCTTTGCCCTGATTGTTTCAGGGAAACTGGAGGCAAGCACCCAACAGGGTTATGTGTTGAAAACGCTTTGTACCGGGGAAATTATTGGTGAAGTGGGTACCATCAGTCAGCAGCGGAAACGCACGGTAACCTTGAAAGCTGTCGAACCGTCGACCCTGCTCCAATGGAATATTGAAGATATCGGCAATACGTCCCCCTCCCTGTTAAAGAAACTCAAGGACTTGGCGTGGCGGCGAATCAAAGACTTTAATGGGTAAATAGGGTGCAGGGGCAGTTGCCGGGGGGCGGGATCAAATTCGCAGTTTTTTTTTACCCTGTGAGTGATTACGGGAAATGGTGCCTTGCAAAGGATGGGATGCTCTGTTATCCTGTCATCCATGAGATATGACTGGAAAGGAAGGGGGTGATATCTTACGGTATCAGCGTTTTTTTGGTCAAAACCTTTAAATTGAGTAAGGAGGGTTACGATGGCTGGAAGTACATACAAAATTATTGAGTTAGTGGGTACGAGTGACCAATCGTGGGAGGAAGCTACGAACACAGCAATCGCAACAGCGGGTGAAAGCCTCAAGGATCTGAGGGTAGCGGAAGTTACCAAGCTGGATGTAACCATCGAAAATGGAAAGGTGACCTCATTTAGAACACGATTAAGCGTTTCATTTAAATACGCCAAATAGTTTGAATAAAGACAAAAGATCCCCTGTGTTCAAGCCCTTTTATTGTTATGGATTATCCGAGGAGAATCGCTGAATATGCCCAGAAACAGACTGACTGTACTGGATCAAATTGCGGCCTCAGATAAGGTTCGAAAAAAAATCATAGACGCTGCAAGCGCCCTTTACGCCAGGAAAGGCTTCGGGGCCACTTCGATTCAGGAAATATCCGAAACCGCGAATGTTGCACTGCCTGTTACGTACCACTACGTCAAAAAGAAATCCGAGATTATGCGGCTTATCATGGAAGATATGTTAAACATTTTCCAGGAGAGCCTGGTCAAGGAAATCGAGGGCGTTGTGGACCCCGTGGAGAAGCTCGCCATTGCGATCATCCTCTACCTCAGGGTGCTGGATCGGCAGCGTGAAAAGGTGCTGCTGTTTTATCAGAAATCCAGTTCGTTGGACAGGAGTTCGAAAAGGCGGATTATGGCGCTTGAAGTCCAGGTCAGTGAGATTTTTTCAAATATTATAAATGAAGGGATTGCGCAGGGGGTTTTTAAAGCGGTTGATATTGATCTCATGGCCTACAACATTGTAATGTTATCACAAATGTGGATATTGAAGCATTGGCATTTTAAAAACCGTTTGACGTTGGATAAATATATTGACACTCAGTTGGTGACCATCATGGATGCGCTTGGGGCCACGTATTGATGAGGTTGCGGGTTGAAGAGCCGTGACTTGACCCCGGAATTGTCATTTCTGTTTCTTCAGGATTAACAGACTCCTTTTCAAACCTTTACCTTTCAAGGTATAGGGCTTTGAGTCGTGGACAAAAAGCGCCTTCTCTTTAAGCAGCGGTTCACTCTCCGTAAGAATTTCCTCGAACTGATTCCCAATAAAAGCGATCATTAAGCCCCCTGGCGCCAGATAGGGTGCGCACCATTCAATAAGTTTCGGCAATGGTGCCATGGCCCTTGATGTAATAATGTCACATTCGGTAAGTGGAGACGGTTCGAGAGGGGTATCAATCCGGTCCCTGATGATTTCGATCTGTTTTAAACCGCAGAGCCGGATGATCTGTTTTAAAAAACTCCCTTTTTTCGAATTGGGTTCCATGAGAAAAAATTTCATCGCCGGCCTGCAAATCTTCAGCGGGATGGCGGGAATTCCCGCCCCTGAACCCACATCAAGGCATATTCCCGTGTCGGGAAGGTATGGAAGCGGCATGAGGGAATCGGCTACCAGTTCGTCCATGATGCGCTGGGTGGATGACAAGCCTGTCAGGTTCATGTGTTTGTTCCAGGCTGTCAGTTCCCTTATAAAAATGCAAAGAAGATCCTTTTGCTTTGGCAAAAGGCTTACTTCAGTTCCTGTGAAACATAATTCCGTGGATATCATTTTTTGCTGCTGCCCTTAGGGACTGGGAATAAATAAATCATTGGAATTCGCGCCCTGATTTAGGTCAGGTTTAGTCGATCAGGTTGAACAAAACCGCAGGCATAGCAGGCCTACGTCGAGGATTTTGTGATTGAAGGTCGGCTAAAGATGGCCTGAAGCAGGGATGTGAAAACGATGAGTTATTTATTTCCAGTCCCTTAAATGACAACACGTCTCTTGATGATCGCGACAGCCTCTTCGGGTGAATCTACTATTTGAAAGATGTCAAGATCCGATTCCGAAATGGTTTTTCCCTTGATCATTACATCTTTAATCCAGTCCAGCAACCCCCCCCAATAGTCCGTCCCCACCAGGATGACGGGAAAATGCCGAATCCTTTTTGTTTGGATGAGTGTCAATGATTCAAAGAGCTCATCAAGGGTGCCGAATCCTCCCGGCATGATAATATAGGCAACGGCATATTTGACGAACATGACTTTTCGAATGAAGAAATACTTGAAACTCAGGCGAACATTGGCATATTTGTTGGGTTGTTGCTCATTGGGAAGCTCGATATGCAGTCCCACCGACTTTCCCTTGGCCTTGCTTGCTCCCAGGTTGGCCGCTTCCATGACGCCGGGGCCCCCGCCTGAAATCACATTGAAACCGCTTTCCACAAGGAGTTTGGCCGCAGTGATGGTATGTTTATACACGTCGCTTTTGGGGTCAGTCTGTGAAGACCCGAAAATGCTGACCGCAGGGTAGGCTTCAGGCATCTCTTCAAAGCCCCTTACGAACTCGCTTATGATCTGAAACATTCGCCAGGATTCCTTCAAGTTCAAATCATCAACGATATATTGACTATCTTTCATGATAAATGTCCTTTCTTCTCAGTGCCCACCCACAAATGGCCAATTTGCTCGATTTCGGCGTCAGGCGCAAATTGTAATCCTCGAAATACCTTTAACGTATTCCTGTGGTTACAATTTTTACCTTCCTTGAACTCGAACAAATTTTCTCATTCGTGGACGGGCACCTAATTTAATCCACAAAAAACCGTTGCTTTTTATCATCGCATACTTTAGCTTTTACGGAAAGCCAGCATGGAATAATAGGGCGGTGGCTGGTTTGTGTCAAGGGTTTGACAAGTATTACAGCCCTTAGTGTCAATGATAGATGCAAACGGGTCAAAATCCAAATTTTTGTTGAAAAAGGCAAGGAGGTCGGCTATTGGAACGAGTTGCTCGTGTTACTGAAATTATCGGCGCTTCCCCCGTAAGTTTCGATGAGGCAATCAAAACCGGTTTTGAAAGGGCCAGAAAAACGTTAAGAGGTATTACCGGTCTAAGGGTTCTCGAACAAAGGGTCGCGGTAGAGGATGATATTTTACGTGAATACCGTGTCAGAATGGAAGTCATATTTGTTCTCGAATCATAAATAGACAATCCAGAGGAAATGATTATGGAAGAAGATAAAGGCCGGGAAACCATTCGGGATGCCGAGAAGGATTTTTTGACGGACATCAGCCGGTTCAGTGGAAAAGATCAGGAACAGGATTTTTTAAACAGTATCAGCCCATCTGCTCCCAAGGAAGATATTCAGGTCAATGTGGGTGAACGGGTCAAACAGGTGCGGGAAGAGCGGGAGTTGACGCTCCAGGATATTTCTCAAAGAACCGACCTGGATATGGCATTCCTGGAACAGATCGAAAGCGGCAATATCGCACCGCCTCTGGGTACCATCATCAAACTGGCCAAGGCGCTTGACCTGAAAATGGGGTATTTTATATCTGGCGAAGAGGATATGCCCTTCACCATTGTGCGGAAAAACGACCGAAAAGTGGTTTCTCGTTACAGTTCCAAAAAGGGCAAATATTATGGGTATGGGTATGAATCCCTTGCCCCCCATAAAAAAGACCGACATATGGAACCGTTTCTCGTTTCCCTCGAACCTTCCAAGGCCGATGAAGAACGATCCGCCCATGATGGACAGGAATTCATTTACGTTCTGGAAGGCGCCATGGAAGTCAGGCTCGGAGAGGAAGTCCACGTTCTTGAAGCGGGCGACTCCATATATTACGATTCCACGGTTCCCCATCTTGTCAAGAATCATGGCAGTGATCTAACACGCATTCTGGCTGTTCTGTATTCGGAGGGATAAGTCGCAAAATGATTGCATTTGATTTGGAGTGTTCCCAGGGGCACCTTTTTGAAGGCTGGTTTGACAGCCTTGAGTCTTTTGAGGAACAGAATTTAGAAGCGCTTGTACGATGCCCGGTTTGTGATGTTTCTGATGTCAGGAAGGTCCTTTCACCTGTTGCGGTAAGAACATCCCAACCTCGGGAAATGATCCCCCCGGATGCCATCAATTACCGGAAACTGGCAAAAGAGGTCGTTGAATATATTAAGAATAATTCGGAAGACGTGGGAACCCAATTTGCCGCTGAAGCGTTAAAAATCCACTACGGCGCCGCGGAAAAGAGAAGCATCCGTGGATCGGCAACAGAGGAAGAGGAAAAGACCCTGAAAGAAGAAGGCGTGGGGTTTGTAAAGGTCCCCATGCCCGTGCCGGAACCTGAAAAGAACAATTGACATGACATGAGACCATCTATGAGGAGAAAGATATGGGTAAAATAAAAAAAGCGATCATCAGCGTTACCGATAAGACGGGGATTGTGGATTTTGCACAGTCCCTTGCCCGGTTTAACGTGGAGATCCTGTCAACGGGAGGAACGGCCAAAGCGTTACGCCGGGGAGGGGTTTCGGTGACGGATATTTCAGCTTATACCGGCTTTCCGGAAATGATGGATGGTCGTGTTAAGACACTTCATCCGAAAGTGCATGGGGGGCTTTTGGGCTTGCGCGATAATCCTGATCATGTCAAGGTCATGGCGGAACATGGGATTGAAGGCATTGACCTGGTGGTGGTGAATCTGTATCAATTTGAAAAAACCATATCCAAAGATGGGGTCACATTGGCGGAGGCCATCGAAAATATCGATATCGGAGGTCCCTCCATGTTACGGTCCGCCGCTAAAAATTTCAAGGATGTCACAGTTATTGTCGATCCGGATGACTATGAGGCGGTTCTAAAGGAGATGGATGCATCGGCCGGGGAAACCCTTCCTTCAACACGATTTCGATTGGCGAGAAAGGTATTCCATTTAACCCATGAATATGATGGTGCCATAAGCCGGTACCTGGAGGGAATGGCATTGTAAGATTCCCCTTATTTTTCGTCGGCAGAGCCGGGTTTCTTTCGTTTTTTCTTTTGATGACACGGCATGTTCTTATGGACATGCCGGTTTTTTTTGGTGCAATACATGGCTTGAAATACGCGGCAACTTCCCGACCCATCCAATGCTTCTTTTTCAGGCCATGCGGCATATTGGCAGTTTAGGTCACAGAATTCCATGGGTGTTACCTTTCCGTTAAAAAATGATCGATTCGATCAGGCGATGATCGCCTTGATATTCCGTTGGATCCGCTGGAGACCGGGACGTGAAAGGGCCGTTTGTCCAAATCGCATTTTAAATTTCCCATCAGCCATTTTCAAGAATTCAGTGATACTCGGAAGGGAGGTCGCCCGGGTTTTTTTACCCGGGTTGAACGGGCACACCTCCTGGCACACATCACACCCCAGAAAACACTGTCCCATCTTTTTTCCTGTTTCCGGGTCAAACTCGCCTTCATATTCAATGGTGAGATAAGAAAGGCATTTGGATGCATTAAGGCGCCTGGGTCCTTCCAGTGCGCCGGTAGGGCAGGCATCCAGGCAGCGGGTACAGTCTCCACATAGATCTTTTATGGGTTCGGTTTCGCCACCGGGGAGCAGGGCTGTGGTCAGGATTTCAGCCAGAAAAAGGTATGATCCGTGACCGGGAACAATGAGCATGTTATTTTTTCCAAAAAAACCGATTCCGGACCTGTAAGCAAAGCTCCGCTCAAGGATGGGTGCTGAGTCGACGCAGACTCGGGATTTTGTGTTGGGATATGATTCTTTAACTTTCAATGCAAGGCGTTTGGCTTTTTTCCGAACGTGGGAGTGATAGTCTTCCTTTTGGGGGTCGCTGTATCGGGCCATGGTAAGCCCTTCAGGGGTACGGGGTTTTGCGGGAGAATAGGGATAGGCCAGGCTGACGATGGTCCGACAGCCTGGAAGGAGCATTGTCGGATCTCTTCTTAAATCACGATACTTTTTGAGCCACTCCATTCCACCGAATTTTTCAGTATCCATCCATGCGCAAAACGCATCGAAAAACAGGGGTTTTACAGGCGGAGAGAACCCTAATGCAACAAAGCCCAATGCCTTGGCATGGTCAACAAGGTTCATTTGAGTGGGAATGGGGTGAGACTCTCACAACCGTCAACCGTAACCAGTAGGGTTTGTTCAAACTGTGCGGAAAGATCTCCATCCAGTGTCACGGCGGTCCAGTCATCATCCAAAATCCGGAGATCTTTTTGGCCCAGGTTGATCATAGGTTCAATGGTGAACACCATTCCCGGAATTAGTTCGATGCCTTCTCCGCAATGTCCGTGGTGGGGTACCTGGGGTGGTTCATGAAAGTCGAAACCGACACCGTGACCCACAAATTCCCTCACAACGGAGCAACCTTCCTTTTCCGCGAAGGATTGAATGGCGAAACCGATGTCGCCGATCCGGTTTCCGGGACGGACCATCATCAAGCCTTTCCTGAGGCATTCACGGGCAACATCGACGATTTTTTTGGCGTTTGAACCAGGGGTCCCCACAAAAAAACTCTTATTGACATCGGCGTAATACCCATCCAGGATGGGGGTGACATCCACATTGACAACATCCCCATTCCGTAAGATCCTGTCGCCGGGGATGCCGTGGCAGATGACTTCGTTTACGGAAACGCATACGCTTTTTGGGAAACCGCGATAACCCAGTGGCGCCGGTGTGGCCCCGTTCTTAATAGTGTGCTCGTGAACGATGGTGTTGATATCATCCGTTGTCATTCCCGGCTGAATGGATGCTTCAACCAGGTCGAGGGTTTGCAGGGCGAGACGACCTGCCGTCTTGATCCCTTCAATGTCCCTCGCTTCTTTTATGCGAATGCCATGTTTTTGAAGGTATTGTTCTTGATGATTGTTTTTGGGAAGTGAGCCTTCCTTATGGAAGCAACATTTCTTATATTTCAGCCCACTTCCACAGGGGCAGGGGTCGTTACGGCGGACCTTCACCCTTTTGTTTTTCATTAAAATTTTTTCAACCTCTAGCTTAAAATTTATATAATTCCACGAAGTTCAATTGTGGATTCAACGCGTTAACCCTTGAATCAAGTATCCCTGAATGTTATAAGGAGCCACTATAGCAGTGTGTGCTTTCGAGGTCAATGGTCTGAAACTGTGCTTTGGGAGTTTGCCGGGTCCCGAGGATCCTTTCGCAACCTTAAATGAGGAGGAATCGTGTTATGAAGTTTAACCGATGGATATGGTTCGGTGTTTTTGTTCTCTTTGCATCCCCCGCGTTTGGTTCCGAGCAATGGGCTATTCCATGTGAAATTTTGGAATCTTCCGAGGCAATTAACAGCACCTCCAACAAGATTGACGGTATTCGCTATCTGCTTCTCCATCAGGCCAACAGCGCCGATAGAGAAACCTTTTCCAGTTGGTTGAAAGCGCATGGTGGAACTGAAATTAATTTTGGTTTTGAAGATAGGACCTACCGGGGAGTTCTTTGTCGTCTGGCGAATTGTTTTGGCAGGGGGTTGTTGATTTATACGGCAGATGTACAGTTTAAAAAAAGGGATATTATTGACATTGTTTTGCCTCCGATTCCCTAAAATTATGGCATGGGGAAGCAGGAAAATATGGGCCATATGACAAAAAATATTAAAAAAACAGCATTGATTTTGGGGGTTTCCGGCCAGGATGGGTCTTATCTGGCAGAATCCCTCCTGACAAAAGGCTACCGGGTTGTGGGCTCTTCACGGGACGCTCAAATGTCTTCATTTTCCAATCTGAAACGCTTACACATTTATGATCGGATTGAACTCAAATCAATATCCTTGAACGATTTTCGGAGTGTGCTGCAGGTTCTGGAAAAGGTACGGCCGGACGAAGTCTATAATCTTGCCGGTCAGACTTCCGTGGGGCTGTCTTTTGAGCAACCGGTTGAGTCATTTGAAAGCATTAGCATCGGCACATTGAATCTCCTGGAGGCCATTCGGTTTTTGAACATTCCCATTCGTATCTATAATGCGGGATCCAGTGAATGTTTTGGTAATACGGAAGGGATTTCAGCCAATGAAGAGACGCCCTTTCGTCCCAGGAGCCCCTATGCCGTTGCAAAGGCGGCCGCGTTTTGGCATATGGCCAATTACCGGGAAGCCTATGGACTTTTTGCCTGCTCAGGACTTCTGTTTAACCACGAGTCTCCACTGAGACCGGAGCGGTTTGTAACCCGCAAAATTGTGAATGCGGCCTGCCGGATTGCAAAGGGGAGCAGCGAGGTTCTGGAACTGGGAAATATTGAAGTGGAGCGTGACTGGGGATGGGCACCCGAATACATTGAGGCCATGTGGCGCATACTTCAGCAGGAAACCCCGGAGGACTTTGTCATCGCTACCGGGGAAACCAACAAATTGGCGGATTTTGTTCGCGAAGTCTTTGATGCGCTTGACTTGAACCTGCATGATCATGTAAGGACCACTGAAATCCTGTTTCGGCCAACGGATATTTTGACGGTCAAGGCGGATCCGAGCAAAGCCCACAAAAAACTGGGATGGAAAGCCCAATACAAAATGAAAGACGTGGCGCGGAAAATGGTGGGAGAAGAGTTGAAAACGTTTGAAAACTGACCATGCCATTGGGAGCAAAACATATGAAAAGAGCATTGATTACCGGCATTACCGGGCAGGACGGTGCCTATCTGGCCGAACTGATGCTGAAAAAGAATTATGAGGTCCATGGTATTAAGCGTAGAGCGTCCCAATTTAATACGGACCGTATTGATCACCTTTACCAGGATCCCCATGAATCAGACAGACGGTTTGTGCTTCACTACGGAGACCTGACGGACTCCACGAATCTCATCCGCATTGTTCAGCAGGTTCAGCCGGATGAAATCTACAACCTGGCAGCCCAGAGTCATGTTCAGGTATCTTTTGATACCCCGGAATACACGGCAAATGCGGATGCTCTGGGTACTCTTCGGCTTTTGGAGGCCATCCGCATCCTGGGGCTTGAAAAGAAGACGAAATTTTACCAGGCGTCCACCTCCGAACTTTTCGGTCTGGTCCAGGAAACACCGCAAACCGAAAAAACCCCTTTTTATCCCCGGTCTCCCTATGCGGCGGCAAAGCTTTATGCCTATTGGATTACGGTCAATTACAGGGAGGCTTACGGCATTTTCGGGTGCAATGGCATCCTGTTTAATCACGAATCCCCCATCCGGGGCGAAACCTTTGTGACCCGGAAAATCACCCGGGGGCTGGCAAGGATCAAGCTGGGGTTTCAGGATTGTCTTTATCTGGGAAATCTGGACGGAAAACGGGATTGGGGGCATGCACGGGACTATGTGGAACTCATGTGGCTGATGCTTCAACAAGAACAGCCAAAGGATTATGTGATTGCCACGGGTCAGCAGAATTCGGTCAGGAATTTCGTCAATGTGGCAGGCGGGGAGGTGGGCCTTGACATCCGTTGGGAAGGCGAGGGGGCCGAAGAGAAAGGGTATGACCGGAAAACGGGAAAATGCATCGTTGCCGTTGATAAACGGTATTATCGTCCCACTGAGGTTGATTCCCTCCTGGGGGATGCCGGTCTTGCGCGGGAGTCGCTGGGCTGGGAACCAAAAACCACATTTAAGGAGATGGTAGCGGAAATGGTGTCCCAGGATCTGAAAGAAGCAAGCCGCGATCTGCTTTGCAGTAAAGAAGGGTTTTCCGTCAAAAATTATTATGAATAATATTCGTCCACAGTGTGCAGGATTTTTGGAAGCTGCTTTTTTTGCGTTCTGACAACTGCCCCTTGTGAACTATTGCAGAGAGATTTGCGCTGTCCTCAAGTTGCTTGAATTCAGGGCGAATTTCGCAGCGTCAAAAATAGATTACCCCAAAGAGGAATGGGGCGTAACGTAAAATCAAGCACTTAGCGGATCGAGTCGTAGTTTCCCAGATTTTTCACCCCAAGCGAAGAAATTCACGGAAAATATTGTTATTACTAGCGATTATGCTATAATGCCGACATCATGCCACACGATAGAGTGTTTTTTTCAAACATTTGATGGGGGGCGTAACATGGCAGCAGTGAGTCCGTTTCTTTTTTCGTGGAATGATGTTGAAGCACGTTCGGATTTGGAACGTTTTTATCTGGTACGTGACAATCTACCCGATGAGAATATCGTGGTGGCACTTGAAAAGCGTCGCGGAAATGGGAGAGATGATTTTCCGATACGCGCAATGTGGAATGCACTTATTGCGGGAATCGTGTTCCAGCATCCATCCATTGAATCTTTGATTCGCGAGTTGTCCAGGAATCCATCATTGCTGGAAGCATGTGGGTTTAATATTTTGCCGAGGCAGAAAAAACCGGTAGCAGAGTTGAAACGTAATGAGGAAACCGGCCAAATGCAAGTCATATGGTCTGACGGCGGGGACGCTTATTTTTTGGTTCCTGGCAGTTGGACGTTCTCGCGGTTTTTGAAAAATGTCATAGAATTGGAAGAGTACAGCAGAATGGTTAGCGGTATGGTGCGTGGTCTGCGAGAATCTTTAATGAAAGAACTCCCTGATTTTGGCTGTCATTTAGGGTACGACGGCAAGGCTATCAATAGTTATAGTACGGGACAAGAAAGTCGGAAAACCGGTGAAACTTCCGATACGGATGCAGATTGGGGAAAACATGAAACGAAAGGAATAAACAGTGAAACCGGCAAGCAGTGGACAAAAGTAAAATCCTGGTTTGGATATGGCCTTCATTTGATCGCTGATACTCAGTATGAAATTCCGGTGGCAGTTCATGTAACGCCTGCTTCGCATTCGGAACATACTGAGCTGCGAAGCATGATCCAAGAACTTTTTGAGGAAACACCGGAGCTTGGTGAGCGCTGTGAAGATTTTGTGGCGGACCGTGGTTTGGATTCCGGTGAAACGAAGGCCCAGCTGTTCGATGAATATGGGATTCGGCCCGGCATTGATATTCGTGAACTCTGGAGAGATGAAAAGAATGAACCGGGATACGACCCTGGAAAACCAATTACACGACCTCTTTATCCTGACCGAGCAGATACCATCGTTTATACTGAAAAAGGGACAGTCCATTGCATTTGCCCTGTTTCAGGAGAACAACGGGACATGGCTTTTTATGGCTTTGAAAAAGATCGCAATACCCTGAAATACCGTTGTCCAGCCGCCGCATATGGCTTTTCCTGTGAGGGATGCGTGGAGTGTTCATCTTCTGGGAAATCCAATCCAGGAGAATATGGTCGAGTTGTCAGGATAAACATCACTGAGGAAGATCGGCGAATCTTCACGCCTATTCCATATGGCACACAGGGTTGGGATCGGGCTTACAATCGGCGTTCTTCTCTGGAGAGAATCAATGGTCGGCTTGATAATGATTTTGGTTTTGAGAAGCATTATATACGTGGCCAAGCCAAGATGCAAACAAGAGTTGGCTTAGCCACCGCCGTAATGATGGCAATGGCGCTCGGTCATGTAAGGGCTGGTCGCATTGAGCAAATGCGCTCTCTTGTGCGGCCAATAGCCAGAGCTGCCTAGATACATATTTTTATAGTGATAAACCAAGCATTATAATTGAATGGATTTGTGTGTCCAATTGTCCGGTTTTTTGGGTATGCTGGGTATGCGAGAGCATAACCCCGATATTTTGCCCCTATGTTGCGCTATCAACACCGGCCCCCGGTTTTCTTGGGGGCCCAGTGAACCAGCAAGGTCGGAAAAAAACGGTACAGCGCAAACCTCTCATTGCAAAAAACCTGTTGACAGAGTGTAGATTGGCTGATATTAATTTATGTTTTTAATTTTAGAGCGGCTCCTTGTCCCCTCAATTGCGGGGGACCAAACAAACCCTCTAAATCCAAAGGCTTTTTAAGAGGGAAGTGGCCGAAAGGAGAGAACAGCAGATGAGATACTATGAAACCCTTTACATTATCAACCCGAACTTGGCGGAAGAGGACTACCGTGCCGTAGTCGCCAAATTCACAGATGCCGTGGGGAAAAACAAAGGTATTGTGACGAAGGTGGATGAGTGGGGGAAGAAAACCCTGGCCTACGACATCAAAAAGTTCGACAAAGGCTTTTACGTGCTTCTGCAGTATTGTGGAGAGTCGGGTTTAACTGCGGAAATTAAAAGAGAAATGAGCCTGGATGACAGAATTCTAAAATACCAGACCATTAAACTGAGTGATAATGCTGATCTTGAAAAACTGATGCCAAAGCCCACTCCAAGCGAAACCGAATCTGCTGAAACAGCCGAAGTTGAAGCAGTCGAAGAGGCGGAAAATTCAGAGGCAACAGGTACGGAAGGCGAGGGTGAAAAAGATGGCTTATAATCGATCCTTGAACAAGACTGGCGGCGCAAACCGACCCAAGGGCAGATTCCGAAAGACTTATCACCGGCGAAAAGTGTGCAAGTTCTGTGCGGACAGCAGCCTTTCCATTGATTATAAAGACGTGAAAATTCTCAGGTATTTCACCACTGAACGGGGCAAAATCACACCGCGCAGGATTTCCGGGAATTGTGCCAAGCACCAGCGCATGCTGACAGTGGCCATCAAACGGGCCAGAAACATTGCGCTTTTGCCCTATACAACGTCTATCGTCAGATAATCCCAAATCCTTAATTAAACACTCTGAAGCGACTTTAGAGTGTTTGAGGCTTTTTGCCATCCCTGAAATTCGATGAAAACGACAGATGTGCTAGGGTGTGTGGGAGGGGCCGCTTTCCTTCTTCTTGCCTCAGCTTGGATCCCTTTTATAGGCCCTTTTTTCAGCCTCCTGACGCCACTGCCGTTTCTCTGTTACGCAACCAGGCTCGGTCTCCTCCAGGGGATCAAGCTCGCGGCAGTGGCTGTCTTTTTCATCGGAATTCTTGCCAACTTCATGGGGCAGCCACAGACCGTCATTTTTGTTATTGAATTCAGTATCATTGGGATGGGCCTGTCGGAGCTTTTCAGGCGGGAACTGGCGTTTGGCCGGACAATGTTCCTGTCAACGGTTTTTATGCTGCTGTTGGGTCTAGGGTTACTTTTTTTTATAGGCCTGTCGAAAAACATGGGCCCCATCGAGATGATTCTCGGCTATCTGGCGGAACATCTCAATGCCACGGTCGGGGCTTATAAGGAAATGAATCCGGAGGGGTCGGACGCACAGGCTTTGGAAACCTATGTGAAAGCGTTCATGTTGGTTATTTCAAAAATTTATCCTTCCCTTATGATCATCGGTACGGGTTTTGCCCTCTGGTTGAACATTGTCATCGCAAAACCGCTTTTCAGGTTATGGGGCCTCAAGTATCCCCCCTTTGAGCCCTTGGATCGCTGGAGGTCCCCTGAGCCGCTGGTATGGGGGGTCATCATTTCCGGTTTTGCACTATTTTTGTCATCAGGGAGTATTGAATTTCTGGCCATAAACGCCCTGATTGTTATTTTGGCCATCTATATTTTTCACGGGCTATCCATCGTGCTGTTCTTCTTGAATAAGTATAAGGTTCCCACTTGGATCAGGATTGGTGCTTACGTCTTGATCATGATCCAGCAGCTCTTTTTTGTGGTGCTGATACTGGCAGGTTTGTTTGACCAATGGGCGGATTTCAGAAGAATTCATCGAAGAGCCGATAGCTGATGCAGGCGACGGAGGACAATTAAATGGAAGTAATTTTAAGACAGGATGTGGATGAGTTGGGCCTTGAGGGTGACATTGTCAAGGTGGCCAAAGGTTATGCACGAAACTATCTGATCCCGCAATCCATGGCTTTGGAAGCCTCGGAACACAATAGAAAGGCCCTTGAGCTACAACGGAAGAAAATTGAGTTGAAACGGGTGAGAGTCAAGGAGGAAGCGGAAAAAGTGAAAGTGGCAATGGAAGACGTGGTGGTCACTTTCTCACAAAAGGCCGGGGAAGAGGGAAAACTTTACGGTTCCGTGACATCCATGGATGTGGCTTCACAACTCAAAGACCAGGGTATCGATATTGACAGAAGAAAAATTGTCATGGAAAAACCCATCAAGGAATTGGGTGAATTTGAGGTGGGGGTTAAGATTTATCCCGAGGTTACCGCGACCATCAAAGTCGTGGTCAAAGCGGACGAGGAAGCTCAGGAAGAATAGGGAAAACGGTTTACGGTTTATACAGTTGCCGGTTTCCAGATGGAAAAACCGTTCTCGTTTCCACGCCCCGGCGTGGTGGCGGGAAACCTTAAGCCTCATACCTTACACCTTAAACCCTATACCCAATCCTTGATTTTAAGGTGCTTGATTCATGCCCGTAAGCAAAGATGGAACTGCCGCCCGTTCTACCCTGAAAGTACCACCGCATAATTTGGAAGCGGAACAGGCTGTATTGGGAGGCGTGTTGCTGAACAATGATGCCATGAACCAACTCATGGACATCATTTCCCCCGAGGATTTCTATCGTGAAGCCCACGCCATTATCTTTGAAGGAATGGCTTTTTTGTATAAAGAGAGCGAACGGATTGATGTTATAACGCTTTCTGATGCACTTACCAAGAACAGCTGCTTGGAAAAGGTGGGTGGCCTTGATTATCTTGCGGTTCTGGTTCAGTCGGTCTCCACTTCGGCGGGAATTGCCTATCATGCTGAAATTATCAGGGCCGCATCGGTGCGGCGGCAGTTGATTTCAGAATGTTCAAATATTTCGGAATTATGCTTTCAAGAGCAGGAAGATGCCGAAGGTCTTCTTGAAAAAGCCGAACAAACCATTTTCAATATCGCTGAATCGCAGATCAAAGAGGGTTTCCAAAGCCTGGGTCAAGTCATCAAAGGCAGTATAAAGAAGGTGGAGAAGGCGGGGGAATCCGAAGGTGAGGTGACGGGTATTCCAACCGGATTTGATAAATTTGACTTTCTAACAGCCGGCCTTCAGCCGTCGGATCTGATTATCGTGGCCGGAAGGCCGAGCATGGGGAAAACGGCACTGGCTGTTAACATGGGATATAACGCGGCCAAGAAGACGAAAAAAGGGGTGGCGGTCTTTTCGCTTGAAATGTCAAAGCAACAATTGGGAATTCGTTTGTTGGGATTTGAATCCAGGATTGATGCCACCAAGCTGAGAACCGGAAGGCTTAATAAAAATGAATGGCTGGAACTGATTGATTCCGCCGATCGTCTTTCTGAAATTCCCATTTTTATCGATGACAGCGCCGCCATCAGTGTGTTGGAAATGAAGGCGAAGTGCCGAAGGCTCAAGAAAAGAGGCGAATTGGGCCTTGTGATTGTGGATTATATGCAGTTGATTCAGGGGCGAAGATCGGCGGAATCCAGACAGTTGGAGATGTCGGAGATTTCCAGGGGCCTCAAAGGGTTGGCGAAGGATCTCGATATCCCGGTAATGGCGTTGTCCCAGCTCAACCGAAAGGTGGAAGACAGACCCAATAAACGGCTCCAGCTGGCCGATTTAAGAGAAAGAGGCGACATTGAGCAGGATGCAGATGTGATTGTATTTATCTATCGGGACGAGGTTTACAATCCTCAATCGGAAGAAAACCAGAATATCGCGGAGATCATCATCGGAAAGCAGCGAACGGCCCGACGGGGTTTATAAAATTAACCTTCCTGAAGGAACTGACCCGATTTGAAAATTTCATCCAGGACGATGTACCCATGTAAAAAGTGAATAACGAACACCGAAGGAAGAAATGCTATAATTCGTCTGTTCGATATTCGTTATTCGATTGCTCGCTTTTTATGGTCAGGCGCTTTTCCATCCAGCCGAACGTATCTTCCTGTTTCCCTTGCTTACCACCAAACACTCACAGCCCGATAACGAATTTACAAATCGAATGCCTTTCTCCGGTTTCATGACAAACACACTGGTGGATAGGGCATCCGCATCCATGGCCGTTTTAGCCAGAACGGATACACTGGTGCTGGCATTGGGAGAAAAACCGTTTTGTGGGTTCACAATATGATGGAACATCTTTTCCCGGTCAAAGTAGACTTCATAATTTCCGGATGTGGCGATAGCCCCGTCGGTTAATTTAATTTTGTCCGGATACCGTTGTTTTTTGTGGGGGTCCTGTACCGCTATGGTCCAGGGTTTTCCATCTTGCCGTCGGCCTGCGGTCCGAATATCCCCACCCGCATTGATCAGATAATTCTCAATGCCATGCTTGGAAAGGGCAACCGACGTCTTATCGACGATATACCCCTTTGCGATACCGTCCAGGGTAATGCCCATGCCGGGTTTTTTCAAGAAAATGCTGTTTCCCGCCAACTGAATACTGGATGAATCCACCAGTTTCAGGGCTTCACGCATCTCTTTCTCCGTGGGGGACGAGGGCCTTTTCCCTGAGAATCTATTTTTAAACAGGTCCACCACCGGTTTAAC
>JAERTK010000167.1 GCA_016844935.1 Desulfobacteraceae bacterium | reverse complement strand
AGGGGGCATCCACGCGAATGAGGTTCCCCCCCAGGCGACCCACGATGTCGCACATGCGGGTTCCGAAGACGCCGTTCACGCATACCACCACGTCATCGCCCGGTTCCACGAGATTGACGAAACAGGTTTCCATGCCGGCGCTGCCGGTGCCTGAAACGGCAATGGTCAACTCATTCTCCGTCTGGAAAAGATGGCGCAGGAGGTCTTGGGTCTCATTCATGATGGACAGAAACACAGGATCCAGATGCCCGATACAGGGTGCGGACAGGGCCTGAAGTACACGGGGGGGTACATCACTGGGCCCGGGGCCCATGAGAACACGTTGACCCGGATCAATATCTCGAAAATCATTAATGTCAAAGCTCATTTTGGTCTCCATAAGAGGTTTCAGGTTTTTTGAAGTATAGGTAAGAGAATCGGGTGTGTCAACCCATGGCCTCCACCACCAATTCCGTCAGGTCTTTCACCTGCACGTCTATCTTCCCCCTTTTTGCTCGGGTGGTCATGGTCCGCACGCATTGCTGGCAGGCGGTGACAACCGTGTCGGCACCCACCGCCTGAACCGAATCCAGTTTGCCCTGAGCAACTTGGGCCGACAGATCCGGGTCGGTCATCTCCACGTTCCCACCCCCACCACAGCACACGGAAAATTTCCGGTTCATGGGCATTTCCTTGTAGGTCAGTCCGGGAATGGCCTGGATTACTTGGCGGGGTTCTTCATACACCCCGGTGTTGCGGCCCAGGTCGCAGGGGTCATGGTAAGTGGCCGTGATGTTTTGCTCCCTGGTCAATTCGATTTTCCCGTCCTGGATCAACTCCGCCATCAACTGGGTGGCGTGCATGAGGTTCAGGTCGGTGTCATAGAAATGCTGCCAGGTGTGAAAGCATGAGGGGCAGGTGAAAACGATGGTTTTGGCGCCCACGTCGGTCATCTTCTGAAGGTTATGTTTCTTCATCTCTTCGAGCTTTTCCGGCATCCCCGTGCCCACCAGGGGGAAGCCGCAACACCACTCTTCACCGCCCAGGATGGTGAAATCGATGTCAGCTTTCTGCATAATCCTGGCCATATTGGCCGGGATGTTCTGCACCATCGGAAAAAAGGAGGCCACGCATCCCACAAAGAAGACCACCTCCGCCTGATCTTTTTCAAGTGCCCCTTCGGGCAGTTCCTTGATCAGTTCCTGCCATTCATTGCGATCCTCCGGATCATCGTCTGAGATGTTCCGTGTTTTTTCCAGGGTTTTGACCAGCCGGTCCGCGATTTTGGGATAGAACCCCACATCCACCTGGCACTCCCGGTTCTGAAAGATAAGGTCCTTGGTTTGAACACTGGAGAGACAGACGGCCGTGCAGGCGCCGCATCCCAGGCAGGTGAAAATGGATCGTTCCGTATCGTCACTTAGTGGAAGTTTTTCCTCGACGGCAAACCGGGTGATGGCATTTCGCCCCCTGGGAGAGTAGGATTCCTGTCCGGCGGCGTTGTAGGTGGGGCAGCTGGGCAGGCAGAATCCGCATTTGTTGCATTTGGCCACTTCGTCGTAGGATAGTTTTTTTAGCTGGACTATGTTCATGGTGTACCCCTTCTCATGTCTTTTATTCTGACGCCTGTATTCTTTTCTTTCACATCCCCCCCACAAACCTTCCCGGATTCATAATCCCCAACGGATCAATTTTTTCTTTCAGCCGCTTCATCACAGGGAATGCCGAACCGGGGGTTCCCCACACATTGAGCTGTGCTTTCCATTGAGGGGGCACCGTCTGTACCACCAGGGAGCCGTCTGTTTCACTGAAGAGATTTGATAAACGGTTCACGATGCCAACCGCCTTTTCCATGGCATCGTTGTCTTCTCCATCCAGCAGAAGCCTTGCCAGGCAGATGCCGTTGCCCGCGTGGGCCTGCAGCGCATGGGGCAGGTCGGCGCCCGAAAGGGTGGTTTCAAGGGTGTTCATTGTCTTTGCCCATTCTGAAACCGGGATGTTGACTTTGAGGGTTATGAGCCCTGTATGTGCCTTTTCAAAGGTCCGGCCCAGGTTGCTCATGGCCAGCCAGAAGGCCTGATGCCGGTTCCCCTCAAGACGTCTGTATGCAACTGTTCCGAGGGATTTGGCCATGGCTGTCAATTCATCCGACATGCGGTTTACGGCTGGAATAAATCCTTCCAGGGCCACGGCAACCCCGCAAGGGCTTTCGGAAAAATCCGGAATGCCATCCATGGCCAGTTGGCTGCAGGCATGGTCGGTCAACACTTCCACCGCAGCGGGGAGAAGGGATGTTTCAAATATCTGATCCGCAAAAGCCGATGCCGCGTCAAAAGATTTGAAAGAAAAGAGAAGGGTTTCCATTTCTTCGGGCAGGGGAAGGAGTTTGAAAGTGATTTCGCAAATGATGCCGAGGCTTCCCAGGGAACCCACGGCCAGTTTGGAAACGTCATAGCCCGATACATTCTTGACGGTTTTTCCACCCGACCCCACCATGTCCCCCGTGGGGGCCACCATGCGAACGCCCAGGATCAAATCCCTCGGCAGGCGATAGAGGAGCCGGCGGGGTCCTGTGGCATTGGTGGCGATGATGCCGCCGATGGTGGCTTTGTCCGCCTCAGGCGGATCCATGGGGAGAAAGCTGCCGCTGTGGGACCGGTCGGAACAGATCACCTCATCCGCTTCAGTGGCCAGGTCTTCCAGGGGGAGGTAGCAGCGGTCCTCCTGGGTGGCCAGGCGCGCCTGAATATCCCTGAACTTGACGCCGGCCTCCACTGTGATGGTCAGGTTGGCCGTATCCACATCGATGATGTGGTTCATGCGGGAGGTCGAGAGCACCAGGTCGAGACGCTTTGGCGGGTTCCCCATGGTCATTTTGGTGCCGCTGCCCCAGGGGATAACCCCCAGGTTGTTGGCATGGGCCAGACGGAGTACATCTGAAACCTGCCGGGTGTTCTTGGGGAAAACCACCGCTTGCGGGGTCAGGTGATCCACCTTGAATCGGGAAAGTTGATCCGGTTCAACGGCCACCGACTTCTGTCCCAGCAATCCTCTGAGTTCATTGATGATTTCTTCAAGATTCTTCACGTTGATTGCTCCTCATTAAGAAGTTAATGGTCAACAAACGGCTTCGGGAATCATTTTGCCGGGGTTGATGATATTGTTGGGGTCAAAAGCCTGTTTCAGGGTTCTTTCAAACGCCAGGTCCGTTTCACAGAAAATGAATGATGTCTCCCGCAGTTTTTCAAGCCCTACCCCGTGTTCGCCGCTGATGGTCCCGCCCGCGTCCGCGCAGGCTTTCAGGATTTCGGTTGCCGCTTTCTGCACCCGGGCTTTTTCCTCCGGGTCCCTTTCATCGAACATGATGAGGGGGTGAAGGTTGCCGTCGCCTGCATGAAACACGTTGCCGATGGGCAGGTTGTATTTTTCTCCGATGCGGATAACCTTGTTGAGCACCTCGGGCAGTTTGGTCCGGGGTACTGTGCCGTCACAGCACTGGTAGCTGGGTCTCACCTGCCCCACGGCCCCGAAAGCGCCTTTCCTGCCGGCCCACAGGGTTGCCCGTTCCGCTTCATCTTTGGCCAATTTGACTTCCCGGACATTGTTTTCCTTGCAGATGTCCATGATCTTCAGCGCACACTCCTCCATCCCCTGGGGCATGCCGTCCAGCTCGATAATTAACACCGCGGCCGCGTCCAGGGGATAGCCCGCATGAATGGTCTCTTCCACCGCCCGCATGACCCGGTTGTCCATCATCTCCAGGGTGGCCGGGATAATCCCTTCCGCAATGATGGCCGACACCGTGTTGGCGCCGTCTTCGATGGTCTCATAGACGGCCAGCATGGTTTTGACCGCCTCGGGGGCCCGTTCCAGTTTGAGGATGGCTTTTGTCACCATTGCAAGGGTGCCTTCGCAGCCCACAAAAAGACCGGTGATGTCAAATCCGGGTTCGTCCCAGGCTTTTCCGCCTGTTTCCACCACAGTGCCGTCATCCAGCACCAGTTCCAGCCCTTGAATGTGGTTCGAGGTGACCCCGTATTTCAGGCAGTGGGGTCCCCCGGAGTTTTCGGCAATGTTGCCCCCGATGGTGGAGACCTTCTGGCTGGCGGGGTCAGGCTGATATACGAACCCTTTTTTGAGCACTTCCGTCTGGAGATCCAGGGTGATGATGCCGGGCTCGACGGTGACGGTCCGGTTGGGGATGTCCAGGTCCAGGATCCGGTTCATTCGGGAGAAATGTACCACAATGCCGCCTTGTACGGGGATGGTGCCGCCGGTCAGGTTAGTTCCCGACCCCCTTCCCAGGATGGGAACTTTTTCTTTGTGGGCCAGCACCATGATTTTGGACACCTCTTCTGTGGAACCGGGCAGCACCACCACGTCCGGCATCCCTTTTTCAGGGGAAGCGTCATAGCTGTACAGCATGAGATCCATCTGGGACGAGAGGACATTTTGGGGTCCCACGATCTCTCCCAATCGGTCAACGAGTGTTTGTGCATCCATCATTTATTTCCTCCAGTGGGATGTGTGCGGGGCACCACATAAGGCCCTTCCGGGACCACGGCCACGCGGTTATCTTTGTGCTTTCGAACACTTTTTAAAACAGCCTCTGCAACGGAAGAAACCGGATTGACACATGTATCCTTCAAATCACCGGATGAAAGGCCGGTGGTATACAGGTGTACGGTTCCCCGTTTCAGGGCTTTCACCAGCATTTCCGTCTGCCATTCGTCGATCAGGGCTTCTTCCCGGGTTTTCAGCTCCGCCATGAATGCATCGGGCCCCAGGCGGTTTAAAAGGCGCTGGGCCGTCACAAATTCCCGGCTGCCCATTCCTTCAGAACATTCTCCGGCAATGATGATATCCCCTTCCGGCGCCACCATGTCCAGCACGCCCACCATCCCTTTTACCGTCTGGTAGTAGGTTTTGTCCAGGGGATAACCGGCACTGGTGGTGACCACGGTTTTGAAGGGTTGTGGAACGGTCACTTCCGCATACTGCCGCATGAAATCCACGGCCCCAAGATGACTTTTTTCAATGGCTCCGAAATTGACAAACCCCATGCGCCGTTCTTCGTCAATGGCCACATTGAGCGCCCAGACGGGGCCCATAGCGCGCACGATCTCCAGTTGGGCTTCATGGAGGGGGTTTCCTTCAAGGACGCAGTTGACGGCCTTTGGGTGTTCCAGGATGTGAGCCGTGTGGAATTTCAAAATGGTGTCTTCCGAAGCGATGCCGGGAGCCACCACTTTTCGGCCCCCGGAGTAACCCGCCATGAAGTGGGGTTCCACCAGGCCGGTGACGATTTTAATATCCGCTTCCACAAAACGGCGGTCAATGCCCATGGGGATGCCGTTGGAGGTGGTCCCGAGATCCACATGGGCGGCCCGGTCCCGGGCAAAATGATTTTGAATGGGGATGGTGTCTAATATTCGGTCCGAACCGATGATTTCGCGGAGCTCTTTACCTTCATTGGGCCTGTGCAGGCCGGTGGCCACCAGGATGAGGATGTTTTTGGGATTCAATCCGGCACGGGTGAGGGTGTCGATGAGCGGGGGGAGCAGGGTGCCGTTGGGAACCGGCCGGGTGATATCGCAGATGAGGATGCAGGCGGATTTTTGGCCGCGCGCAAGCGCTGAAAGGGGAGGGCCGCCCACCGGATTTTCCAGTGAGAGGCAAACGGCTCCGGCCGGGTCCGCCAAGGGTGTCATGGGATGCTTTCGGATGAGCGTTACGTCCAGGCTCTCAGGCAAGCCCAGTTCCAAACCATTTTTTCCATAAAGCAGGTCTATCTTCACTCTATAGCCTTCATTGTACCCAGATCCGGAACTGAGAAATTTTCACGCTCCTATGAAGCAGCATGAACATAGGTACGGATAAGGATTATGATGAGAGGGTTATGGATTTCAAAAAAGGGAGTCAGGCAAAAACGCCTACCTCCCTCAATTAATCTGGTGCCTAGGACGAGAATCGAACTCGTACGGGGGCAAGCCCCGAGGGATTTTAAGTCCCTTGCGTCTACCAATTCCGCCACCCAGGCGAGTGTAGCATTTTTATATTTCACCTAACGTGCTGTCAAGCTCTTATTGAAGGCCAAATAACACCTTGTTCTGATTTCGTACTTCGGCTAAGGTATGCTCCCGTATGCATTATGGCTATCCGAACACGGTAGGGGAATATGCGTGATCAGAAGATTATTTTTTTTGGCTGTTCTTTGGACAGTGACGAAAGGGATGAATCGGTCCAGGAAAAGCTTGCGGCCATGTCCAGTGGGCCCAGAGAGGATGACCCCTACGCTTCCGTCATGGCGTTCGTCCGAAACGAAGTGGACCCAGGGCTGTGGGAGGAAATTGGCTCCCTGGAGGTTCCGGACTGGCTCCGTCCCGTTCCCCCGCCGGGTGAAAAGGAAAACATCCATGTGGACAGCTTTGTCTCGTTCATCGATAACGACGGGTGCCGGACCTTTGCGGAGATGATCGGGGAACATGTGGTTGAAAAGATTTACCCTCAGGTTCCCTGCATGATGGCGGTGGACCACTCCCTGACCGGCGGGGTGTTTAGAAAACTCGTAACCCTGGCTTCCCCTGAAAAGGTGAGCCTGGTGGTCCTGGACAGCCACACCGACGCGCTCCCCCCGCCCATATCGTCTGATGCCATTGCCTATGATATGGAAACAAATCCCCACTCCCCCTACGATGCAAACGATCCCTATCTAGTGAACCGGCCGGATTCTTACAACGCCTCATCTTTTCTGCACCATCTTTTGTCCGAAGGGGTTGTGGAGCCGAAAAATCTCTACATCATCGGTATCGGGGACTATCCTCCCAAGCACTCATTCAGGATCAAGGACCCGCGCATCAAAAGATATTCCGGGCACTACCGTGGGCTGAAGCAAAAAGGTGTCACCCTCATCACCAAAAAGGAATTGATGAACAGCTCTTCCAAGGTTCGCAATATCCTAAAAGGGATCGATACGCCCCACATGTATGTATCCATCGACATGGATGTGGGTGCCGGAAACGCGCTTAACGGGGTGCGATTCACAAATCGCCGGGGCTTGAACGAAAAGCAGATCAATCGTATATCCGAACTGCTTCACGAACGCCTATCCGGCGGTGTGAACCTCATCGGCATGGACCTTAACGAATTCAATCCCAGAGCCATTGATCCGTCGTCCGTCTCTTCCCATGACAGAACCTACCGGATTGCGGCAAACCTGATTCGAAAACTCTGCTTTGGGTTGAAAGAGATGTAATCACGATAGTTTCGGTATTGAGCGGAGAGGCTTTTCGTGTTATACCTTAAAAGTCCAGGTGGCCGTTGAATCAACGGATGCCAATTTTACCGCAGCTGAGAACTGACAGCTATCTTAATATTAGAGTGAATTAAGGAGGGACCCATGTGGGAATACACCGATAAGGTCAAGGAACATTTCCTGAATCCAAGGAATGTGGGTGAAGTGGAAGATGCGGAGGGTGTTGCTGAGGTCGGTTCCATGTCTTGTGGCGATGCGCTTAAACTCACCTTCAACACGGATGAGGACGGCAAAATAGCCGATGCAAAGTTTAAAACATTCGGTTGCGCCAGCGCCATTGCCTCGTCTTCGGCCCTCACCGAAATGATCAAGGGCAAAACCATTGAAGAGGCCGAGAAAATTACCAATGAGGAGATCTCCGACTACCTCGGCGGGCTACCCAAGGAAAAAATGCACTGTTCTGTCCTGGGTCAACAGGCCCTGACCGAGGCCATTGCCAATTTCAAAGGGGAAGCCATTGAGGAAAAGGAAGGGGAAGTGGTCTGTGAATGTTTCGGTATCACGGATATGGAAATCGAGGCGGCGGTCAGGGAGAACAATCTTTTGACCATTGAAGATGTCACCAACTATACCAAAGCCGGGGGCGGATGTGAAAACTGTCACGACGCCATCAAGGATATCATTTCAAAAGTCAGCGGGGAGGAAAAGACCCCTGTTCGTCCGCCCTTGTCCAACATTCAGAAAATCAAGAAGATTGAAGAGACCATTGCCAAAGAAATCAGTCCTTCCCTGAAACAGGACGGCGGCAACATTGAACTGGTGGACGTCATCGGGAATCGGGTGCTGGTGAAGATGCAGGGGAGTTGTGCGGTGTGCAAGGCCTCCCAGTCGACCCTCAAGAATTTCGTCGAAGTAAAGCTGAAAGAGTTGGTGTGGCCGGACCTGGTGGTTGAGGAGGTGTCCGCATGAAAACCATTTATCTCGACAACAATGCCACCACGCAGGTGGCTCCTGAAGTGCTGGAAGTGATGGCGCCATACTTCCATGAATTATACGGAAACCCGTCCAGTGCCCATACATTTGGCGGGCAGATTGCCAAAGAGATTCGTGAAGCCCGCGAAAGCGCCGCCCTGCTCCTGGGGGTTGATCCGGAAGAAATCCTGTTCACCAGTTGCGGGTCCGAGAGTGACAACGCCGCCATACGGTCCGCTCTCGAACTGAACCCTGAAAAACGCCATATTGTGACCAGCCGTGTGGAACATCCCGCCATTAAATCGTACTGCGAGCACCTGGCCAATAACGGGTGCCGGGTCACGGAAATTCCGGTGGATAACGAAGGAAACCTGGATATGGCGGCTTATGAAGAAAGCCTCACGCCGGATACAGCCATTGCTACCATCATGTGGGGGAACAACGAAACCGGCGTCATTTTCCCGGTGGAAGAAGCCGCTGCCCTTGCGGGGGAGCGTGGTATTCTGTTTCATTCAGACGGGGTCCAGGTGGCGGGGAAAATTCCCATCAAGTTGAAAGACAGCAACATCGACATGTTATCCCTCTCCGGCCATAAACTCCATGCGCCCAAGGGCGTGGGGATTCTCTACATTAAAAAAGGCGTTCGGTTTTCCCCTTTCATTGTCGGCGGTCACCAGGAGATGGGGCGGCGGGGTGGTACGGAAAACACGGCCGGCGTTATTGGCCTGGGAAAGGCCTGCCAGCTGGCGTTGGCGAATATGGAAGATGAAAATACGCGGGTGAAGGGCCTCCGGGACAAGTTGGAGCGGGAAATGCTCAGCAAGGTTCCCAGGACCCGGGTCAACGGGGGGCAAGCCGAGCGGTTGCCCAATACCAGCAACATCAGTTTTGAATTCATCGAGGGGGAAGCGATTCTGCTCCAGATGGATGGTTACGGTATCTGCGCTTCTTCGGGTTCCGCCTGCACGTCGGGATCCCTGCAGCCTTCCCATGTTCTTCGTGCCATGGGGGTTCCCTTTACCATGGCCCACGGCTCCATCCGTTTCAGCCTGAGCATTTACAACACGGCGGAAGAAATCGATTTTGTGGTGGACACCATGCCCCCCATCATCGAAAAACTGAGAAATATGTCCCCTTTCTGGGAGGAAAAAGCCAAGAGCTGCGGTGCCGATAAGATGCCTTTTTGAAAAATTAGGTGTAAGGTGTGGGGTTTAAGGTGTTAGGCTTTGCCAAAATTTTGAACTTTTTACCTTATGCCTTACACCTTAAATCCTTTACCCCCAATTGCTCAGTTTGAAAAGGGAAACGGTCTGGAAATGGATGCCCGATTGAAGAAAGAGAATTGTGATACTGAGAGAAAAACCTCCCGGAAATACCGGGCCGAGATCCCCGGGATCGTGGACGAACTGGTCTTGTCCTGCAGCCGGGATGATTGTTTCGATCACATCGGCCTGGAGCCCATTTCTTCCAGGGAGGCCATCGTCGATCTTCTTTACCGGGCTTTTCGCATTCTATATCCCGGCTACTTCATTCAAAAGCGGGTGGACGAGGTCAATTTACGCTACTATTTTGGACAGGAAATCACCGAATTTTTTGAGATCCTTTCCCAGCAGATTTCCCTGGCCGTTCGTCACGACTGCATCCGTTACGAACAACCCTGCAGCCTCTGCCAGGAACGGGGCGAAGAGGCCGCCATCGATTTTGGCAAAGAGCTGCATCACATCCGGGCCCTGCTGGCCAAGGACATTCGGGCCGCCCGTGATGGGGATCCGGCGGCCAGAAGCTTTGACGAGATCATATTCAGCTACCCGGGGCTTTATGCCATTACGGTTTACCGCATTGCCCACCAGCTTTTTGAACAGGGCATTCCCCTGATTCCCCGCATCATGACCGAATATTCCCACAGTCGTACGGGCATCGACATTCATCCTGGGGCCCATATCGGAGAGAGCTTTTTCATTGACCACGGCACGGGTGTGGTGGTGGGAGAGACGTCCGAGATCGGCGACGGTGTCCGGCTTTACCAGGGCGTCACATTGGGGGCCATGTCCATCCCCAAAGAAGCGGTGAAACAGCTCACCAGCCGCAAGCGCCATCCCACCCTTGAAGACGATGTGGTTATTTACGCCGGAAGCACCATCCTGGGTGGCGATACGGTCATCGGCGCCCGTTCGGTCATCGGCGGCAATGTGTGGCTCACCGAGTCGGTCCCTCCAGACACCCTGGTCTTCGCCAAAAAACCCGAACTGATTTTCAAGGAACGGAAACACTGAATCTTCGTAAAGGGGGCTGAAATGAAAAGAATATTTTCCCATGTATCCAATACCATCGGATGTACCCCGTTGGTCGAGCTGAATGCCCTTTCCCGGGGGTTGCCAGGGAAAATCCTTGTGAAACTGGAATTCAGGAACCCTTTGGGCAGCGTGAAAGACCGCATCGCCCTTTCCATGATCGAAACCGCCGAAAAGGAGGGGTTGATCAAAAATGACACGGTGATTGTGGAACCCACCAGCGGCAATACGGGCATCGGGCTGGCGTTTGTCTGCGCTGAAAAAAAATATAAGCTGATCCTCACCATGCCGGACACCATGAGTGTTGAACGGCGGAAGTTGTTAAAGCACCTGGGTGCCGAGCTGGTGCTGACGCCGGGGAGCGAAGGGATGAAGGGGGCCATTTCCAAGGCCATGGAGATTGTTTCGGCAACGCGGGATGCTTATATGCCCGACCAGTTTTCCAACCCGGCCAACCCCGAGATTCACCGAAAAACGACGGCCGAAGAGATATGGCTGGATACGGAAGGAGCAGTGGATATTCTGGTTGCGGGTGTGGGAACCGGGGGTACCATTACCGGTGTTTCTGAAGTGATCAAAGCGCGAAAACCTGAATTTAAGTCCATCGCCGTTGAGCCCGCCGATTCGCCGATACTCTCTGGCGGAGACCCGGGACCCCACAAAATTCAGGGAATCGGGGCGGGATTTATTCCCCGGGTGCTCAATCAAAACATCATCGATGACATCATCACGGTGACTAACGACCAAGCCTTTGAGACGGCCCGAAGCATGGCGTCCATGGAAGGGCTTCTATGCGGTATTTCGTCGGGCGCTGCGGTTTGGGCGGCCCTTAGAACAGCCGAAAAACCCGGGAATGAAGGCAAAACCATTGTGGCGATCCTACCCAGCACGGG
>JAERTK010000166.1 GCA_016844935.1 Desulfobacteraceae bacterium | reverse complement strand
GTCGCGCGAGGCAAAAATTGCCAAAAAAAGACTCAAGGAAATGCGATAGCCTGAATCGCGCACCCAATCGCTCCAATATCCCTCCCTTGGGCAATATCAAAAACCCTCTCTTTTTCCTCAAAGGTTATCTGTTTATTCTACAGGCAACGTGATGGTAAAAACAGCCCCTCCTTTAGGGGCGTTCTTTACCGCAATGGCGCCATTATGATGATCCACAATACCCTGACAAATGGAAAGGCCGATCCCCATCCCCATTCTCTTTTTTCGGGTATAGAAGGGGTCAAAAATATTTTCCATAGCGTCTTTTGGTATTCCCGGGCCTGTGTCGGTCACCTCAATGGCAATATCCTTGCCCCTGACATAGGATTCGATCATTATCTCTTTCCCATTAATCATGCCGGCCATGGCTTCAACGGAATTATTGATCAGATTTAAAAAGAGCTGGCCTAATTGCTGGGGGGAGGCGTTAATGCCCGGCATCTTTGGGGAGAGGCTTAAGTTGACGTTGACCCTGTTTTTCTCCAAATGATTCTTGAGCAGCGACACGGTATCCCCAATGACATGGTTTACATTCATGGGTTGTTTTTTCTCTCTGCCGGGGCGGTTCAGGTCAAGGAGCCTTCTAACGATATCCCGGACACGCGTGAAACCGCCCTTGATCAGATTCAGGTTTTCAAACAACCGTTCATCCCCTTTATGGGTCCGCTCAATGGAACTTATGATCGATGCTATCCCTTGAAGAGGGGAATTAATTTCATGGGCGATTGAGGCTGCAAGTTCTCCGGACGCGGCCAAACGTTCAGACCGGATAAGTTCATCCTGGAGAATTTTTTCCTTGGTTACATCTATAAATGAACTTACGATACTGACATCCTGACCCCTATCATCCGTAACCAACCTTGCAAGAACCTGGACTTCAAAGCGTGCCCCCCCTTTCCTTTTGCCGGTTAATTCACCTGTCCAGGTCCCTTGATCCATTAGCGTTTTCAGAGCTTTCACAGCCTCTTTTTTCCCCAGCCAGAAGTCAGAAAAAGGTTTTCCCAAAACCTCTGTCTCAGGGTATCCCCACATTTTAAGGAAAGATTCATTTACATACACCAGATTCCCTTCAATGTCAGAGAGCGCGATACCATTAATTGAAGATGATATGGCATTATTTCTTATTCTCAGGGCATCCTCCGTTTGCTTTCTGTGCACAACTTCATTCTCAAGCAAATCTACGGATCTGGTGGTCTGTCGGAGCTTACTTGCCATGCTGTTGAATGAGCGGGCCAAATTACCAAACTCATCGTTTCGACCCGCATCAATTCTGTATCCAAAATCTCCTTTTCCAATTTGTTCGGTAGCCTTGTCCAGCGTAGCAAGAGGCTGGGCAATCCTCCGGCCAATCAGGTAAGAGAGTAAAACTAAAATGACGATAATTGCAGTACCTATCAAAGCAAACCACTTAATGGAATTAACGATCGGTGCCACGACTACGCTCATTTGACGATAAGAGATAACATACCATGATTCACCCGTATTGCCCTTCTTATGATCAATAGATTCAAAGGTTCCCCCAAAACCATATCCTTCCCCCCCCTTTGTCAGTTCAATTTCTGAAAGCCCCACAAGATACTTTTTCCCGGACGCGTGGATAATGCAAGATTTGCTATTTTTATTTTCCAATCTTCTAAAAATAGAATCATGAATCTGTGTACTCAATGGTTGAGCACCTTCTTCAAAAACAACCATTCCGCCAGAGCGGGCCAGTTTTAATTTTCCAATTAACTTATCCCCAGCACCGGATATCAATTCGCTGATACTGCCAAGGATATTGAGGTTGCATTTTAATATGCCGATGACCTCCGCACCTTTTCTGACAGGGACAACAAGGCCCAGAACATATCCACCAACACTATCATCATATCCGCGGTCATCGAAGAACACCTTCCCTTCCCCATCAAGAAAAGACCCCATCCACCAATATTTATGCCCGTGGGCAAAGGTTGACAGTTTTGCAGTTGATGCAACCAAAGCACCAAATTTATTGGTAAGGAAGATTTCCCCATACTCGTTTTTCAGGAGTGCCTGTTGGCTTTTTAAGAATTGTGATAGTTGATTATCGGTGAATTCCAGAAAAAAATTATCCGCGGGGTCTTTTGTTGATTTCCATGTTTCATTTAGAAGTTTTATGGATGTTTTTCTTTTCTCATCCGACAGGTTGGCATAGGTAGAATTACTCACCGCCAAGGCCTTTTTTATGATGGGTGTATTGGCCAGCGTCAGGGCCAGTTTCACTTTCTCACTGAGAAGGTGATCAATGTCATTGGAAACCTCATCGGCAATGGCTTTGGAGTACATGGCCTGCGATTCTAAAATCGCGTTATATTCGATTTTGTATATGGCAAATGATAATAGGATCAAAACGGTGATACCGGTTATCAAAATAGAGAGTGAAAGTTTATTTGAAAATCTCATTACGACCACCTTTATAAGGGTTCCATGGCGCAAGCTTGACAAGCCGAACCACTTCATACCCTACCATATTATCATTATTGGACAATATTTATCAATATATCATAATTCAAAACGAGGGCGCTCTAAAATATGTGGGCGCCGGGGTTTGCTCTCGCAGAACAGGGTGTTTCATATAAACGGGCAAAAAGCCATTCAGGGTTGAAGCGGAATGGTTGGCGCATACGGAAAAAAACTATCACATCGGTCCCCACATGTTCGGGTCGCGCCCATACTGCCGACACCCGCAAACGCCTGCATTTACGCAGTTTATGGCAAGGAAACTTTCGTATGCCAAGGCAGTCTGACTTTTATTGACAGATCTGCTAAAGTTCTTCCAAAAAAGACCGATATTTAGAAATGGCGATATTGACGTCTTATTCTCTCAAAGAGTGTTTCACAATCAGCCGCGGCCCTGACCGGAAATGTCCCATCAGTTGTCATGCGTGTCAACATTTTGGTGAATACTATGGACTGCCCGTAGCCTTCATCCATCAAATAGGGAAACCTGCCTCGGTATACATGGAAAATTCAAAAGACACTCAACACCAAGGAGGAACAGAATGAAGATTTTGGTCGTTGATGATGAACTTGTCAGCAGAAAGAAACTCCAGAAAATCTTGTCCAATCTTGGAGAATGCGAGGCGGTTGAAGGCGGAAAAGCGGCCATAACCGCATTTTTGAAGGCCCTGAAAGAGAAAGATCCATTTGACCTGGTAACCCTTGACATCGATATGCCGGAAATGGATGGAACAGAGACCCTGGTAGAACTTCGAGAGCTCGAAAATGAGGCCGGGGTCCCGGAGAAAGAAAAAGCAGTCATCATGATGGTAACCTCCCATGGGGACAAGGACAATATTGTCACGTCAATTTCCGCGGGGTGTGATGATTATATTGTTAAGCCATTTCACAAGGGAACAATATACAACAAGCTTGATAACAGCCGATTGAAAGATCTGCTCTTCGCAGCTAAGAAAGGGGACCTTCACGGATCTCCAGCAAAGACAGGGCGTAGGAAAGCGACCATTGATCCGGTTGAAGCTGTCATCACCGGATTCAAAATCGGAGCCGTCAACCTTCCCGCCCTGCCCCAAATGGCCGTCAAATTCAATGATATGCTCAAGAGGGGCATTGACTACCAGGTACTCGCGGATCTCCTCAAACAAGATATATCAATTTCATCCACACTCATAAAACTTTCCAATTCAGCGTATTACGGGGGCATATCAAAAAGCACGACTTTGGAACAGGCAATCAGTCGTTTGGGGCTTACCGCAACCAAGCAATATGTCGATGCAATATGCAATCGGGCATTTTACGCCGTCAGCAGTAAGAAATACGCGAACCTTTTCGGGACATTATGGGAACATTCACTCTGCTGTGCCATCGGTTCACAAGCTGTTTGCGAAACCCTCAAGTTGAAACTTCAAGTTGACCCCTTTACCGCCGGCTTGCTGCATGACATCGGGAAATTGATCCTTTTACAGGGTATCTCAGAACTTGAAAAGAAGGGGAAATTCAAAGGAAACCTCGATCCCGCGGAATTGATGAAGTCCGTTAATGCGCATCACAATGATTTCGGCGCAGACGTCCTCAAAAAATGGAACTTCTCGAACGAATACGTGCAGGCTGCCTTGTACCATGATAACTTGGGGGCCGTTAACAATCCTTCCAACGAACTGTTGGTGGTCCATTTCGCCAACTTGCTGGCAAAAACCACCGTTGACGATCAACCCGCATGGGTAGAAATAAAGGTAGAAGATGCGGAATCCGCCCGTCTTTTGAAAATAACCCCTGACCAGATCGTCGAAATTGAAGACCAGGTGAGCAGCCAAATGCAAGTACTGAGCGCCTCCTTTTCTTGAGAAACCCGGGGGAAAACTGCACGATGGGTCAGAAGGTTACAGGGAGTTAACCATGAATCTTGGCAAGGGCAATAATATGGTGCCGCCTCATGGTGATATCTGCCATGTGACAGGTTTGCCTATTCATCGCAAACCTGAATGGACGGATGTCATTTTCGACACCGACAGTGATTATAAGACTACACTCAGTATCATCGGGGACAGCATTGTTTTGGCGCCCACATCAGG
Source organism: Desulfobacteraceae bacterium (assembly GCA_016844935.1). Lineage (GTDB taxonomy): Bacteria > Desulfobacterota > DSM-4660 > Desulfatiglandales > Desulfatiglandaceae > NaphS2. The sequence continues at coordinate 7,682 of JAERTK010000166.1, read as the reverse complement.
GTATGCGAAACTGGGCGGTGTAAAAAAAGCCGTGAAGTTCCAAAGCAAGTTTGAGGCTGAGGCTTTTGGTGGCGAACATCCCTATGTTCAGATAAATGACTGGTCGGGTCTCCGGGGCGCCTCCCTTGCGGCACGCAAATATTTTATCGAAAATATTGAAAAGAACGAGCATCTTCTGGGCATGATTTTCTACGGCGTCTCACCGCTTTTCAAGGTAAGTATTAAGCTTGCCATGGCACTCAGTGCCGTTGGGTTTCATACGCAAATCGTCAATAACTATCCGGAGGCCATCAATCTTGCCCGTGAGTTGGTTTTGGTTGGTAAAACAAATGCAGGTGCCTCACCCGCCCCTTCCGTACCCCAACTCGCCGCCGACCCTCAGGCACCCGGTCATATCCAGAAATATGTCGAGGAGCTGCTCCGGTTTATCGGAGATATCGACTGGGAATCCGACACGTTTGACTATGACATGAAGAGAGACCCTTCGCATCCCTTCAACCCTGTTTTTGATGCTATCGCGCTTATCAAGAATGAGTTTGATGAGATTCTTCAGGAGCGTACGCGGGGAGAAAATGCCCTACGCAAGTCCAGGGCCGAAGCGGAGGCTATGAATATGGAATTGGAAGAAGTCAATAAGCAATTTGAACAGGCCATCGAACGGGCCAATGAGATGGCCACCGAAGCTGAAATTGCCAGCATGGCCAAAAGCGAATTTTTGGCAAACATGAGCCACGAAATCCGCACCCCCATGAACGGGGTGATCGGCATGACAAGAATCCTGCTCGACACTGAATTGGCTCCCGAGCAGAGGCATTATGCGGAAACGGTACGCAGCAGCGCCGACTCCCTCCTGATGGTTATCAACGAGATCCTGGACTACTCCAAGATCGAGGCAAACAAGCTGGAGCTGGAAATCATCGACTTTGACCTCAGGCTGACCATTGAAGACATGATCGACGTTCTGTCCATAACGGCTTTTCAGAAGGGGCTCGAACTGGCCTGTGAGGTCCACCACGAAGTGCCGTCGCGCTTAAGGGGCGATCCCGGCCGGTTGCGCCAGATCCTTATCAATCTTGCAAGCAATGCCATTAAATTTACGGAAGAGGGTGAAGTTGCCATTCGTATCGCCCTGGAAAAAGAAGATGAGGCCGGCGCCACGGTGCGATTCAGCATATTGGACACCGGGATCGGGATTCCTCAAGACAAGATGGATTTTCTGTTCCAGTCGTTTTCCCAGGTGGATACATCAACAACCCGCAAGTATGGCGGTACAGGCCTGGGCCTGGCCATTTCAAAGGGCCTTGTGGAGCTGATGGATGGTGAAATCCATGTGGAGAGTGAAGTGGGAAAAGGAACGACGTTCCGGTTTACCATCGAACTGGAAAAGCAGGCTGAAAAAAGCGATGCCGAAACAGTTGTTCCCGCCGACATTCTGCATAAGCGAATCCTTGTGGTGGACGATAATCAAACCAACCGGGAGATCCTCAGGATACAATTGCAATATTGGGGCTGTTCTGTTGAAGAGGTCTCAAACGGGCAGGGGGCCCTTCTAAAACTTCACCAGGGGATCACGAACCGGAAACCCTTCGACATTGCCATAATTGACATGCAGATGCCGGGTATGGATGGTGCGAATCTTGGGCGAAACATCAAGGGTGATCCAGCCCTTGAGAATACCATCCTGGTTATGCTGACCTCAATGGGCCAATACGGCGATGCCGCAAAGGCAAAGGAGATCGGTTTTGCCGCCTATCTTTCCAAACCGGTGAAGAGCTCCCGGTTTTATGATGTCCTGGTAACCGTTTCGGGATTAGAGGCCGGACAGACCGATAGGGGGAGCAGGCCCATTGTCACCAAACACTCCGCGGCGGAGACCCGAAAGAATAATATCCGCATCCTCCTGGCCGAGGATAATTTAATTAACCAGGAGATCGCACTGAACATTCTCGACAAGTTAGGATACCGCGCTGATGCAGTCCCAAACGGCAGAGAGGTGCTCAAATCACTGGAAAAAACCCCCTATCACCTGGTACTTATGGATATCCAGATGCCCGAAATGGACGGCTTTACGGCAACGCACGAAATCCGCAATCCCCAATCCCCAATCCCCAATCACAAAATTCCCATCATCGCCATGACCGCCCATGCGATGCAAAGTGATCGGGATGCGTGCATTGAGGCGGGAATGGATGACTATGTTTCAAAACCCATAAGTCCCAAAAAGCTTTCAGAGGCAATCGAAAGGTGGACGGGGAACCATGAAGAATCCAGCTTTATTTCCGATGATGTGGTCCTGGAAGATGGCGTTGATCCCCGCAACGTAACAGCGGAGAAGCCGCCCATAGACCTTGATGGCGCCCTTGAAAGAGCCATGGGAAACAAAGAATTCCTGGATAAAATGATTGACGGATTCATAAAGAGTATACCGGAGCAGATTGAATCCTTAAGGGGCCTGATAGAACAGGGGGATGAGGATGCTTTGACGAAAGGTGCCCATAGCCTGAAAGGCGCTTCGGCCAACCTTGGTATGAATGAACTCTCCGCTGCCGCCTTGCGGCTTGAGCAGATGGGTCGGGACGGAGAACTTGCGAAGGCGGATCAGGCGTTGGATGAACTGGTCAGGCAATTTGAAATTCTTGGGGAATTTTTTGCGTTGAGGTGAGTTAAAAAAGAACCGCGGACTGTCGAGGGACGGGTAATCAACAATCCAAAGAGAATGCCATGAAAATACTTATTGCGGAAGATGAATTTATATCCCGGAGTTTTCTTGAGAACATGCTCGAAAATTTGGGGCATGAAACAATTTCAGCCGAGGATGGCTCGAAGGCGTGGGACATGTTTCAACAAGAAAATGTCAGGATGGTTATTACCGACTGGATTATGCCGGAAATGAACGGCATAGAACTCTGCCGAAAAATCCGGGAAGCGGATTCACCCCACTATGTTTACATCATCTTTGTCACGGCCAAAGATCAGAAGGAAGATTCCATTAAAGGTCTTGAGGCCGGCGCTGACGACTATGTTGTCAAACCTCTGGATCCCCAGGAACTGGCTGCCCGAATACGTGCAGGTCAACGCATTATTCAATTGGAAGGTGAATACGAGAAAACAAACAAACGGCTGGAAGAAAGCGTTACCCGGGCCAATCAAATGGCAACCAGGGCTGAAATGGCCCATGCTGAACTCTACAAGATATTTAACACCTCGGCCGATGGCATGTGGGTGCTTGACAAAGACTTTAACGTGCTTCGAATCAATCATAGATTTTTGATGCTTTTAGGAATATCCGAAGAGAGCGTGATCGGAAAGAAATGCTATGATACTTTTTCGAGCGTCTTGTGCCATGGCCCCGACTGTCCGATGGTCCGGCTTCTGTCCGGAGGCAAGCGCATTGAATGCGATTTCGAAAAAGAGATGGAAGCGGGCGTTATAACGTCTTTCATGGTAACGGCCACCCCGCTGAGGGATGCCGATGGAGAAATCAGTGGCATTGTAGAAAACTTGAAAGATATCTCCGCACGTAAACGGGTGGTAGAGATGCAGCAGGCAAAAATCAAAGCCGAAGCCTCTAATCAAGCCAAAAGTCAATTTCTGGCCAACATGAGCCACGAGATAAGGACGCCCTTGAACGGGATCATGGGCATGGCGGAATTGGGTATGGATTCGAACCTTGATGATGAAAAGCGGGAAATATTTCAAACCATCAGCAAAGAGGCTGAGGCCCTCCACGGCATCGTCGATGAGGTTTTGGATTTCTCAAAAATAGAAGCCGGAAAACTCATACTCGATGAGATCTCTTTTGATCTAAGGTACCTGATTGAAGATATGACCCATACTTTCACACACATAGCTGAGAAAAAAGGGCTTGAGCTGATCTCCTTTCTATCACCTGATGTTCCACACCTATTGGTCGGAGATCCGGGCCGCTTGAGGCAAATTCTAACAAATCTTGTGGGCAACGCACTGAAGTTCACCCATAAAGGTGAGATATATATTAAAGTGGAGATGGCCGAAGATCTTGGAGAGAGCGTCAAAATCCGCTTCCTGGTAAAGGATACGGGCATCGGGATCCCGGACGATAAACAGGGCGAAATTTTTGATAGTTTCACCCAGGCGGATGGATCTACCACCCGTCGGTATGGCGGAACCGGGCTGGGAACAACCATATCCCGGCAGTTAACGGAGCTGATGGGCGGAGAAATTGGTTTCGAAAGCCGGGAAGGGGAAGGAAGCACATTCCTGTTTACGGCGATCTTTGCCACCCAGACCGGGAAGGAAACTGACGCGGCGGCCGAGAAGCCAGACCTGAACGGCCTGACGGTACTCGTGGTTGAAGACAACCAGACCTGCCGGTTTACCCTGACGGAATATCTCAAGTCATGGGGGTGTATTCCCCTGGAAGCATCGGGCGGGGAAGGGGCATTGTTCAGTATCAGGGAAGCCTTTTCGTCCGGAAATTCTTTTGACCTGTTGCTGATCTCTTCTCGAATGCCTCAAACGAACGGGTTTGACCTGGCAAAAGAGATTAGAACAGCCTATCCCGAACCCCAAGTTCCGATTGTCCTTCTCACGTCTCCGGGAGTAAGGGGCGACGCCAGGATCTGCAGGGATATGGGCATTGAGGCCTATTTGCCCAAGCCGATCACCGCAAACAATCTACGCGAGGTCATTGAATCCGTTCTGGGTCTTTCAGTAAGGGGGAGGGAGGATACCGCAACCGAACTTATTACAAAACATACCATCGTCGAAAACAAGAAGAAGGATCTGCAAATTCTTCTGGCCGAAGATTACCCCACCAATCAGCAGATCGCCATGCGGCATCTAAGCCGGGCGGGGTTCCGGGTCGATCTCGCCCAAAACGGCAGGGAGGCCGTGGAAGCGTTTAAACGGAAGCGATATGACCTCATCCTGATGGACATTCAGATGCCTGAAATGGACGGGTTTGAGGCAACAAAGGAAATCAGGAAACTTGAAACTCACAATTCCACCGTTCATCCATTCCACCACTTGCCCATCATCGCCATGACCGCGCACGCCATGCAGGGCTACAGGGAACGGTGCCTGGAAGCGGACATGGACGACTATATCACCAAACCGTTGAAGCGGAAAAAGCTGTTGGCCCTGTTGGACAAGTGGAGTACGGCAATTGCGGCTTGCGGATTGCGGATTGCGGATTCAAAATCCGATGTTCAAAATCCGAAATCCAAATGGGGAACCGACCCGATGGATTTTTCCCAGGCCACGGAGGAATTTGAGGGGGATGAGGAATTCTTGATGGAAGTGCTGGAAGGCTTTATGGAGAATGTCACATCGCAAATAGGGATCATCCGGCAGGCCATATCCGACGGGGAAGCAGAAGTGATCCGAAAAGAAGCGCATGCCATCAAGGGAGGGGCCGCGAATCTGACAGCCGATGATCTTTCCGCCATTGCCTTCGAACTTGAAAGAATCGGTAGTTCAGGCGCCCTGGAGGACGCGGTTGAAACCCTCGAAAAACTTGAGCAGGCGTTTTCTCGATTGGAACATTTTGCCAAGGGTCGAGCGGACTTAACCTAAAAGAAAGCCACAAAATGAAGATGAATGGGAATGTGGAAAAGGTTGGCGATATTCAATGCGGGCAGCACAATGTCTGTTCCGTCACATCCCTGCCGATTACAACGAAACCCGAATGGACGGATATCCCTATCGATGACAATTATTCCGTATCTTTCAGTATAATTGGGAATGCGATACTACGGGTAGTCCCCAATGGCATTATTACGGATGCAGGTACCCGAAGACTTATTGAAGAGCGTGAAAAGGTCCTGAGGAGCGTGGGCCTCAAGGGTAAGCGATATGCTGAGATTCGGGACCATGGCATGATTACGCGGAAACCGTCAAAAAAGAGCCGCATGATATTGGCAAACCTGCTGCTTAAAGAGACGAATGAAGGCAACCTGGTCGGGTTTTGGGTATTTAATGCCCCCTTATCCATAAGATTGATGTTTGAAGTCGGTGTAAGGTTGCACAAGCCATCTGTTCCCGTGGGAGCGGTCAAGGATTATGGAGAAGCCGCGGAGAATGCGGTTAATGTGCTTGATCAAAACGGAATCCATGTGGGCATCCGTCGATACAATAGATTTACAAAGAATGAATGGAACCTTGAATTTGAGAATTTCGCCGTCCGGTTTGAACTGATCGGAGAAGACCTCATATATTCCATGTCCAATGGGTCCTTGAAAGATGCCTATGTGGACAAGTTCTTCGAGCTTCACGAGAAAGTCCTCGAAGAAACGGGGTTGACGGCAAAAAAATGCTTCTATCGCATACTCGACTGGGAAAACCTGAATAAAACAACGTGGAAAGCCAGAAAGATGTATATCGATGGCATCAAAGATTTGAACCGAAAAGTTCCCTGCAAATATTCAGTGATTTTCGGCCTGAACAAATTCATGAGAACAATCATCAGTATCAGCAAACAGTTCGTCCCTTTCCCCGTCACCACGGCCCTTAATTTCGAAGAAGCAATGACAATCATCGAAATTGAAAAGAAAAGAGAAGCTGACACCCGAATTGTCAAATTGAAAAGAAGGACGGAAAACAAGTTTCAAAATAAGAAAACAAGGAATTACTGCAATGAACTATTAGAATTCGTGGGTGTGATAAACTGGGACCAGGAAGGAACAGAATGGGAACGCATCAGTGATTCCCATCCCTTCAAGCCAGTATATGATGCGCTGGCAATAATCAAAGAAGATGTTGACGACCTTTTTCGCACACAGAAGCAAATAGAAGAATCCCTGTCACGGGAAGAAGAGAAATATCGCACCATCCTTGAAAACATCGAAGACGGCTATTTTGAGGTTGACCTTGCTGGAAATTTAACCTTTTTTAATGATGCATTATGCAGGATTGTTGGATACTCCAAGGATGAATTAATGGGGATTAACAATCGTGAGTATATGGATGAAGAGACTGGCGGGAGAGTGTACGGAATCTACGCTGAGGTCTACAGGACAGGTGAGCCGGCCAGAGGATTTGAGTATGCAATCCTGAAAAACGGCAACAAAAAATACGTGGAGACCTCCGTATCACTCATAAGGGATAGAGAAGGTCAGCCCATCGGGTTCAGGGGTATTCTCCGGGATGTGAGCGAACGAAAGGAGGCGGAAGAAAAGATCAGGCAGTACAGCGAGAACCTGGAAAAGATGGTTGAACAAAGGACAAAGGAGTTAACAAAGTCAGAAGAGAAATATCGGACTATTCTGGAGAATATTGAGGATGGATATTATGAAGTAGATCTTGCCGGCAACCTTACCTTCTTTAATGACGCTGCGTGCAGAATAACGGGGTATTCCGAGAATGAATTGATGGGGATGAACAACCGCAAATATACGGATGAAGAGAATGCCTTAAAGCTGTATCGAGAATACGGTAAAGTTCATGAAACAGGCATACCCACTAAAAGGCTTGGCTGGAAAGTGATCAAAAAAGACGGAACAGCAGGATTTCTGGAGAGTTCTATCTCCTTAATGATCGGTTCTGAAAGTAAGCCGGTCGGTTTCAGGGGCATTATCCGTGACGTTACGGAAAGAAAAGTATTAGAACGCGAAATCATGGAAAAAAGGAGACAGGCCGAGGAAGCCACCCGGGCCAAAAGCGAATTTCTTGCCAACATGAGCCACGAGATAAGGACGCCCCTT
>JAERTK010000165.1 GCA_016844935.1 Desulfobacteraceae bacterium | reverse complement strand
TATTCCTGCGGTTATAATTTTCGCCTTCCTTGAACTCGAACAAATTTTCTCATTTGTGGAAAGACACTCCTTAGTACCTTGTCTTCTGTCACAGAAAACAAGAAAGTTGTCAGTTATCAGTTGGCAGTTGTCAGTAAAAGCTTGCTGGTAATAATCTATTCTCAAATCTCTGAAGGAGGCTTCTGAATGCCGTTCGATCCCTTCTGTTTTGAAAATAAGATCTGACAACTGATAACTGACAACTGAAAACTGCGGCTATGCCGCGTTAGTTGCTGGTAACTTTCCGAGTCTCGGATTTGTTATGCTCATCGGCGGCCTGAAGGCCGGGGCGTAATTTCGAATTCCCTCAAGATGTTTTGGGCGGATGCTATCTCTTTGATCAGGGCCTTTCTGCTTCCTAGAGGCAGGTAATGATCGGTCAGGTTTGCCAAAAATTGCGATCTCTGGAAAGATTTAATCCAGCTCACCCCCGCATTTATAATGACGTCAGCATCACCCTGTTTGCTCGACAGATCGGAGCGGCGGTGGTTATGGAGAACCGCGTTGACTTCGAAGAGATCCGAAAAATTGTTGATTTCGAATTCAGAGAAGCGATCGTGCCTTAATGTTTTGGGAAAAGGAAACTTTTCTGGTGGAAAATGGGTTGTAAATTTTCAGGAGGTAATCTACTATAAAAAGTTAGCTGCGTGAAGCTCTAAAATTTATCAGGAGTGCTCCGGGCTGGAATCGAAAGTCAACATGGGAAAGGAAGTTCAAACGTTAACGATGAATGCGGAAATACCAAATCTCGCGCTGTTCGAAGACCATTTTGAAAAAATAAACCAAGAGTTAAACACGGTTTTTGATTCCCGGGTGCCCCTGGTCAAAGAGATCGGAAAATATGCCCTCCTGGGGCAGGGAAAAAGGCTGAGACCGCTCATCTTCGTCCTTTCCTGTCAGTTGTGCGGTTACCGGGGTGAGGATTTGTATCCTCTTTCGACGGTTTTTGAATATATCCACACTTCATCCCTTCTTCACGACGACGTTCTGGATAATGCGGAAATCAGGCGGCGGAAGCCCTCTTCAAACCAGATATGGGGAAATCAGGCCGCGGTTTTGGAGGGGGATTTCCTCTTTTCTAAATCGTTGTCCATTGCCGTTTCAGCCAACAGCATCCCATTCATTTCAAAACTCACCGAAGCCACCATGCATATGTCTGAAGGTCAGATCCTGGAACTGGTGCACACCGATGATCTGGGAACCGACCGGGACAATTATCTGCAGATTATTACCGCCAAAACCGCCGTTCTCATTTCAGCGGCGTGCGGTTGCGGGGCCGTTGTCTCGGGAAGTGGTGCGGATGTGGAAGCCGCTTTGACCCGGTTCGGCCGGTCCGTGGGAATCGCTTTTCAGTTGATGGATGATCTTCTGGACTATACCTCTTCAGAGGAAGTGTTCGGAAAGCCCGTGGGAAAAGACTTGCTGGAGGGAAAGATAACCCTTCCCCTCATATATACCCTGGCTGAACTTGAACAGGGTGAGAAAAAGAAATTTGTCGAGCTGTTTGAAACCCGGAAAACAGACAAGGCGGCTTACCAGGCGCTCTTAGATGAGGTGAGGCGCGGCGGGGCCCTGGCAAGAATCAGGGAGGAAGCCCAGGGGTATGTGGATGACGCGGCCATGTGCCTGAAACACTTTCCGGATTCTTCGGTCAAAGCAAACCTGCTGACGCTCATCCAATACATTATCGACCGGACCCATTGAATGACCGGTTTGTGGTCACCATCAGACTCGGATTTGCAGTAGATCTTCTCCAAGGGTGAGTTCCCCGTCCCAGGTTCTTCGGCATTGGGCGGCAATATCCGTTTTCAAACACTCCGGATAGAAGTGGGTCAGGACAAGGCGTTTCACCCCCGCAAGGCGAGCCATCCGCCCGGCTAGAGAGGGGGTAAGGTGCCCTTCCACCGCGCGACCGTCGGGGAAGGCCGCTTCCAGAATCAATAGCTCCGCCCCTTTTGCAAGTTGGATAATATCGTTGCAGAAACCCGTATCTCCGGAGAAAACCACACGCTTTCCCTCTCTGTTCTCTATTCGGTATGCAAGGCTGTCGGGGGTATGGTTGCTGGAAGCCGTCTTTATTCTGAAACTGCCCTGGTCCCATTCATCGTTTCCCTGGGTTCCCAATTCTTCAATGCGCATGATCTCCTCGGGGATGTTGAGCCATTCGGGGTATGCCCGTTGAAGGGTGTGGATGAACCCGGATAGTCCGGCGGGGCCGTATACGGTAAAAGGGAACCTTGTTTCCAGACCCGTTGGGTTACGGGTTGCAAAGAGAAAATGGATCAGGTCCGCCGTATGGTCCGGATGAAAATGGGTCAGAAATATGTCCCCTATTTTTGCGTGTGAAATGCCCAGGCGCGCCAATTGGCGCAGGGTTCCCGGACCCATATCAAACAGGACGGGGCGATCGTCGACAAAGACCGCCAGGGATGGCGATCCCCGGTCTTTCATGGGGATGGCGGTGCCTGAGCCTAGAATGGTAATTTTCATGTTTCAAACTCCTGTTGTTTTGGGCTTTGCCGGCCCGTATTCAATGGGGTGAGATTAAGGAGAAAAATAGAATCCATGTTTTCCATGTCATCTTTTCATCAGAAATATGAAACAGACGTTTCCCCCCTGGTCATCGGGGATCAGGGTTTCAAGTTTTTTGTTCCCAAATCCCTTGATCCGTTCCTGGATAAAGAGGATGTTTTCAGGGAATTCCCCCTGTGGAGCAAAATATGGGAAGCGTCCATGGTTCTGGCCAACCACATGGCGGCCATGCCGGTGGATCCCCGAAAGCACTTGCTGGAAATCGGTTGCGGCATCGGTTTGGTGGGGATCGTGGCCGCCCATTGCGGACACCGGGTTACCATGACCGAGTATAACCGGGACGCACTCAATTTCGCACGGGCCAACGCGCGTGTCAACCATACGCCCGAATGGCGTGAGCCCGGAATCATGGAATTGGACTGGACGAAACCGGCTCTAGAGGGCCGTTTCGATACGATTTTGGGTTCGGAGGTTATTTACAAAGAAGAATACTTCGAGCCCCTTCTGGGGCTTTTCAGACGCTATCTGAAACCGGAAGGTGAAATTATCCTCGCCGAAGGGCTCAGGAAGACCAGTGTAGAATTTTTCAAAAGAGTGTCTGATATCTGCCATGTTAAAGCCCGGAAAAGGATCCTGCGTTCAAAGGGTGGTGAGGAAAAGCGGATTATCCTGGCCAGCATGCGGTTCAAGAAAAGCTGAAGATGCTGTGTCGTATCAGGCGTTTGTTTAAATTCAGATCAACTCCGAGACTTTTTTCATAAACTGATTTTTAATCTCTTCCAGCCTCTTTCTATTCTCAGCTTCAAAGCGAAGAACCAGTGCCGGCTGTGTGTTGGAAGCTCTGATAAGGCCCCATCCGCCGTCCAGGAGGACCCTGGCGCCGTCCAGGTCGATGACGTGGTGGTTTTCTCTGAACTGGTCGGAAATGGCCGTTACGATTTCGAATTTTTTGGTTTCAGGGCAGTCCAGGCGAATTTCAGGGGTGTTCACCAGGTCGGGGATTCCCTCAAGGAGCGACCCGAATCCATCGCCTGTTTTTGACAGGATCTCCAACAGTCTTGCGCCGGCATAAATGGCGTCATCGTAGCCGAAATGCCGTTCCTTAAAAAAAATATGCCCGCTTAATTCGCCCGCCAGAAGAGCGCCTTCTTCCCGCATCTTGCTCTTGGTGATGGAGTGGCCGGATTTCCACATGATGGGCCTTCCGCCGTGGGCCCGGATATCATCAAAGAGCGCCTGGGAGCATTTGATGTCCCCGATGATTTTGGCCCCCTTGTGGCGCGCCAACAGGTCCCGGGAGAAGATCATCATCAAATGGTCCGCCGGTATGATATGTCCTTCCCGGTCCACCACGCCGATTCTGTCGCCGTCTCCGTCAAAGGCGATGCCCAAATCCGCTTTTTCCTGGCGAACGGCCCTGATGAGCCATTTCAGGTTGTGGGGTATGGTGGGATCGGGATGGTGGTTCGGAAACCGGCCGTCCGGTTCACAGAACAGGGGATGAATTTCGAACCCCAAACGCCTGTAAATATCCACTGCCGGTGGGCCTGCAACGCCGTTCCCTCCGTCCACCACCGCTTTTCTCAGAAGAGTTCCCGGGTGAATATTTTGAACCATATGCTGAATATACGATTCATCCACCGGCGTTTTCAGAAGGGTGCCCCGGGCGTTGCTGAAATTTTCTGATTTGGCGATTTTCCGGATGGCCTGGATCCCCTCGCCATACACGGATGCGTGGCCCAGGCAGATTTTAAAGCCGTTGAACTCCGGCGGGTTGTGGCTCCCGGTAATCTGTATGCCGCCGTCCACGGGAAGATGATGGAGGGTGAAATAGAGCATAGGGGTGGGCACCGTGCCCACATCCACAATCCTGATGCCGCCGTCGAGCAGTCCCCGGGAAAGCCACTGTGCCAGATGGGGGGAACTGAGCCGGCAATCCCGGCCAAGGGATATGCTGTGGGCGCCATTTTCATGGAAATAAGTACCGAAGGCGCGTCCCAGGCGGTAAACGGTTTCCTCGTTCAGCTCGTCGGGGAAGACGCCGCGGATGTCATATTCCCTGAAAATATGCGGGATCATAGGAACGTGTCTTTTCCGGTTTCCTTCAGTCGGTCCACGATCTTGCGAATATTCTGGGATTGGGAAAGGTCTGCCACCAGTACGGTGTCTCCCGTATCCACCACCAGGCATTCCTTAAGACCAAGGCAGGCTACCAGGCGGTTGCTCTGGCTGGAAACGAAACTTTTTTCACAGTCGATAACGAGGGTGTCCCCTTCAGTCAGATTCCAGTCTTTGTCCCGTTCGGACCCCCTTAATTCATACAGGGATTCCCACGACCCCACATCGCTCCAGCCACAATCCGAAGGGATCACATAAACCGGCTGGCGGGTGTTTTCCATGATTCCGTAATCGAAGGAAATGCTTTCCATGTTTTCATAGGCCCCTTTGAATTCCGCTTCAAAGCGATCCGTTCCCAGGGCGGCAGCAACCCGCCCAAGGCCCTCATGGAGGTCGGGTAACTGCGTTCCGATTTCCGTCAGGATGGTTTTCGGTGTGGCCACGAAAATGCCGGCGTTCCAGTAATAATCGCCGCTGTTGAGATACTCATGGGCTTTTTGAACATCGGGCTTTTCAACGAAAGCGGAAACCTTGTAAGCGTTTGCGACGTCTGAACCGGTTTTATCCTGGGTTTTCCGGATATAGCCATAGCCGGTCTCCGGTCGGGTGGGTACGATGCCGAGGGTCACGATGCCCCCTTGGGCGGCCAGTTTTCCGGCGGATTCAAGATCTTTGAGAAATGCTTCCGGGTTGCTGATGAAGTGATCCGCCGGCAGGAATGCAACCGGTTCTTGAGACCCCAGATGCTGCGCATAAAGAGCGCCCAGGCCCATGCAGGGAGCCGTGTTTCTGCCAACGGGTTCCGCCAGTATGTGAACATTTCGCCCTTTAAAAAGTGTCCTGGCTTCTTCCCGGTGGTCTTTTCCCAGAATCAGAATGACCCTGTCGTCAGCAATTAGAGGCGTCAGCCGGTCACAGGTATCCACCACCATGGGGCCTTTGCCCGTAATGTTTAAAAATTGTTTGGGTCGCTGCCGTCGACTCGCAGGCCAGAAACGTGTCCCGGAACCCCCACACATGATCGCTGCAAACATGACAACCTCCTTGATCCGGATCTAGGTTCGATAATCCGCGTTGATGCTGATGTATTCGTGGGTCAGGTCGCTGGTGACCATGTGGTCGCGGTACTTGCCCTGGCGCAGGTCTATCCTGAGTGAAAATTCCTCCTGCTTCATGACCAGGGCCGCCCGTTTTTCGGCCTCCCCACCGCTTCCAAGCCCTCCCGATACGATCTGAATATCATCAACCCAGATATCAACAAGTGTTTCATCCATTTCGATGTCCGCCCTTCCAAGGGCGGCCATAACCCTTCCCCAATTGGGATCCTGTCCGTAAAATGCGGTTTTGACAAGGCTTGAATTGGCTACAGTTCTGGCACCTTTCAGGGCATCCCCGGCGGAAAAGGCGTTTTCAATGACCACATCCACCAGTTTTGTGGCACCCTCACCATCTTTTGCGATCATTCGTGCCAGATCTTCCATGACGCCGGTCAACCCCTCCTGGAACCGCCCACGATCCTTCGAGGAGAGGGGTCCGTTGCCGGCCATGCCGTTGGCCAGTAACAATACCATATCGTTGGTGCTGGTATCTCCGTCCACGGTCATGCGGTTAAAGGTTTTATCCGTCGCAACCCGAAGTATTTTCTGAAGGGCATCGGGTGCCATCTGAATATCGCTGAGGATAAAGCAGAGCATGGTGGCCATGTCCGGCATAATCATGCCGGCACCTTTGGCAAGCCCCAGAATCCGGTAAGGGAGATTGTCGGCCATGCCGTCGAAACTGCTGATCTTGGGAAAAGAGTCCGTGGTCATAATGGCTTGAGCGGCCATGGGTACGCCCGCAGGTGCCAGGGTCGTCTGCAATCGGGGAATGGCCGCTGAAATCTTGTCCATATCCAGCCTTTGGCCAATAACGCCCGTGGAGGCCACCAGGACGCGTTCAGGTGGAATACCCAGTGCTTTCCCAACGAGATCCGCAGTGCGGGCAGCATCCGCCAGGCCGGGTTTTCCCGTACAGGCATTGGCGTTCCCCGCGTTGGCGACGATGGCGCGGGCTGTGCCGCCGGAGATGTGCTCCCGGGTCAGGAGGACAGGGGCGGCTTTGACCTTGTTGGCGGTAAAGACACCTGCTGCTGAAGCCTCCGCTTCGGATACAATCAAGGCCATGTCGGGGTCATGCCCTTTTTTGAGGCCGGAATCCACGGCTGCCGCTTTGAACCCCCTTATTGCGTGCTTGCCCCCATCCATCCGTTCAGGCATCCTTTCACCTCGCGTCTATTTCCCGGCCCCGCAGCATTTCTTGTATTTTTTTCCGCTGCCACAAGTGCAGGGTGCGTTCCTGCCAACCTTCTTTTCCTTCCGCCGAACCGTAACGCCTCCTGAGTCCCCATCTCCGTGGCTCAGGTTCAGTTCTCTTTTCTTCTTTTTGGGCATCATGTCCGGTTCCTGGCGTACAATCTGTATCCGGAAAAGGGTCCTGAGGGTTTCTTCCCGGATTTGATCCATGAGGTCGCCAAACAGGGAAAATCCTTCTTTTTGATATTCCTTCAGGGGGTCCATCTGCCCGTAGCCGCGAAGTCCGATCCCTTCCTTCATGTGGTCCATGGCCTGCAGGTGGGCCACCCATTTGTCATCGATGATTTGAAGGATGAGATACCGTTCCAGACGTTCCAGATCTTCTTTTCCAAACAGTTTTTCTCTTTCCCTGTATTCGGATAGGACGCGTTTTTTGATCGGTTCCGGGAGGTCTTCTATTTTCAGCTTGTCAAAAGCCTCCTCTCCCATCTCTTCCGGCCCAATATTAGAGGGAAAACCGAACAGCCAGGAAATGCTGTTGTTTAGTTCCTTCAGGTTCCAGTCTTCGGGGTACGCTTTGGGGTCGATCCACTGTTCAACCAGATCTTCAATTTTCTGGTCGATCATGTCGTCTATGATTTCCTGAAAGTTTTTTCCTTCCAGGACGTTTTTTCGGAGCGCGTAGATGATCTCCCGATGCTTGTTCATCACATCATCATAATCCAGGAGGTGCTTCCGCATGTCAAAGTTACGGGCTTCGACCTTCTTCTGAGCATTCTCAATACCCCGGGAAATCAGGTTATGTTCAATGGGTTCCCCTTCTTCCATGCCCATCCGTTCCATGATGGAGGAGATCCGGTCCGAACCGAAAATCCTCAACAGATCATCTTCCAGCGAGAGATAAAACCGGGAGGTGCCGGGATCGCCCTGCCGGCCGGAACGACCCCGCAGCTGGTTGTCCACCCGCCGGCTTTCATGCCGTTCAGTCCCCAGGATATGGAGTCCGTCCATTTCACGAACCCCTTCGCCCAGCACAATATCCGTGCCCCTGCCGGCCATGTTGGTGGAAATGGTAACGGTTTTTGCCTGCCCCGCGTTGGCAATAATTTCAGCCTCTTTCTGGTGGTGTTTGGCATTGAGTACGGAATGGGGTACACCGGCCCGTTTGAGCATCTTGCTCAGCATCTCGGATCTTTCAATGGAGATGGTCCCCACCAGAACCGGCTGACCCTTGTGGTAAAGTTCCTTGATTTCATCAACGGCGGCTTTGAATTTTTCTCTTTCGGTTTTGTAAATGACATCGGGGAAATTGACCCGCGCCATTTCCTTGTTGGTGGGGATGACCACCACTTGCAGTTTATAGATATTATTGAACTCAGCCGCTTCCGTATCTGCCGTACCGGTCATGCCGGCCAGTTTTTCGTACATACGGAAGTAATTCTGAAAGGTCACCGTGGCCAGTGTCTGATTTTCGCCGGCCACTTTTACCCCCTCCTTGGCCTCTACCGCCTGATGCAGCCCATCGCTCCATCGCCGTCCCGGCATCATTCGTCCCGTGAATTCATCCACGATGACGATCTGGTTGTCTTTGATGACGTATTGGACATCTTTTTCAAAGAGCCAGAAGGCTTTCACCAGCTGTTGGATGGCATGGAGGAGCTCGGACGTCCGCATGTACCGCGCTTCCATTTCCCTGAGCTGTTCTTCTTTTTCCGCATCGCTGAGGTTTTCATCCTGACGGATGTTATGTCCTTCGTCATCCAGGTCGGGGAGCATGAACTCTTCCGTCCCTTTTCCCGAGAGAAGCTCGATACCTTTTTCGGTCAGTTCAACGGCATTGCTCTGTTCATCGATGGTGCAGTAAAGATCCTGGTCCAGCTCAGGGAGGATTTTCTGGCTTCGCAGCATGCTTTCCGTTCGGTCGATCTGTTTCTTCAACGCCTGGTTCTGGGCTACAATGTCCAGGTAACCCGGGTTTTTGGGGTCTCCCCGTTTGATTTTAAGCAGTGTTTCAATGGTGTTGTCATCCAGTTGTTCGCTATCTAAAAGCACGCGTACGTCCTTTAAAAGAGAACGGAGAATAGTGCCCTGTTTCTGCCTGAGCTGGATGACAAGGGGTTTGACCTCTTCGAATATCTTGTTTTCACTGTGTTCCATGGGACCGCTGATGATCAGCGGTGTCCGCGCTTCATCAATGAGGATGCTGTCCACTTCATCCACGATGGCATATCGGAATTCCCGTTGAACGAAATCCTTCACTTCAAACTTCATGTTGTCTCTAAGGTAATCAAAACCGAACTCGTTATTGGTGCCGTACGTGATGTCGCAGTTGTAGGCCTCTTTGCGTTCAGCATCATCCATGCCGTGCACAATCACCCCCACAGTCAGACCCAGAGCGCGGTATATGGCCCCCATCCATTCGGCATCCCTGTTGGCCAGATAGTCATTGACCGTTACGAGATGGGTCCCCCGACCTTCCAGGGCGTTGAGGTAGAGGGGCAGGGTGGCCGCCAGGGTTTTACCTTCGCCGGTTTTCATCTCAGCAATTTTTCCCTCATGAAGCACGATCCCGCCGATGAGCTGCACGTCAAAATGTCGCATGCCCAGGGTCCTGACCGAGGTTTCCCTCACGGTGGCAAAAGTCTCTGGCAGGATGTCGTCCAGGGTTTCTCCCTTGCTGAGCCTTTCTTTGAACTCAGTTGTTTTTAAAAGCAGTTCCTCATCCGTAAGGCGTTGGAAATCCGGTTCCAGCTGGTTGATGTGCTCGACCAGGGGGGTCAGTGCTTTGAGGGTTCGCTCGTTTTGACTGCCAAAAATTCCTTTTATAAATTTTCCAAACATGATGTCTTACCAATTTAACGGGATTTATGAGGTGATAATGATGTCAAGCCGCATTAAAAAACTTTGCGGCCTAAAAATCAAGGACTTATGTGCCATGGGGCGATTCCTGGGGCAGGAATGCCGAATTGAGGGTCAAGAATCTTGAAATCAATTAAAAATATAGCGAAGTGGATTTACAGGGGCATTGTTCAGGTGAACTTCATAGTGGAGGTGGGGACCGGTTGTACGGCCGGAGCTTCCGACCAGACCGATTTTTGCGCCTTTTCTGATATACTGCCCCTTCTTGACAAGAGACTTTTTCAGGTGTGCATATTTTGTTTTGAAGCCTTTGCCATGTTTCATGACGATGACCCTGCCGTAACCGCGCTTCCAGCCATTGAAAATCACCAGTCCATTTGCCGGCGAAAGAACTGGAGATCCCCTTCTTGTTGAGACATCAATGCCTTTGTGAAACTCTTTCTTTTTGGTGAAAGGGCAGGTGCGGTAACCGAAACGGGAACTCAACCATCCCTTTGCAGGCCAGATGGAGGGCGTAGAAGCCAGAAGCATTTTTTGATCGTCAAGAAATTTTTCCAGCTCCGTATTGCTTTCCCTGCTCTGGTCTATGGCACTTTCAAGATCATCAAGGGTTCGGTGCATGGTGCGGACCAGTTTTCGGTCAGCCTTGCGCAGATTTTCCTCCGGGTTGAGCAGGCCGGCGTCAGACCCTCCGATGCCCCTGAATTTCCCCTTATCTTCGGCGCCCACCTGGCGGGCGAGGGTTCTCAGTTTCTTGTCCTGATTGCTGAGCTTGGCCATGTCCAGGGTGATGGCGTCAATACGACATGTCATCTGGATCAGCTGTTTCTGCTGAAGGGTATTTTCCGCCTCCAACAGGGCCATGCGGGGGGCTTTCGCTTTAAGGGAAAGGTACTCTTGGATGATCCCGAAACCAAAGAATGTGAAACCGGCCAAAAGAAGGATTGCCAGAACAGGAAGTATCCTGGGGAACCTGAACTGCTTTACCCTGGCGGTCCCTTCGGGAACCAGCAACACGGTGAACTTTTTAGAAAACAACAAAACACTCCAGATAGAGGACATTAGCGTGGAGAAAACCATCCATATAGATATACGACACCGTTTGATAGCATACTCGTTTTTGACTGTCAACCGGCTTTCCGGTTTATTTTTATCTATGGCTTTTAATGAAAAGATTTTGGATTAATCAGAGTTCCATTGCGGGTCGCAATGTCGATGGTGATGGCCTTTTCAATGTCGGATGCCGAATCAGGTTCGGATTAAGACCAGGATGACAGGGATGGTCATTAACACCCGCTTCATTGGCTTTCTTGACTGCCGCTTTTATGATCCCTACAAGATTCTCGCACCGGTGGTGCGATTTTTTGGGCGAAAGACCCAATTTTGAACTGTGCGCCCCTACGGGTCCGCCTGTGGATAATGCAGCAAAATTTGAGGTAGTGTGTTTCATCACCCCTTTTGCGACCCTGATTTTAAACCCACGGACGATGGAATCAAAGGGTTTTGATGTTTGTCGCAGCCGCTGTTTTTTATTTGGTTCCGGTGACGTTGGGCGGCGCTGTAGGGGCGAAAAATCTTTCGCCCTTCGTAATGTGGCTGCGGCTTGGATCATTTTGGTTCCTGATGACCATTCATTTTCTAAAATCTTACCGGGAAATCGCGTTATGCCTGACATGGGCGAAAGATTTTTCGCCCCTACGGACGTTCAAAACAATCGGTAACAAAAGGATATATCCAGGCGCTCAGGAGGATGTCGCCTCCTCCTGAATAAAAATAGATTAATGAAACACCGTTTTTGATCCATGTAAAATCGGATTGACACATAGGTTCATCGCAGCGGCGGTCAAACCCAGGCCCCTTATAGTCGCAGACATAAACGCGTTTGGATAACTCTCTTTCTTTTATTAACCATTTCGCCGTTTGCGGTTTCACATCCGGTCCGCATGGCTTTTTTGAAATATTTCCTAATGGCGTGATTCCCCTGTCGATGAAATAATCAGAATAAAGAGGCAGCAGGTGGTGCAGGCTATGAGGAGATGCAAAAACCAGATTCAGTTCAGGCAGACTATCGTAATAGGCCAGATACATGTTTGAAATGAATTGATCAAGATTTTCCGGGGGCTCATAATTCCACAGGTCATCCTGCGCATCTACATCAACCACCAGAGATAGCCCATCACGAAACGGATCATCGTTGTACACCTCATCCTTCCAGAAATCACCGGTAAGCCTCTTCTCTCTCAAGAATTTGGAAAACAAGGGTGTTTCAAAACCCAGTATCCCTCCAGAGTTGCATTGATCCATTCCGAGCAGGTGAAACCCGGTTTTTGTCGCCTGCTGAAGTATTTCTAAGGTTTCCATATTCTTCAACCTCATGTATTCTCGTTTTTCCGCTTCCATTTCCAAAGCGCTTCACAGGGGGTTGGATGCTCGGCAATGCTTGATGCTTTTTCGGCACCGAAACCCCAATGGCCCGGTTTAGCGCATTTCCCCAATTCATTTCGTCTTCTCTCTTGTGCAAAGGCACCAAAATGTCCGAAATCATCAGGCTTCAGATAGTCCTGCAATATTGACCCCATGTATTCGGAGTCGGTTTGTTTGCTTTCGCTGTTTCTGAGGGCCAGATCATAGTCTTTTTCATCAATCGGGCAAAAGGCATCACCCAATTCGCGTGCTTCCGCCGCCCGCTGCATAATGCCGTCAACCGTATTGTCCGCCGTCAGAAAGCCCAATACTTTCGGTATATAATCAGCATGCGCATTTTCCTGAAAAATGATTCTTGCCCGCTCAAAATCCGATTTTTGCGGGTCCGTCGACTTTAATCCGTCCATATTCAATTGAAATTTCTTGTGTTCTTTAAGCGCATCAAACGGAGATGTGGAAACAATCACCCCCCGAATGCGAAACCGCCACGGGTTTCCGTCCCGGTCCACGACGGGCTGGTTTTGCCGGGAGAGTTGCCGCTCCACCACATGGGGCATGTAAAGAGTTGAAAGAATTTTGTAGTCCGACCAGCCGCCGGCAGCCCCAATGGCCAGGCCCTTGGGATCCACAAATCCCAGGGTCTGGATTTTTTCGTCATGATCCAGAATCCACAGGATGAAATCAGGATAAAACCAGTCGGATTCATCAATGCGCAACCTGAAGGAGGAAGGGTTCTTTTCAATGTTTCGCTTGAGCCACAGGTCCCGGCCTTTCCATTTGAGGGGCGTTTTTCGGCTTTTAGGGTGATCGCCCTTGGGATAGAGATACCCGATCAAATCACGCACGAATTTTTCTTCGTTTTTGTCCAGTGTTCCAGGGCCTACCCAGATATCCTTCTCATTCGGGGTCAGCAGGATGGGTTGATAGATGCTTCCCGGCGCCAATACTTCGAACTGCCCCAGAGGCTGAACGATCAACGGCAGATTCTCCACGTCCTTACAGGTGGAAAACCCCTCGTCCTGATGAAAAAGCCCCATCTGTAAAGGCCCTTTTTTAACTTTGGACATGGATTTTCTCCTTTCGATATGTTGTTGGAATGCCGCTTTCCCTGGCTTCGATCAGAACATATCCGGTGGATCGGTTTTCCTCCCTGCTATAGGCGCTTTCAAAAAGCCGCCTCACAAGGGTTGAAGCGGTCCGGTTCAGTCTCATGAGATCCGAATCGTCTTGAATCCGTAACGAGGCGGTCAGCCCCCATAATTCATAGCGGTTGCTTTCTAAGGCAGTTTTGACGGCACCCGAATCAAAGGAAAAGTTCCACCAGCCTTTTTGCCGCTTCATGTCAACCATTCGGAGGTAAATACCATCGGTGTCCAGCAAACAAATTTTGTCCTTAAATGCTTCCGTCATGTCATGCCCCATGACCCCTTTTTCAGAGGTTACCCCGTGCCGGGTTATGGCCGAGGTGTAAACAGCGGCGGTCAGCGACAGTTTCACTCTGTTGATGCGTAAAACCCACGTGTTCCCGGAAAGGTGTACATGGAAGTCTGTTTTTTCAGGCGTATCCGTGCCAACCGAATGAAGCGTCACATCTTCGGGCAAATCCACTTTCACATCACATGATTTTTGGATGCTCTGTGGAACCCCATTGGTATATAGGCTGTTTAGAAAGGCTTCCAGGTAGCTTGAGCGAAGGCCGTAGATGTAAGCGGTCTGCAAAGGTTGTAAGGTTTTTTCGGGAGTTGCCAGACGTTTGCCGTCGCCGTTTCGGCCCGCGAAGCGGACCACGCGGCCGAACATCTGAATGATGAGGGACCCTTCTCCCTGACCCAGCCGCAGCAATGTCAGGCTCGATGCCCGATAATTGTCCCACCCTTCTGCGAAACGGCGGCTGCCCATGAGAAGATGAATGGGGGATACAGGATCGCTCAAGCTTTCAAAGAGGGATGGGGTAAAGGCATCATCTTCCACTTTGAGACCGGTTTCCCCCATGGCTTTTTTGAGACCGCCCACGTCCCCCACGTTCACCACGCCATAGTAATGGACCGCATCCCCCCGCAGCAGTCCGAGACCCATTTCGCCTTCCGCGGATTTCAACAGCCGAAAGACCGGTTTGTTTCCCGGCTGCCAACCGAAAACATTTGAAAGGATGGTGTTGGATAGTTCCTCCGCGGCAGAGAAGCCCCCTGTGCCGGCGCGCACTTCCCCGGGGAGAATATGGGCACCGATGACGTTCGCTTCCAGCACGCTCTGAACCAGTGATGCCAGGGTATCCGGCTGGGTTAGTATCCGTTTCAGAAATTTTAGCACGGCGATCACGTCGGATGTCTGTTCATGATCCATTTTCCGGGTGCCGCCGATGACCGAAAGCCCCAGCAGAACCCACAGGGGCAGCGCTACCGTCACTTCTTGATCCGCTTTTTCCTGCCCCTTTTTCCAGGAACGGAAACAGGCCAACTGGTACCAGAAAGCCATGAGCGCGGAGGTGAGGGTCTGTTCCTGCACCGCGAACACGGCATCTCCCAGGCCTTCCATTTTCAAATGCCAAAAATCCTTGCCGTAAAGGTCCCCGTGAAACCGGTCATAAGCATAATCGAGAATCACGGATTTGGCGTACCGGTCAAATGCATGCTCCGTTTCCACCACCTGTCCGAAGGTGGCGGAAAACTCGATCAATATCCCCCGATGCTTCCCATTTTTTGAATCAATACCCGCCAGATCCTGTTGAAGCTGTTTCCACAGGCTTTGCTCGGATTTTTGGCCCTTATGCCCTTCGTCCACAAACACCAGATTGCGATCATCCTTAAAGGCGCTGGTGGGCACGCGAATGCCTTCATCGGTCTTTTTTTCGGTCAGTTTGTTGATATCCAGCACAATGACGCTTTCACGGGGGAGGTTCCGAAGGGCCATATCGTCCCCATCCATGGGATAGGCAAACACATGCCATAGGTTTAATTCCCGCAATTTTTCCACATGCTGCCGCGTCAGGGCCTCGCTGGGGGTGATAATAAAAATGCGATCCCATCTGAAGTCACGGTCTTCGGTCAGCAGGGCCAAACAGGCATGGAGCACGTGGGTTTTTCCGGAGGCGGTGGCCATCCAGAAGGCCGCAAACTGCAAATCGTTTTCTGTAAAGGGGCTGACGGCCTCTTCCTTTGCACCGCGCTTTTCCAGCCGGTCATTGAGGCGCGCCAAAAAGGCATGGGAATCGGTCTGGCGCATCCGCATCCAATGGGTAAACAGGAGCAGGGCCAGATACTGGGCATAGCGG
>JAERTK010000164.1 GCA_016844935.1 Desulfobacteraceae bacterium | reverse complement strand
ACGGACAGAACCGAGGCTGAAATCCGACGGCACTGGAAATCATTTTCCAAAAAGAAGAAATCGGCCAGAGTGCAGGGCAATTACCCTTACATGGATTGCTTTGCGGATGCGGCCAGGAAATACAACCTTCCCGTCCCCCTGCTGGTGGCCATGGCGCGCGGCGAGTCCGGTTTTGACCCAGACGCCCGCAGCCATAAGGAATGCCTCGGCCTCATGCAGATCAAATGGCCCGGGACGGCCAATGATCTCGGCATCGTGCACCGGGAGGATCTCTTCAACCCGGCGGTCAGCATTGACGCCGGCGCTCGGTACATGTCATGGCTTCTGGGTGAATTTGATGGCGACCTGTTCCTGGCGGTTGCGGCTTACAATTACGGCCCCAACGCCATCAGCCCCAAGCGGCGGGTTCCTTCGGGCGCCAAGTGGTATGCTGCCTACATCTTCCGGCATTTAAAGGTGGTGCTTTCCAAACCGTACGTAAAAGCCCACAGGGAACTCATCATGCGGTTTGAATCCTTTGACGAGGCAGCCGGCTTTGCCTCCTATCTTGAAAGGGCGGTTGAAGCGCTTCCCCTCGAAATCCAGGCCAGCAAACATCAAACTTACGACGTTTATGTCACTTACAAAACAACCGACCAGCGGGACAACTATTTAAAAAACATAAAAGAAAAAACCGGGATCAAGCCCTCACGAAAGGGGATCTAATCCGTAGGAGGGCGTGACAGAAATCTACTGCAATTCGGCAATAATAAGCCACAGGTCCTTCCCGTAAAACACCATCCACCCCACCAGGATAAAAAGACTCAACCGGAACATTCTGAACAAAGACGCAGCAGCCGCCAGACCGGCACCCAGAAGAATCATGGCATAGGGACGGTCCTTGGTAACACCGGGGGTGCCCTTAAACGTGTCGACTCCGCCACCGCCCTTTCCTTCTTTTTTCCCAGGTTCGCCTTCAGCACCATATCCCGGGCCATAGCCTCGTCCGGCGCCACCGGCCGGGTATTGATATCCAGGCCGCTGTTGGGCGGGACCATAACCGACACCGCCTGCACCCGTACCCGGCGATACCTCCCCATACATATAAGCTTGTTGTACGGGCGCTGGCGCATCTTTGGGGGCATAGGGGTACATAAAACTGGCGGCATCCTCTTCCAGTTGCATGGTGTATTCAAGTTCAAATGTGTCCGCCAAACCCGTTGGATGCTGGTGGATAGGTGCCATAAGTTCTTGAGGGTAACGGTGTTTTTCGCTCTCTTCTTTGGGAATGGCAGGCGGTGGAATCGGCTCGGGCGGCGGCCCCCTATAACCAAAGGGCCTTTCCTGAAATACGGGTATTTCCTGAGGCACCTGGTGCCTGGGAATATTCCATCGATGCAGATAATCCCCAAAGGCAAAAAGGAAAGCATTGACGGAGATTTTTGCGCGACCCTCTTCGGAGGGCAGCGCTAAAGCCACCTCACTTTTTCCCTTGGCACCAATCTCTCCAAATAACAGATCCATGGCCGAGATTTCATCGTCCACATCATCGAGCTGACTTGAAAATGGTGAATCGGCCGCGCCATCCCGGTATTGAAATTCCGGCCATATTCTGGGGTGATCGCCGATGGGGCCGGCATCGGCCTCAAACGGCGACAAGAAAGCCGTCATAAAAATAATGGCTGCAATCAGCTTTCCCACGGTTGCTCCGGATGAGAAATTTCTTTGAACATGAGGCCGCACCCTTGGACTAATCTATTTGGGCTTCGGCTTTCTTGATAAGGTTCCTAGCGATTTCTGCCTCTTCGGGCCCCAACCCCAGTTCCAGGGATTTTTCGAAAGCATCTTTTGCCTTCAAAAAATCCTGTTCCTCATACAGCAGAAGTCCCATGTGAAAGCGGAAAAGGGGGTTTTTCGGCATGCCCTCCATGGCCTCCTGGAATTTGTTCTTTGCCAGTAGAAAAGAGCCTTTTTTCAGATAAATAGTTCCCATTTTATCTGCAATTTCGGGACTGTCCGGCATCAACGCCTGCGCCTTTTTGGCCAGTGACAGGGCATGATCCAGATTCTGGCCTTTAAGCGCGCGGTCGAGTTCATTAAGGATGTCCACATAACGATGGGCCGGGTCCTTCATGGCCTGCAGCAACTTCCTGGCCTGTTCCAGGTCATTCTTCCCGAGCCCCAGCTTTATGGCCGCTTTCAGTTCCCTGGCCGCTTCATTGGCGTTGTTTTGCTCATAGAGCACCAGCCCCAGGTGAAAATGGAACAAAGGCTGCCCGGGCCTTTGCGATATGGCCTTTTGGAGGTGACGGTTTGCCAGAAGGAGCGATCCCCTTTTGAGGTACACCCACCCAAGGGTATCTTCCACGTCCGGATTGTCCGGGAGGAGTTGCTGCGCCTTTTTGGCAAGGGCCAGAGCCTTATCCAGATTCTGGCCCCGGTCCGCGTAAAGATAAGCCAGATCATTGGCAGCGGGCGCATAATTCTCGTCGATTTCCATTACCGCTTCGTAGGACAAAACCGCATTATCCATGTCTCCCAGTTTCTTGTAAATATAAGCCATTCTCATGCGGGCCGGAATGTTAACGGGATCAATGCCGATAATCCGTTGAAACACTTTCAGGGCAGCACCATAATCCTGCCTGGCATCCTGGCGGTTCATGTGAAGGTTTGCCAAAAGAGCCAACGGCTCAATGGACTCGGGGTGATTCCAGATGAGTTCATCAAGGGTCTTTTCTGCTGAATTATATTTCTTCTGTGACAGCAAGACAGCCACTTTCATCAACCCGATTTGCAGATTTTTCGGTTGCTTCTTCAGTTGGCCATTGATCAGGGAATCGGCCTTTGCAAATTCTTTCCGACTGACATAAATACTGACCATGCCTTTGAGCGACGCGAACGCCGTACCATCATTTTCTAACAACCCTTTGAAGCTCTTAAGGGCCAGGTCCAGCCTCCCCTGCGCACGGTAAACCTGCGCCAGCCTGAGCTGAAAGACCTTGGAATCAGGGTTTTTCTGGATGAGATATTGGTAATCGGTTTCGGCATTTTCATATTCTCTGGAGGCGGCATAAACCCTGGCCCGCAGGATGCGGGCGCGGAGGTTGTCCGGTTGAACCTTTAGTACCTGATTGAGCTCCGTCAATGCCAAAGAGAGTTTTCCAGTCCTGAAATAAATATAGGCCAATGCCAGTCGGATCTTGGGAGAACTGGGGTCCTTTTCCAGGGCTTTGAGGATTTCCGACAGGCTCATCCTATAGTCCTGATTGTTCAAGAAGGTCAGGCCGTAAAAATAGTCACCCTCACCGGATGACGGGTCCAGATCGCGTGCCTTTAAAAACGCATCCCTTGCTTTGTTGTTCTCCCCTTTTTTGAGCCACAGCAACCCCCTCAACACATACCCCCTGGCATATTCCGGATCTTCCGCCAGCATTTTTTGAACCTGCTCCAGAGCCTGGTCGTAGTTCCGCTCCGCGATGAGGAGTTCAGCGATCTTGGACTTTACAGGCATCAGTTGCGGCCATTTTTCACCAATTTTTTCATAGGTCGCCTTGGCCTGTGGATAATCCTTCAAAAAGATATAATAGTCGGCCAGCAGAATACGGCTTTTCTGATCATCGGGAGATGCCGAAACAGCCTCCTTAAAGCTCTTGAGCGCCGCCTGGTATTCCTTCTTTTTATGTTGAATGAGGCCCAGGGCATGGTACAGATTTTTATTTTTAAGTCCCGTACCGATGGCTTCCTGCAAGGCTTTTTTAGAATCACTCAGCCGGTTTCTCCGAAGATAAAATCGCGCCAGGGCAAGATACGCCACTGGATCTTTTGGAAAAGCTTTCTTAATCGCCAGAAGTTTGTCCTGGGCCGCGTCATAAAGCCCCGTATTTTCATAGAACCGCGCCAACAGCACCTGAATGGAAATATCCTTGGGCTTTATAGAGGCGGCTCTCTCCATCATTTTGCGCGCCTGTTCTTTCTGGTCCATCAAGAGAAGCGCACGCGCCAGGCTTATTTTGACTTCAACATTATCGGGATGTGATTTTTCCACCTTTTCCAGGACTGCCTTGGCCTCGGCACCTTCGCCCGTGTTCACCAGCGCGTTTCCCAGCATGAGAATCGTTTCTATATCCGGTTTCGGTTTCTCTTTTTCCGCCAGTTCCTTGAGCAACGGAATCGCCCTGTCGTAGGCCCCATACCGAAAGTAGAGCTTCGAAAGTAACTGTTTTGCCTTTGTCATTCCGGAATCCTGGCTTATGGCGAGATTGAGCTCCATGGCTGCCAGTTGCGGTTTATCGGCTCTAAAATAAATTTCCCCTAAGGCATAGTGGGCACCCGCATGAAGGGGATCTTTTTGAAGGGCATTCTTGAACTGAATAATGGCTTCATCGGTTTTATTCTCCTTCTGTGCCTCCATCCCCAACTGAACAAACCGATCCGCTTTTTCCTTATCGCTTTCAAACAAAGAACATCCGAATAAAAACAGGAAGGATGACATTACGATGATTGTTTTAAAGGCTTTCCTTGCTTTCATCTCTTCCTCCTAAAATACAAAAGGATAATAAAAGATTTCTGTTATCGATTCTCCCAACCGTTAGTCGGAAATTGCCATAAGAACATAGTCTACATCAAAACAAGCCTTTATGCGACCATTTTTAGATCATCTTTTACCGACTGACAGGCTGCTTCGACAAATATTCAAGTAAAGTGGGGACAAAGTCCTTCTCCAGATATTCCTGGTTCAAGCCGGCATCGTCCTGGATGGTGGAAACGGTAACCAGACCGCCGTCCGTTCTACCATGCATCAATGCTCCGTAGAGGGTCAACGCCTTATTCATGTATTGGTTGGAAGCCGTCTTCCCACCGGCGTAATACCAGTAATAAAGGAGTCGCTTGGCCAGGCCTTTTCTCAGGATCAGCTTTTGAACCACAAGGTCTTTTTTGTCATCACCCGGGCCTTGGAGAAGAACTTTACTTTTTTCCACAATTTCCCAGCCGGTTCCCGGATAACAGTTGAGGGGCGAGTGCATGGTACGATCGGCCCCCTGGGACCCGTAAAAAACGCCATACAAATCAACTGACCCGCCGGATGGGTTCTGATAGCGCCTGAACAATATCTGGTCCGGATTGAGCATCTCCACCACATCGGCATCCAGTTTCAAATCAGCCCCTTTCCAATCACCCAGATTTTGCTCAAAAGGGATTAATTCCATTTTCAACGCCGATTTCTGACGGTTTTCTATCCATTCCCTGGCGAACAGCGCCAAGAGCAGAAGAATGATGGTGATAATGAAAGGTAATCTTTTTTTCATATGGATATGCAGCCGATCGAAATATTTAAAGTTTTTAAAAAAGCGAATATCCAATATCGAACAAGGAATGTCGAATGACGAAGTGAAATTCAGAATTCGACAAACGAGCAGAAATCTAAACCTTTCCAGGTTTCCTGCCGGAAGCCACTGATGCAATGACTTTTTTCAAAAGCAACAGCAACACCAGGGATAATGCAAAAATAACCCAACCACTGAAACCGTGATAAAACCCCAGGGCGGTTTTGGGATCCCAGTGAGTTGCCAGCATCCCCGTTGCGGTAATCCTCAGAGCATTGGTAAAAATGGCCAGAGGGATGGTTAAAACCAGGAGAAAGACCTTTTGAACAGGACCATCCATATCAGAGCAAAAAAGGAGCGCAAGAACAAATAGCGAAAAGACAGACCGTATCCCACTGCAGGCATTCACCACTTCAAGGGTAATCTGGGGGGTCCGAAGAATGTTTCCTTCCTGGAGAATGGAGACCCCCAGCGCGCGAAGCATCTCGGAAGCCAATGAACTGACCAGGGCCTTCAGCGGTAATGTCAGGGCGTTTACCACAATCGCCGGCAGGGGTATGGCCAGCAGAAGCAAAAGCAGTGGGAAAAGAAATATTTTTAACGCATTTTTGCCGAGCAGAAAACCGATGACGCCCGCCAGCAGAATGATTAAAGACGCCCGCATTATAAAATATTCAACCACCACCTGCCCTATCAGCAAGAGCGTCATTGCCCCGACTATGATAAACAGGCCAGATAGCCATGTCTCGGGTTTGATACGATTGATCCTTTTCCTGCGATTAAACACCAGGTAACCCGCCACCGCTACCAGCAGCAGGCCATGGGCTTGATCACTGTCGGTAATCCAGATATGCGCCAATCGTACGACTACATCGTGGTATAAAAACCCGATCAAGATGATTATGGGGGCAAACAGAAATGCGTAATATATTGAAAATATGGGTGATTCGTGCTGACTCTCTGAATCGATTTTAGGCATTCGACATTCCTTGCTCAATACTCGCTATTGCTGTAATGATCACCCTGGCTAACCCTTAACGAACCTCCCAGCTAAAATATCATGTTTTCAGCAGGAAACGCAAGAATTGCCGTTCTTTTCGAGAATGATGGGCCTGCACCTTCTTAAAAAATATGGTCAAACGCTTATTTTTGGAAAACGGCATATTTGAATTTGCTTCAAATATTGAAAAGATTTCCCGGATCTAAACAAACTCCTATAATGACACGGAATGTACAGGAAATTGAGAGTCGCTGTCAAATTCAAATCCATCGAATAGTTGAGTCTTTCCTGTAAATCTACCAATTTAGCTTGACCCAAATACAATTTCATGTTAAAAGGGTGAGAAAGTTGTTTTAGAGGGTATTTATGGTGATCTTATGAAAGAAATTAGTGCGACAATAAATCCTTATTCTGCGTTTACCATAACAAACCATAAATGATTTAGTCCCATCGGAGATTACATGTGCCAAAAATAATTACCATTGGTAACCAGAAAGGGGGCGTCGGCAAAACGACGACCACCCTTAATTTAGCGGATGCGCTGGGCAGAAAAGGCCTTAAAGTCCTGGTCATAGACGCAGACCCCCAGGGCAATTGCACCTCCATACTCCTAAAAGAGATTGCATTGCGAGAGCAGTTTTCCCTGGTAAAAGCATTGGAAGCCCCTGTGGGAGAAACTGACATGTCCTCCATGGCATGCGGTACTTCCAATGATAATGTGGACATCGTCCCCAACACCATTCGCTGCATGCTCTGGGAGAGGACTGCCGCCAATACACCGGATTCAATCCTGGGTTTCTTGAGGCTCACCCGAAGCGACAAGGGGCTTGAGAAATATGATTTTGTGCTGATTGACACACCACCCAACATCGGTTGCATGGTCAACAACGCACTCATGATATCCGACTACGCCATTATCCCCATCCCCACCTCAGATCAGTTCGCGCTTGACGGGCTGGCCACCTTTCTTCGAATCCTGCAGAACATGCGCAGCCAGAACGGCAGATTGAAATTGATGGGGGTACTGTTGACCAAATACGACTCACGGGCCAACATCTATGTGAAAAACCGGGACAGGATTATCAATTTTTTTGATGCCAAAGGCATTAACGTTTTCCACACAACCATACGGATCAACATTGATATCGATCGGGCCCATATGAAACGGAAAACCATATTCGAGTTTGATCCGAGCAAATATGGGGCAAAAGATCACGCTGCGCTGGCTGAGGAGGTTATCGAAATTGTCCGGAGAGAAGCCGACAGGGAACAATAGCGACAGCCACGTAACCACCAAGGACCTGTTTGGATCGATTCCAAAGCCCATTGATGTGGATCCCTTTGAAGGGATCGACATGGAAGCCATCAATGTCCTTCGAAGGCCTGTTGTAAAGGATGAAGAGGGGATGGTTTTTGATGAATTCAACCGTATGGGGGGATTTGACATTGCCGACCTCTCCGGGGGAACTGTTGATCCTGTAAAGGCACCGATTTCAGAAGACCTGGTTTCACTAAACGGCATTGACACGAACTTTATCAGCGTAAAAAGAGCCTATCCTTCCTCGAGGGATACAACATCCGCTGATGAAAAAGCACCAGCACCCAGCACCCCCCCCGAAGCAGCATCTTCCGATGATCGTCCGGCCAAAATAAAGCAGGCAAACGCACCCAAAACCACACCCCGTAAATCTCCCAGCAAGCCTCCTGCAAAACCATCTGGTTTTAAGGGCTTGAAAAAGGCTTCAACCCTCTCTAACAAGGCAAACGTCTTCACAAAGGAACTCTTTGGTAAAATCAAAACACTGGGAAAGAAAAACGGCGCACCACCCTCCACAGACTCCAAGGCCGCCGTCAAAGCCCTTTCTGCCAGCCGATTGAAGGCAGGGTGTGTATATTCGGAAATAAACCGTATCAGAGAAAATATCGTCAATGTTCTGGAAAAAACCAATGACAAAACCGTCGGATTTGTCACGCCCCATGATGACGCTGGGAATACCTTTTTAATCAGTCTGCTCGGTTTCAATATCGCCTATTTTACAAAAATGAAAACCCTTCTGCTTGATTTAAATATGCGCAGGCCGCAGCTCCACATCCCCTTCGGGCTAGAGCGGGAGGAGGGCTTCACGGAAATCGTGTCCGGTTCTCTAAGCTGGCAGGATGCCGTCAAAGATACGGGGTTTTCTGAATTAAAGGTGATCACCGCCGGCGCTTGGGACAATGAACTATACCTGAAAATAACACCGGATTTCATGGAAAACATGTTTCAGGAAATGAAAGCAGCATACGATCTGATCCTCATGGACTCATCTCCGGTACTCAACAAAAACAGAAACAATGTGGACCCGGTTTTTTTATCTTTCACCTGCGACATGGTCGTCATGGTGGTTCAGGATAAACGGACCACATCCGAACAAATATCAGAAAGTGTTGAGGCCATCACCCGTGACGGCGGAAAAATAGATGGGATCGTCTACAATCGTCAATTTTAGTTGAGTTGAGATATGGAAGAAAAAAAAGAGACCACCAAGAAACTAGATGTTTCCTTTTACATCGCAAAATTTGGCATACCGCTTCTGGAAAACAAATGGGTTGTCATTATTTTTTTTGTAGTGGGCCTCTTGATTACTTTGTTGCTCTCATCCTTTATCAAGCCCCAGTTTATCAGCGAGGCCGCGCTTCAGATTGAAGAACCTTTTAACGAAGCCGCATCCATACGCCAGGGAACCATGTCGCCCCGGAAAGCTTCGGGAGCTTACGTTCTCGCGGTGGAAGAAAAACTCAAGAGCAAGTCCTTTGCCAAAGAGGTTTTAAAAATACTGCCCGACGACGTCAAACTCGATCTGGAACTCCCACTGGATCTGCGGTCCCAGATTCTGGCCGGGCTTCGAAATCTGGCCAGAACAATCCTTGGCAGAAGCAAGAAATCCGACGACAAAAAGGAGACCCCCAGTTCCACAACGGATGAAGACAACCGATACCTGCAGGAGTTGGAAAAACGGGTTGGCATAAGGGTGAATTCCGGTATCGCCATGATCTGGATCACCGCCGCAACCCTTGAAAAAAACCTGGCGCCCATCCTGGTGAAAAGCTACCTGGATGTTTTATTGGCCCTGAACCTGGAACAAAACAAGGCGGGCGTACAAGGGAAAATTAAATTTTCCATGGAACAACGAAACTCTGCAAGGCAAGCTTTGGATAAGGCAGAACAGCAATTGGTCAAATTTCGAAATCATTACCAAATTCCAGCGGATTTAAGAATGACGCCGGACACGGAAATTCAAGCTCAGTTGGATACGCTTCTGGGGAATTATGAAATGGCCAAGGAACATTACGACCGTTTGGATCGCATCTATCTTGAGGCAAAAATCAGGGAAGCCGGCGTACTGGTGAACATCCGCGTACTAAGCGCCCCCATGATTCCGCTTCGTCCTTCGAAAAGCGCCAAACAAAAAGTTCTACTGGTTGGCATCATGATGTCTCTTGCAGTTGGTATCGCCATAATACTGATTTTTGATTTTTTGAGAGGACCCATTCGACACGAAAAAGATATCAACGATGCGGTTCATCTTCCCATTTACGGCAGCATTCCAAGTCTTTAAAAACGAATATCGAATATTGATCAAGGAATGTCGAATGCCGAAGGAAAAGAAAGACTCCCTCTTGTTCCCACGCTCCGACGTGGGGATTTACTGCTTGAATATCTGTTCTTCAAACTATTTGACTTCAAGGCGCTTGAATATTACAATGCCAAGAATTCGGTTGTTAAAATCCTGCTGCCCAAAATGAGCTATGAAAAAAGTGAGCGAATAGAAGTTATTTGGCAAGCTTATGTGGGCTTATACCAACTCGCATCCAATGTCCTTTTTGACAAATACGTCGATTTTATTGACGTCTACGCAAAAATCAGCCCGGAAGAACAGGATACTTTATACCAGGAAATCATCGAGCATCAGGAGACGGCTATGCTAGCGCAATATATAAGGGAAAAAGGCAAGCAGGAGGGTTTGCTGCAGGGCATGCTGCAAACAGGTAAAGCCAACATCATAGAGGTTCTTGAATTGCGTTTTGGCACAATTTCTGAGGATATTATTCATCAGATTCAGCAGATTAATGATCCGGACAAATTGAAAAATCTTCTAAAAAAAGCAATACAATTAAAAAAGATGGATCGTTCTGATTTTTTTTGTTAAATTTATGACGTCCAGTCAAATTGTAAGAACCTAAAGAGGGCTCTATGCTGAATATTAAAAACTTTTCGAAAAACAAAGCAGCACTGATGGGTCTACTCCTGATACTCCTCTCAATGGTTCTCACTTCCTGCGGTCCTCCCCTATCCACACGAGCTTCACAGGTTCACCTGGTCAATGTGGAGCAGATTCGCAAAGTCGTGAATCAATGCGACTTCCTGGGAAATGTCAGAGGTTCCGCGCTTTTTCCCTATTGTTGCGTCTTTTCCTGGGGTTTCCTGGGAGACACCTTCTACGCCGGCGCGCTCAATGAACTCATGGACAATGCTGCCGAATTGGGGGCAAGCCATGTGTTTGTCAATATGGGGGACGGACCTTTCCTGATTGGAGAAGCTTATTTCTGTGCTTACTGTATCGGTCCTGATGGGAAACCTGATGAAGCGTTCTGTATGGGCGAGGACGGTAGACGAGACGTGGGCTTTTGTGAAGACCAGTTCGGCAATCCCGTTGGAATGGCTTCCTGCAAAGGCGCAACGGGTAATGATAGAACCGAGTGCAAAGCGAATGGTGGAAAATGGACACCAGCCCTTGACCAACCCACCTGCGAAAAACAGGATAACACATGGATGCCCGAGGCTGCTGATGAGAGAGCCTGTGAGGAAATGGGCGGCACCTGGATGCCTTTGGCCAAAGACAAAAAGGCCTGCCAAGAAAAGGGGAACAGATGGGTTCCCAATGAGGATGTAGTTCGTGATTTAGAGGAATAATAAGAATGCCGAAGGAAAACTTCATGATTCGACATTCCTTGTTCGATATTCGATATTCGCTTTTTAATACTTTAAAAATTGTTGCTTTATACTCAAACACCAAGAAAGAGCGATCTATAAGCCTCTTATTAAGGTTTTGACCATGCGAAAATACACCTTCCAGATACTGTGTAAGCTTTTTTTCTTGTTCATATTGGTTGCTGTTACAGGCTGCGCAAGCACCCCTGATCGCTTCTACATTCCTAAAGCCCAACCCATTTCAGTCAAAAAAGTTTTAAATCCGGAGTTCAATACTCACCGGTATGTGAACCTGGTGAACCAGGCGGAAGATAAAGACATTTTCATTGGCGCTTACACCCACGATTGGTGGGCCAATTATCATCGTTGGACAGATGCTGCCATTGAAATGCTTCAAACCGAGCTTAAGAATCGCGGTAACATAGTAAACATTGATGCGGCCACCGTTTTCGCACTTGGCATTTGCACCAACAGCGCCGGAAATATCACTGGAACCCTTTATACAGACCTTAAAAAAACTGGCTGTCCACTGGACACTGATCTGGACGGGATATTTGACGCAAATGACCAGTGCCCCGAGACCCCTGAAGGGATTGCCGTGGATTATAAAGGATGTCCTCTAGACACAGATGGCGATGGGATCCCGGACTACAAAGATCAATGTGCAGGAGAACCCAAGAAAAGAAACGATACAACCCCAAATAAAAAGAAAAAAGAGCACCCCCCCGGCGAATCAAAAACCAGCACTGTATCGTTTGATTTTACCAACAATGACCCACAATGCAAGACGACCTATTTTTCAATCGCCGGCCAAGATTCCCCGGACGCGGTGATGCAACTTATAAAGTCGGAACTTCAAAAAGAAGGCATAATCCTCACCCAAACCGGGCCCAATGTATTCAGTTTCTCCACAACCACGGAAATATGGAAAGAAGCGCAATGGAAACTCGAAGAAGCCTTAGAAAATAGAAACCTGCTTATGATCGAAGGTCCCCCCCAAATCCTTCAACTCGCCATTGATCATGTTCATCTTTTCTGGAATTTTCATGACGTGGGCTGCAACTTGAATCTAAAAGTCCAAACCTTGCAGGAACAATTACGAAATTTCAAATCCACCAATATATCCCCTGAACTCTATGTCAGCTGTAACTGGGCGCTCTCCAAGGCGGTCGCACAAATGTTTGTGGATCCAGCCATTCTAAGAGATTCAGACGGTGATGGCGTGCCCGATCACCTGGATGAATGTCCAAACACACCCAAAGGCGTCAAAGTAGATGATCGAGGCTGTCCCCTGGATACGGACGGTGACGGTGTACCCGACTATCTGGATGAATGCCCGAATACTCCAGAGGGCGTTGAAGTGGATGAAAAGGGTTGCCCCTTTGACACAGACGGTGATGGCGTACCAGATTACCTGGACGAATGTCCTGGAACCCCAAAAGGCGTCAAAGTAGATGAACGCGGATGCCCATTGGACACAGATGGCGACGGGGTCCCCGATTATCTGGACGAATGCCCCGGAACCCCAAAAGGTGCAAAAGTCGATGAACGCGGTTGCTGGATCATCAGTGAAGCCCTATTCGATTTCAACAAGTATCAAATTAAAGCTGAATTCTATCCTCATTTAAACGAAATTGTAACCGTTTTGAGAGAAAATCCCACAATGGTCATCGAAATACAGGGACACACCGACAATGTGGGATCCAGCCAATACAACCGAAAACTATCGGAAAACCGTGCAAAAGCCGTAAAG
>JAERTK010000163.1 GCA_016844935.1 Desulfobacteraceae bacterium | reverse complement strand
GATTTGTAATATATGTGCATGATAAGAAAATGACATCTTATTGAATAATTTTTTACTCATTTTTTTGTTCGCTGGTTTCTTTTACATTGTGACACTTTTACGGGCGAGGTATAAAGGGCTGGTATTATGAGACAGGCAAAGGCTAAGGTTAATTTTCCCACGCAAGCCGATCTGGAGGCGTTATGATCCGTCGATATATCCTGCAGGCATTCATGACTGTCCTTTTTTTGTGCCCTTCTTTTGTTTTTTCGGCCACAGGAGATAGTCTCTGTAAGATTCCGGATCAGTTCCTAAAAGAGAGCCCTGATCCGGAGGGGATGCCTACGCGGGTAAAGGTTGGCCTCTATTTAGTCAATATTACTGAAATCGACAGTAAAAAGCAGACCTTCACCGCTGATCTATCCCTTTTTCTTAGCTGGAAAGACTCCCGGCTTGCAGATGATTCAAGTGGAATCTCATTTGCGTCGTGCAAGCTAAAACCCGCCCAGGTATGGACCCCCGGCGTCTTGTTTCGTAATGAGATGGACATTAAAAGGACATTTAGTAGTTTCAAGGTGGATCAGACTGGTATCGTGACGTTTATGCAACGGTTTTACGGCGATTTCTCGGTGCCTTTTAATCTGAAAAAATTCCCTTTTGATACCCAAATACTGAAAATTGTGGTGGGAAATATTGACTACGGCGCCGGGGAACTGATATTTGAGGTCGATGAGGCCCGGACCGGAATGGGGGAGTTATTAACGCCCGATTGGGAAATTCATTCACCAACAGCCCGAGTTGAGATTGGCAAATACCGGTTAGATGGTCTTAAGCGTTCTATGTTCTTCTATGAAGCAATGGCCCACCGCGATCCCAACTTCTACATCTGGAAAGTGTTCTTTCCCATGATGCTCATTGTGTTCATGTCCTGGGCAGTATTTTGGATCGCCCCTGAGCCGATCGCCCCTAGAATAAGCCTGTCTCTTATATCGATGCTCAACATCATAGCCTACAATTTTGCAATCTCCACGTTCATACCCCGGATCTCGTACCTCACCCTCGCCGATAAATACATCTTGGGATGCCTGGTCATCGTTTTTCTCACACTGGTGGTAGGAATCAGCAGCAGCATCCTGACCGCCCGTGGTAATAAGGTTCTGGCAAAACGGATTGACAAGATGTCGCGATGGGCAGCGCCTGCAAGCTTCCTGCTGCTAACGGGATTTTCCGCCATGGCTTAGAGAAGGATTTTTCCCACCAGGAATTGGGTATACTGTCCCCGGAATTCCAAACCTGATTATGTTGGAAGACTATTTTATCCGGTGATCGCTTTGGCAAGATTAGCAGCCAGCTCAGCGCCTTCATCACCAATGGCATCGGGTGTTGTGCAAAAAGGGAGGATGAAATTGCCTTTTGATGCCACTTTTTCGTATGCGGTAATGCCGGCGAAAATGCCCTGGATGGCATCGCAGTTTTCTTCAATGGGACCGGCACAGGTAACCAGCAGGGCGACCGGTTTACCGCTGATAAGGGAGTCGTGTTCAGGCGTGCCGTAATCGGATACCAGGCAAACGTGCCGGTCTATGAGGGGCTTTATCTGGGAAGAGAAACTCCAGCAGTAGAGCGGTGAAGCATACACAATGGCATCGGCTTTGATCATTTTGTCAAAAATGGTCAATGCATCATCTTTTTGAACGCATCCGGGCTCATCCTTTTTCTCATGGCACTTCATGCATCCAAGGCAGCCGCCCACCTTGTACCCGGTGATGTGAATCCGTTCAACTTCATGGTCTGTCCCCACTTTCTCTTCAAACATGGAGAGGACTGTAGCCGTGTTTCCGCTCTTTTTCGGGCTTCCTAGTATGGTGAGAATTTTCATGGTAATGCTCCTTAATTAGAATTCAGAAATATATTCTTTTCATCGAGGAAATCTTGATACCGGGAAGATAACATAATCCGGGAAGGAAGTTAATACCGGAAGCGGGGAAGGGGGGACAAATAAGGTGGACCCCATGTTTAGACAGGGTTTTCCGAATTTTAAGCTACCAAAATACTCCCCATATCTCGATCTGATCGTCTTGAATTTTGAGTATTTATGCCAAATGCATTGAAAAATAACCTTGTCATTTTATTGGTTTTTGATAAAGTGATCCTACCTGTTCGGAGGATACGCAAAAGGGTTAAGTGCAGCGGTTAAAATTTTTACAAAATAAGCGAATTTCAAGGAGGGGAAGACATGGAAATTAAAAAAATACTTTGGCCAACAGACTTTTCAGCCAATGCGGAAAAGGCGCTGGACTATGTTACATCGTTGGGGGAGAAATATCAGATGGATGTGCATGTGCTCTATGTGATCGAAGACCTGGCCCACCAAAACGAACCGTGGTACGGCGAATTCGATCGAGCTCACATCGATAAAATCCATAAATGGGAAAGAACAACCGCAGAAAAGCGACTTGATGAAGTCTGCAATGTCCATTTGAATAAGTGCCCCTTGTACGTCAGGCATATTGCCATAGGTGACCCCGCTGAGGAGATTTTGAAGCTTGCGGACCAGGAAAAAATGGACATGATTGTGATGGCTTCCCATGGGAGCAGGGGGCGTTTTAGTTTCGGCAGTGTCTCTGAAAAAGTGGTTAAGAATTCGCACGTACCCGTTGTCACTATTCCAATTACTCTCAAATAATAAACACTGGTGCGGTTTTCATAATGTGAAAATAAGGTGCTGTTAATCATGCAAACGAAACGCTTTTGAAATGCATGGGAATTTCAGATATTCACGGGAAATACAAGTCAGTGGTTGAAGCAACAGAATCCTAGGCCACGAAGGGAGGGCACAAATGAAGCTGAACGATCGTAAGTACTTGAACAATATGCTGGAAATGTCAAGGGAAGCGATGGAACTCGTTCAGAATAAAGCGCGGGAGGATCTGGATAGGGACAAACAGTTGACCCTTTCACTTCTTAAGTATCTTGAGATAATCGGATCCGCCGCATCCAGGATTTCCAGAGAATGCCAGAACGGTTGCGAACCCATTCCCTGGGATCAGGTCACCGAAATGAAGCAACAGGTTATCCACACCTATTTGGAAATTGACCTGGATTGGATCTGGGAGAAAATGGAAAAGGAACTCCCGGCCCTCTCAAAGGCGCTGGAAATCCTTCTCGCCCAAGAAAAGTAATACGTTACGTTCTCCCCCTCATGGAAAAATCCCCCTGTCCCAGAAGGGGCGGAAGAATCTCCAGTCCGGGTTTTCCACCCAGTGTTGCCTCGATCAACGCAAATTTGGCATTTGATTCAAGATCCGGGAAAAGCTGGACGACCAAGGAAAAAAACGGTTGGCAGTAAACGAAAATAAACGTGGGCTGTCCCCAAATAAAATTCCCATGAATATTTCTGAACTCCTTAAACGAACACTGCTGCTGGATCTGGAAACCACGCGAACCGGAAGAATCAGGCATGTGGGGGCGGTGTTTGGCAACAACATCTTTGAAAAAGATCAGCGGGCCGGTTCCAGGGAAGTCTTGAAAGCGCTGGACGCGCTTGCTGCAAACGCAGACTTTATTCTGGGTCACAATCTGCTGGGGCACGATTTTCCCATTCTCAAAGCGGTTTCGCCGAAGCTTGAAATTCTACAAAAACCGGTCATCGACACACTTTATCTTTCCCCCGTTGCTTTTCCACAGAATCCATATCATCGACTCGTAAAGAATTACAAATTGGTCCGTGCCACAGTGAGCAGCCCCGTTGAAGATGCCAAACTGGCACTTTCGGTTTTCAGGGACCAATGGGAAAGCTTTGTCAGTTTAGCGAAAAAAAAGACCGATTTAATCGATTTTTATGGCTTCTGTTTTGAGGACAGTGTCTTTAACACCTTTTCGGGCAATGGGATTGCCGCCGTCTTCTCCGGAATGGTTGATCGAACGATCCGGAGCCCTGATGATGCCTTCGGCTGTTTTTTGAAACATACTGACGGAATAATATGTGCAGATGCAGCAAAAAACGCCATGGGGGTGGTCTTTTCCGAACCTGCAAGACGCCCGTCAGCAGCCTATTGTATGGCCTGGTTGCAGGTGGCGGGTGGAAACTCAGTGCTGCCCCCCTGGGTGCGATACCGGTTCCCGGAAATCCCTTCCATGATTGAAATGCTGCGGGAAGCGCCCTGCGGCAGATCGGACTGCCAATACTGCGGCAAAAACCATAATCCTGATGCACATTTGGAACGGATTTTTGGTTATCCGTCATTTCGCGAGAAGCCGGCCACCGAGGAAGGTACAAGCCTTCAGAGAGCCATTGTTAAAGATTCCATGGGCGGTACGCCGGTCCTTGGAATTCTGCCCACGGGGGGAGGAAAATCCCTTTGCTATCAGCTGCCTGCCCTGGTCCGCTACTGGCGGCGCGGGGTCCTGACGGTGGTGATTTCACCCCTTCAGGCACTCATGAAAGATCAGGTGGACAACCTCAGAAAAAAGACCGGAACCCTCTTCGCAGAAGCTGTTTCGGGGCTTCAGACCCCGCCGGAACGGGGTGAGGTATTTGAACGTATCCGGCTGGGAGATACCGCTATTCTTTACTTGTCCCCCGAGCAGCTCCGCTCCATGAGTGTTCGAAATGTATTGCGGAGCCGGGAAATCGGGGCATGGGTATTTGATGAGGCCCATTGCCTGTCCAAATGGGGACACGATTTCAGACCCGACTACCTGTATGCGGGGCGGTTTATCCGGGAGTTTTGCCAGGAACAAAATCAACCGGTGCCGCCCGTGTTCTGCTTCACCGCTACCGCCAAGGCAAGCGTTATCGAAGAAATCCAAAGCCACTTTCGGGAGACGCTGGATCAGAATCTGCTCCTGTATGCAGGCGGTGTGGAACGGGAAAACCTTTCATTTGAAGTGGTTCCCGTGTCCGGGGCGGAGAAACCAGAAAAAGCACATGAAATCATAACTGAAATGCTTGAAGGGGCCCATGAAGCGGCGGGCGTTATTGTTTATGCGGCGACCCGTGACGAGACCCATAAAATCAGGGATTTTCTTCATCATCAGGGTCTCAAAACCGAGGTATTTCATGCGGGGCTCGATCCAAAGGAAAAGCGTGACGTCATGGACGCTTTTGTGGAGGGCGAGATACCCGTAATATGTGCTACCAATGCCTTTGGCATGGGCATCGACAAGGAAAATATCCGGCTCGTGCTGCACTATGACATACCGGGTTCCCTTGAAAACTACATCCAGGAGGCGGGCAGGGCCGGACGGGACCTGAAACCGGCCCGCTGTATTCTGCTGTACGACCCGCAGGATGTCAGCCGGCAGTTTCGGCTGGGCTCCTATTCTGAAGTGACCCAGAAAGATATGGCCCGAATTCTGCGGGCGTTGCGCCGGAAGAAGAAGAACCGAAAAGGAGAGATTGTCATCACCAGCGATGAGCTGATACGGGATGATGATCTGGCGGATTTGCACGAATTAAAGCCTGGTTCCAGGGACACGAAAGTGAAAGCTGCGGTTGCCTGGCTGGAAAGGGCCGGGTTTTTAAAGCGGAATTTTAACCTGACCGACATGTTTCAGGGAAAACTTCTGGTTCGTTCCATTGAAGAAGCGGAAAAAGTGATTGAAAAGATGGACCTTGGGTCTTTCAGCCGAAACCTCTGGCTCAATATTTTGCACAGGCTCATGAATGAGCGGGAAGAGAGAGGGATCAGGGCGGACTCCATTGCGGAGGCTTTGTTTCCGGAGAAAAACAGAATCCTGGAAATGGAAAAGAAAACCGGTCTGACAGCCGCACAGATGGTCATAGGGGCCCTCCATGACATGGCGGACGCCGGTCTGGTGGACAAAGGTATCATGTTGTCAGCTTCGTTCAGACCCAGAGGGAGAAACAAGGCGTCAGAGGTGTTGCAAGCTTCCTGCCGGCTGGAAGATGAACTGATCCGTTTGCTCCAGGAAAGTGACCCGGATGCAGACAGCGGCGAGTGGGTGGAAATGAACATTCGGCGACTGAATCAGAAAATGCAAAACGAGGGCCACAAAACCTCCCCGGATGTCCTTCGGCAGTTGATCAAAGGAATTTCCTATGACGGAAAGGGTTTTGCCGCCTCACAGGGAAGTTTTGAACTTCAATATGTGGATCGCAACCGTTACCGTGTCAGGTTGCAGCGAAGCTGGCACAATATCATCAAAACCATCTCTCTCAGGCAGAATGTGGCCGGCGTCATTCTGAAGACGCTGCTTCAAAGGGTAGAGGCGCAGGCGTCACAGAATGCTGTTGACCCGGCGGGAACGGTGCGGGTTGCCTTTGCCAGCAATGATCTTTCAGCGGCTATCAAGTCGGACATGTTCCTTTCCCACAAAATCAAAAAGCCTTTACCAGCCATCGACAGAGCATTGATGTACCTGCATGAGCAAAAGGTCATCGAGCTTCAGGGGGGACTGGCCATCCTTAGACAGGCCATGACCATTCGACTCCAGCCAAATGCCAAAGGTCGCTACTACAACAAGGGAGATTACAAACCGCTGGCAATCCATTATCGGGAAAAACGGCTTCAGGTCCATGTCATG
This sequence comes from Desulfobacteraceae bacterium, assembly GCA_016844935.1. GTDB lineage: Bacteria > Desulfobacterota > DSM-4660 > Desulfatiglandales > Desulfatiglandaceae > NaphS2. The sequence goes on along the minus strand of JAERTK010000163.1, from coordinate 75,313 downwards.
CGGCGCTACGCCACACTGGCGCTGGAAAAAATTGCGGGTTCCCTGACGCTGGTACTGGATTATTTTTCTCTGGGCCGGGTCAAATTCATCAATAAATATTTTGCGGACGACAAAGATCTTCTGGACAAGGCCACCACGGCTGAATCGTACCGAATGATCGTGGAGAACCTTCGAAATCCAATACAGATTGGCGCGGTTGGAAAACCCGTAGAGGATAACATGTTGATTCTGGCGGGACCGGGTTCAGGCAAGACAACCGTTATTGTCCATCGCTGCGCCTATCTGGTGGAGGTGGAAAGAATACCGCCGCGACAGATTCTGGTCCTTTGTTTCAACCACAGTTCCGCCATGGAACTTAAAAAGAGACTGTTCAAACTGGTCGGGCAGACGGCGAAAGCGATTACCGTGGCCACCTATCACGGTGCCGCCATGCGGCTGGCCGGGATATCCATACGGGATATGGCCGAGTCCCACAGCCAGGAGAGTATTGATTTTCAGGGGATCATCAAGCAGGCGGTAGACCTTCTGAAAGGCGGACAGGATCTTCCCGGCATGGAAGCGGACGAAGTACGGGATCGTTTGCTCTCAGGGTACAGCCATATCCTCGTGGATGAATATCAGGATATTGACGAAGACCAATATGATCTGGTGTCGGCCATCGCCGGAAAGTCCCTTGAGGAGGAAGACTGCCGCCTTTCCCTTTTGGCGGTCGGGGACGATGATCAAAATATATACACTTTCAGGGGCGCCAATGTTCACTTCATTGGTCGTTTTCAGGAAGATTACGAGGCCCGGATTATTTACCTTGTGGAGAACTATCGATCCAGTAAACATATCATCTCCGCTTCCAACAGTTTGATACGGCACAATCGGGACAGAATGAAAGGGACGCATCCCATCTGCATCAATGACGAAAGAAAAGGTTCCCTGCCGGGCGGGCGATGGACTGAACTGGATTCGGTAAGCCGGGGGCGTGTGCAGGTGGTTTCCATTCAGAACGAGATGCATCAGGCGGCTTATGTGAAAAGTGAAATGGATCGTATCAGGCGATTGGACCCGAATGTCCCTTGGGGTGACTTTGCTGTTCTGGCCAGAACCAAAGCGCCTTTGGCGGCCGTCAGAGCATTACTGGAAGAAGCGGAATATCCATTCAGAACGTCATTGGATTCGGGCTTTCCGCTTCACCGGATCCGGGAAATTCAACGGTATCTTGAATGGCTCGCGCAAAAGGAAGAAGAAAACGGCCGCCCCAGCGATTTGAAGTCAGATTTGTTGCGTTTTCGGGACAACCGCAAAACAAATATCTGGTGGCAGCTCCTGGAGACATTTCTGGATGCTTACCAGGTAGAGACCGCAGACAGCCTGCAGCCATTTTCCTGGGCCATCGACAGGATTTATGAGTTTTTGGCTGAAAAATCGAGAGAAAAGATTTTGGGGCATGGCATTTTCTTGAGCACCATTCACTCTGCCAAAGGCATGGAATTCCCCCACGTGTTTTTGCTGGATGGCGGCTGGCGCCATTCCAGGGACAACAGGCGTCTTGAGGAAGAGCGGCGGGTGATGTATGTGGGCATGACCCGCGCGGAAGAGACCTTGCGAATTTTAAAAAACAACCAAAGGCCAAACCCCTTTTTAAAAGACCTCAGGGGTGATTCGCTTATGCCCTTTTCCTGGGGCGGCGTTGTTGGAAAACGACATTTTGTTGACAGAACATATGAAATCCTTGGTTTGCGCGAAATCTATCTGGACTATGCCGGAACTTTTCCACAAACCCATTCCATTCATGGGCATCTGGCCGAAATTAGTACCGGACAGTGCGTCCGCCTGCATGCGGTCGATGGAAAAATTGAAATTCGCGATCAGCGTCAGAGATGTTTGGGCAGGCTTTCAAACGGGGGTGCAAACAAATGGCTGAACCGTTTGGATGGTATACTGGAAGCAAAGGTTCTGGGGTTGCTGTTGAGAAACCGGGACGATCCCGCTGAACCTTTTGAAAAAACAATACAGGCGGATAAATGGGAAGTTCCTGTTCTTGAAGTTGTCTCAAAAGTGTCATGACAACCCGCGAAAGATATTCAATTTATTTGTGAGGCAATTGATTGGCTGAAAATGCCGTAAAACAAATCGAGGTCTCCTGCGCCATTATCCGCCGGAATGGGTTTACGCTCGCCGTTCAACGGAACGCGGGAATGAGTTTGCCGCTCAAGTGGGAATTTCCCGGGGGAAAAATTGAAAAGGGCGAGACCCCGGAGGCGTGTTTGAGGCGGGAACTGAAGGAGGAACTGGAACTGTCCGTCCGGGTTGTAGCGGCGCTCGAACCCATGGCCCCCCATGCGTACCAAACCCTGACCGTGACCCTTTATCCGTTTATCTGCCGCATAAAGTCCGGAGAGGTCTTTCTCCGCGAGCACGCGGCCTTTGCGTGGCTGACGCCTTCCCAGCTGCCTGCCCTGGAGTGGGCGGACGCAGACCGGCCCGTTCTCGACGTCTATCTCAAAATGTGCGGGAACCAAAGAGGGGACGCTCCGTGACTACCGCCGCTGCATGAGGCACCTAACGAATAACTCGCCGATCTTTTTTTTCGTGTGTGTCCGGGGACGCTTTTATATATTTACATTTACACGCATTCCTTCGCATGTTACTGACTATCTATTCGGAAAAATCCGTCCCCAAGATAGGAGGAGCAGATATGGAAATAGAAACACACGAGTGGCCGGTGCTCATTATTTCAGGACAGTTCGATGCCAAAAACGACGAAGGGTACAGGTTGCGGCAGTTGACTGAACAACTGGAGGAAGTCCAGGATTGCAGTATTATCCCTTCCTACACCTATGAAGACGGCTACAAGTTATTCCGTTCCCGGGCTGATTTTGGATGTATTGTGGTGGATTGGGATATCCCCCATGAGAATTCCGCGGAAACCACAACGGCCAATGATTTGATTGTCAATATGAGGAAACGGCACCTGACGGTTCCCATTATTCTGCTCATGGGACGGGCGGGAATGGACTCGATTCCCACTGAAATTTTAAGGGATGTCAATGACTGCCTCTGGAAGACAACTGAAACCATTTCCTTCATGGCGGGACGTATCGAAACCCATGTGGTGGATTATGTGCGAACCGTCTACCCGCCTTTTTTCGGGGCCATGGTACAGTACTCCAGTGAATACAAGTTCGCCTGGCACACGCCGGGGCATATGGGAGGCGAAGGTTTTCTCCGCAGCCCGGCCGGGGTGGCCCTGTTCAAATTCTTCGGCGAAAACACATTTCGATCGGACCTTTCCGTTTCCGTTCCGGAACTGGGGTCCCTGCTGGAGCACAGCGGCGTGGTGGGAGACGCGGAAAAAAACTCGGCCCGCGTGTTCGGCGCCGACCAGACTTACTACGTGCTCAACGGCACCAGCAACGTGAACCAGATCATCTGGCGGAGCCAGCTCGTCCGGGACGACATCGCCTTTGTGGATCGGAACTGCCACAAATCCCTGAACTACGCCATGGTCATCACCGACGCCTATCCCGTTTACATGATTCCGAGACGAAACAAGCGGGGTATTATCGGGCCGGTTCGTCTGTCTGAATTTTCACCGGAATCGATCCAGAAAAAAATCGGGGAAGATGCCCTCATTCCCGACGGGCTCAAGGGGAACGAGGTGAAGATGTCCGCGCTTACCAACTCCACCTATGACGGGGTGTGCTACAACGTGGTCAATATCAAGAAGCAGCTGGAAAAGAGTGTGGAAAACCTTCATTTCGACGAAGCCTGGTACGCCTATGCCCGTTTTCATCCCATGTACAAAGACCACTACGGCATGACTGACGATGATCTGGATGAAAACCATCCACCCATTTTCTGCTCCCACTCCACCCACAAACTGCTCACCGCATTTTCACAGGCCTCCATGCTGCACATTAAGAACGGCGGAAAGGTCAAGGTCGATCACGATGAATTCAATGAATCCTACATGATGCACGGTTCCACATCTCCCCAGTACCTCATGATCGCATCGCTGGATGTGGCCACCCGTATGATGGACGACAACGGCCAGATCATGATGAACGATATTATCCTGGGGGCCATTCGGCTGCGGCAAAAGGTGGTGAACATCGAAAAAGGCCTCCGGAAGAAAAACAAGGGGGACTGGTTCTTTGGCATGTGGCAGCCCCGGGAGGTCAATGTGGACGGCAAAATGACGCCCTTTGAACAGGTGGACGCCGACTTTCTGGCGGATCACCAGGCGCCCTGGGTCATGAGCAGTGAGAATAACTGGCACGGGTTCGAGGAGATGGAACCCAATTACGCCATGCTCGACCCCATCAAACTGACCTTTACCACCCCGGGAATCAATGATCATGGAGAGATGCAGGATGTGGGCATCCCTGCCTCCATCGTCACTGAGTTCCTCATTTCAAGGGGCATTGTCTGCGAAAAAACGGACTATTACTCCTTTTTGCTGCTCAACTCCCTGGGGACCACCGAGGCCAAGCAGGGTACCCTGCTTTCGGCCCTGCTGCGGTTCAAGGACCTCTATGATCAGGACGCACCCATGTCCCATGTCTTTCCCCAGATGGTGGCCGAGTACCCGGAGGCATACGGAGCGGTGGGGCTCAAGGAACACTGCAATGACATTCACGGTTACTGGAAAGAATATCATATCCTTGAAATGATGCAGAACGCGTTCCAGGTGATTCCCGATCAGGGCATGAAGCCTTCCGAGGCGTATCACCACGTGGTGCGGAAAAATGTGGAATTTGTGGAACTGGACCAGATGATGGGCCGAACGCCGGCCGTGATGATGGTCCCCTATCCCCCGGGTATCCCCATCATGATGGGGGGTGAAATTATGAATGAAAAGGCGGGTCCCATATTCGATTATCTGAAACTCAGGCAGGATTTCGAAAACGCTTTTCCCGGATATGAAAGCGAGATCCACGGGGTGGAGAGAACTGAGCGGGATGGAAAGAAGTTTTTCAGAACTTTGTGCGTGAAACAGAAATAGGGAGAGCAACATGGCAGACGAGGGAAAAAAACTGGGATTGGTCGGGGCTGTCTTTTTGATTGTATCGAGTCTGGCGGGAAGCGGTGTAATAGCCCTGCCACAGCAACTGGCGGCCACCGGGTCCATTACGTTCATTTCATTTATGCTGGTCACCATCGGGGCGCTGTTTCTGACAATGGTATATGTTCGCGCGGGCACCCTCTTTGAAGACCCCAGCCCCACCGCATTGGCAACGTATGTGAGCCCGATTCTCGGGGCGAAGAGCGGCTTTTTTTACGTCTACGGGAACCTGATCTCTAACGTATCCATTCTGATTGCCGGTCTGGGATATCTGGCCCTGTTCGTCCCACAGCTGAATCATCCCATCATACTCGGCATCACCGTAATTGTACTCATATGGGTGTTTGTTGCCATGTCCCTTCGCGGGGTCGGTATCATCACCAAGGTGGTATCCGCAACCGTAACATTACTTTTGATCTCGGTAATCATCACCGGCACGGCGGGATGGTTTGATTTTGATCCAGCTCTGTTCAAACAGAACTGGAACGTCTCAGGTAATACCTCTGGTAACGCCATCATGTCCGGATTTGCCGTATTGATATTTGCCTTTGTGGGCGTGGAAAGCGTCGCCACAAATAATGAACATATCCGCAATCCGAAAAAGATTGTCCCTATCGCAACCATGGTCGGCTTTGTAATTGTGGCGATCATCTACATCGCTTCCACCACCGTCATTGAAGGGATGTTCCCGGCCAAAGAAATTCAGAATGCACCGGCTTCGTTTGCTTTGGCCATGCAGCACATCTGTCACTCAAAAATAATCGCTGACGTGGTCTCAGCAGTGATGGCCGTTGCCTGTATCGCCAGTTTCCTCGTGTGGAATCTGTCATCCGCCAGTGCCGCCAAAACCAGCGCCGACAATGGATTCCTCCCCAAGGCATACTCTTATACCAACAAACATGGGATCAACAGCAAGGGCCTTGTCATCAACGGCATTATCATGACCGTGGTTGAATTGATACTCATGAGCCTGGGCAGCAACGTCGCTGCGGCATTCAATATCACGGTAACCATCTCGGTCCTGTTACTTCTCTTTCCCTATTTCTGGTCAGGTATTGCCCTGCTTAAAAAGGACAAGGCCACAGGGGCAAAATCCATCAGCACTAAAATCATTGTGCTTTTGTCATCCATTTTCATCCTGTCCGCCTTTGCGTCGTCCACGCTTGATGAACTCTGGTTGGTCGTTTCTCTGGTTATGGTTATAATGGCCGTTTACGCAATCCTTTTCACCAAAAAAGGAGAAGCCCCGTGACCGTTGGCGGCAGATGGGCCAGGGAAGGAGGGTAAAATCAGTTAAATATGCGGGCTTTTTGAGGTGAACCCAATCTGGTAAAGGAGGAGCTGGTCATGGAGCAGTCAAACGAGTTGAAGGACCTGTATCTTCAAAGCTGCGAGGCCATATCAAGTGGAGACCATTCATTTTTTGAGCGTTGTTTCTCAGAAAGGGACGGCGTACTTGCCATCGGTTCAGATCCGGAGGAGTGGTGGGAAGGTTATGCTGCGATCACCAGGGTGTTCAAATCACAATTAGAAGAACTGGGCGGTTTGCGGGTCCTGGCAGACGTCCCAAAGGCCTATGGTGACGGTTCGGTCGGCTGGGTGGCGGGCCGCCCCGTACTCGAGCTTCCGGACGGCACACAAATGCCGGTCCGATTGACTGCGGTTTTCCAAAAGGAGCAGCATGGCTGGAAGATCGTTCAGTGGCACTTTTCCATGGGTGTATCCAATGAAGATTCCATCGGCGAGACGCCGACGACCCGGTGAGGCGCCGGGACAGTCCGGAATCCGGCCAAAATGGTGGCTGGGCAGGTGACCGGGCCCTCACCGGGAACAAAGACCTGCCCCTCACGAAAGGAGGTATCCATGCTTTACAGAAATGTTCCGAAAAACGGAGATAAGCTCTCGATTCTCGGGTATGGGTGCATGAGATTCCCAACGAGGATGAACGCCATCAACAAGGAACTTGCCCAGCAACAGCTCCATTTGGCCATTGACAGCGGGGTGAACTACCTTGACACGGCAGCCCCGTATCACAATGGGAAAAGTGAACCTTTTTTGGGGAAGGTCCTGTCCAAAAATGGATACCGGGACAAAGTGAAGCTGGCCACCAAGCTTCCCCACTGGTCCACCGGTTCCAAAAAGGAGATGGACGAAGCCCTCGAGAGGCAGCTTGAGAAACTGCAAACCGATTGGATCGATTATTATCTGATTCACAACTTAAACGGGTTTTCATGGAAAACCGCAAAAGAAAAAGGCGTCATCGAGTTTCTGGACGGGGCCTTGATCAGTGGAAAGATTGCCAATGCGGGGTTTTCCTACCATGGCAGCGCAGAAGATTTCGCCGGGATTGTGGATGACTACGATTGGACTTTCTGCCAGATCCAGTACAACTATCTCGACACACAAAATCAAGCCGGAACCAAAGGGTTGAAATATGCGGCTTCCAAAAACATGGCGGTCATCATCATGGAACCCCTGCGGGGGGGGAACCTCGCAAAAACGCCCCCTCCCGAAGTGCAGAAAATCTGGGACGCGGCAGAGCAAAAACGGCCGCCCGTTGAGTGGGCACTTCGCTGGATCTGGAACCACCCCGAGGTAACGGTGGTGCTGTCCGGCATGAACGACGACGATCATATCCGGGAAAACCTGCGTATCGCGTCGGAGGCGGAGCCGAATTCCCTGAGTGAAAAGGAGCTCGGTCTGGTGGCGCGAGCAACAGAGACTTTTCAAAAGGTCATGAAGGTGGGCTGTACCGGGTGCCAGTATTGCATGCCGTGCCCGGCCGGTGTGAATATCCCGGCCTGTTTTGAATATTATAACTCGCGGCTTGGGTTTAAAGATAAACAGGCACGCTTCTTCTACCTGGGAATGCTGGGAGGGGCGCTTTCGGAAAAACCGGGGCTTGCTTCACAATGTGTCAACTGCGGTGAATGTGTCAAAAAGTGCCCCCAGAACCTTCCCATTCCTGATCTCCTGGTGGAAGTAAAAAATAATATGGAAGGGTTTACCACAAAACCGCTCCTCTGGATCATAAAACGGGTGATGAAGGTCAAAGGAAAAAAGGAGGAGCCTGGGGATGGGAGTCCGGGAACGCCCATAAGAAAATAGGAAGCTTGATACGCCCCTTGAGTTTCGGGAGAAAGGACTGAATTAGTGGAAGTTATGGAAGCAACCATGGAACAACTGGATGACGCTGTTGATCTGTTTGAGCAATATCTCGATTTCTACAAATCGGGAGGAGCGCCCGACAAAGCTCGACAGTTCATGGAAGAGCGCCTGCTTACAAAAGATTCCGATATATTCCTGGCGTACGATGAGCATCTATGTGTCGGCTTTATGCAGCTCTACCGTTGCTGGGACTCCGTCTCCATGAAAAAACTCCTCTTCCTGTACGACCTCTTTGTTATACCCAGCGAACGCAACAAACAAATCGGCGACCACCTGATCGATCGAGCAAAACAACTTGCAAGAGATATCGGGGCTGGCATGATCATGCTTCAAACGCACAAGCACAACAATGTATATGCCAGACGCTTCTATGAATTGAACGGATTCGAGCTTGATGAAGACTTTGATGTCTATAACTTCATGCTATAGTGTTCTTTAAGGAGGTTCTGGATATCCAGGGTGTAGTCGTCGTGGTGGGCTGGTTCTCCTTCCCGATCCACGTCAGTTCGAGTTTTGTTTTCTGTTTTGCCATGTTATCACTCTTATTCCGTCCAGCGTGGGAACGCAGGAATTTAGAAGGCGCCATCATTGATGACCCACCGACATCCTTCAATCACCTCTTTTTGTAGTTCATGCGGGATTGTTCCGATTTTTTCAAGAAGCCTGCCTTTATCCACTGTGGCCATCTGGCTTACCACCACGACGCTGGTTTTTGAAAGATTGGCGGTTCCCTTTTTCAGAAGAATATTTCCCGGTACTTGGGCCAGTTTTCTATTAGAAGTGATCAGGGCCACAACGGTCGTTTGAATCTTGCTCTTGTTTAACAAATCATTTTGAACGACAACCGCCGGTCTCTTGCCGGATGGACCGGAATCTTTTGATGGACCGAACCTGACCCAGTAGATATCCCCCTGTCTTGCCTTTACCATGGCATTTCTTCCACATTGGTGTTTTCCGCAATGGTTTCGGCCATAAGCATCTGTTCCCTCTTTATTTTCGGGTCAGCGAAAGCTGCATTAATGCGTTCCAGCAGTATTTCTTCCCTCAATTTCAGCACCTTTTCTGAAAGAGCTTCCGCGACCAGATGGCTTAATTTGATGTGTTTTCCAGCCGCCAGTTCCTTGATTTGCCTGTATGTCTGATCCGGAATTGTTACGCTGAGCTTCGAATATCCCATAAATAATCCCCCAGTAAATCATATTGTTTCAAATATATTGTCATCCCAATGGTTAGATTGTCAATGGAAATTTGAAGGGAAAATAATGGGACGTTATGTTGCGCGGATTTCACAGGGTCGGCGGTCACCGATTCCGGTTTTCCATGACTTGAAGCGATGTGGAGACCCGATGGAAGTAGGCGAAGAAATAGACGGCTGCGATGGCTCCGAATACGGCCCAGCGGCCGCGCCAGTGGAATCGCTTATGTTTTTGATGGGACACACTCATGGGGAGAGCCGATTGCGGATGAACGTTGTTTATCCATATGGGGGTATTTTAAAACATACTATCATTCCTGTCCCCCCGATGTCACCACGAAATCCTTGACGTTATTTTAGTCCTTAAGGTATGCTTCCGCGGAAAAAAAGTGGTTGGATAGTAAATTCTATAAAACCGGGCATGAAACCTTTCCAGAAGGGTGTGCAGGATATGTTTGATTACGAAAAGAATAGATCCGTTATTCGAAGGGCCAGGATCAGGATAATTGTTATCGGTTTGCTCATGGGGATTGTTTTCGTCAGCTTTTCCGGATACCTGGCAAACCAATACGTGGGCCAGACCGAGGCGCAGCGACTGAATAACCTGAAGCAGACGGCCCAGATTGCCAGGAATTCCATCGAACCCATACTGGTTCAATATCGTTTAAAAAAAATATCCAAAGACGAGGCCATTGAACAGGTTCGCAATCTTGTCAGGACGATGGTTTATGAGGACCACATGGGCAAGAATTATGTGTTCATGAGCGCCTACGACGGGACCATGCTGGTCCAACCCTTTGAGCCCGAGAAAGAGATGACGAACATGTTGAACTTGAGGGATTCAAATGGCGTCTACATCATCAGGGAGTTGATTAAAACAGCCGAATCGCAAAACGGATCCGGCTATGTTTCCTACCATTACAAGAGACCCAACCAGGCGGCGCCCGAAGAAAAAATATCATTTGTAATGGGTATCCCGGAGTTGAATTGCTATATCGGCACCGGAAAATATATGTCCGATATTCGTGATACCGAACAGACTTACATCTTAAGTGTTACCGGTCTGACCTTTTTTTTAATTTTTCTGCTGGCGTTTCTGGTGCTTTCCGCCATGAGGGAAGTGAACAGACAGAACCTCATGCTGCAACAGGAAAACGAGGCTCTGGCAGAGGCGGAAGAGACATTACGAAAGTCGGAAGGAAAGTTCCGAGAACTCTTCGACTCCATCAGCGATCTGGTGTACACGCAGGATCTCGAGGGGCGTTTTCTCTCCATCAATCCGGCCATGGCCAAACTTTTCAATTACGATCCCCAGGAATTTATGGGGAAGAAGGCGGCCGATTTCATGGATCCGGAAATGAAATCTCTGTTTGAGAATCAGTATTTAGAGGGAATTAAAACCAAAGGTCATTTTGAAGGCATCAGCATCTATTTAAACAAAGAAGGCCGAGAGATATTCATAGAATACCGCAGTAAACGGGTCATTCCAAAAGAGGGGCCCGACTACATCAGCGGCATGGGTCGCGATGTCACGGAGCGCATTCTGGCCAGGAGGGAGCGGAAGCGCCTGGGCGATCAGCTTCGCCAGGCCCATAAAATGGAGGCCATGGGCACTTTGGCCGGGGGGATTGCCCACGATTTCAACAACATTCTGGCAGCCATTGTGGGCTATTCCGAGCTGGCCCTCGCCAAGGGAAAGGATGGGGGGGGCGTAACCAGGGAGATCCAGGAGGTCCTTACTTCGGCCAATCGAGCCAAAGAGCTGATCACCCGGATATTGACGTTCAGTCGAAAAGTCGATCCGGAAATGAAACCGGTAGCGCTGAACCTGGAAATCGTACAGGTCGGTAAGATGCTTGAGCGCACCATCCCCCGGATGGTGGAGATCAGACTGAACCTGGCTGAAAATCTTCATTCAGTGAATGCAGACGCTGTTCAGTTAAACCAGCTTCTCATGAATCTGGGAAGCAATGCCAGCGATGCCATGCCCGAGGGCGGAAGACTCGTTTTTCAGACGGAGAATATGACGTTGGATCGCCATGCGGCCCAGCGTCTTTTTAATGCAACGCCCGGGAAATATGTGCTTTTGACGGTTTCAGACACCGGGCACGGTATGGACAAGGCTACAAAGGAGCATATCTTCGATCCCTTCTATACCCGCAAGGAGGTGGGGCAGGGCACCGGTCTGGGTCTGAGCGTGGTCTATGGCATTGTAAAGAGCCATGATGGCGTTATCATCTGCGACAGCAAGTCGGGAGAGGGTACTACCTTCAAAATTTATCTCCCTGCCCTGGATTTACCCCTTAAACCGGAGACGGCGGTCCCTGTTACCCCCGGGAGTGTGGTTCCGGGAGGGGACGAGGTGATCCTGCTGGTGGACGACGAAGCATCACTCAGAGATCTGGGACAGGAGATTCTTTCCCTCTATGGCTACCAGGTTTTGCTGGCGTCAAGCGGGGAGGAAGCGCTGGAGATTTACAGGCAGCAGGAAGTCATTGATCTGGTGCTTCTGGATGTGAGCATGCCCGGTATGGGGGGCGGTAAATGCCTCACCGAACTCCTGAAAATCAACCCCGGGGCCAGGGTTATCATCTCCAGTGGCTACTCACTGGATGGCCCTTTGAAGGATATTATGTCCTCCGGGGCCTCCGGGTTTGTGGCGAAACCTTTCTCCATCAGCAATTTATTGAGTACCATACGGCAGGTTCTGGACCCGTAGTCGATATTACGTTCCCACAGCTGGACGTGCATCTGTCTTCAGAAACGTCACTTGCGGAATAATCCGGGATGATTAATCGATGTTTCATAAAGAGATATGAGGAAAATGGGAGGTCGATACATAAGCCCCCGCCGGTTCATGCGTCATGGCACCCTTTTAGGGCTATTTTTTTTCGTTGTGACAATGGTATCTTTCGGGTGTACCACTCCCGTCCGGAAAGTCCCGGAAAATGAGTTGCGCCGGCGCATTGTTCCAGCGGTACCGGCCCCTCCAAGCATGCCGGAAAAAATATCGGCAGCCCCCTCTTCAACCGACCTCAAATCGTCCGTTCAGAAGGATTTTCCCGGCCATTCAACGGCCACGCAAACCCTAAAGAATCAGCCAAAAGGAGCGCCCCGGCTGAGCGCACCTTTTCCGCCTTCCGCGGCGCTATCTCTGGGACATTCCATTCTCTATGCAAAAAAATACAATCCTCGGCTGCGTGTTCTGCGGGAGCGTGTGAAGCAGGCGCACGCAGGAAAACAGATTGCTTTTTCGGCCTTTCTGCCCGAAGCCATGTTTTCATACCGGACCCTCTGGGGATCGGACAAATTTGCACTTCCCACGGTTCCTTCCCTTGTGGGGAATATGGCTTACGGGGAAACGGCCGACCGTTTTCGAAGCGCTGAGCTCAACCTGCAATGGGTTCTATGGGACTTCGGGCAAACGCCGGGACGGTATGAACAGGCCCGGGCCGCACGGGACATGGCCGAACTTCAGTATAACAGAGGGATACAGACAGTGGTTTTCAATACGACATCGGCCTATTTCACCCTGCTTCAGAAAAAGGCAATGGGCCGCGTGGCAGAAGAGTCGGTGCGGCGGGCCGAGTCACTTTTGAGGGATGCGCGAAACTTTCGTGAACAGGGCACGGCGGTTCAAAACGATGTTTTGCAGGCGGAAGTCCTGTTGGCTGAGATGCAGCTTGTGCTGGTGAGCGCCAGGACCGCCGAAATGATCGCGCTGGCAAACCTCAACCGCATCATGGGAGTTCATGTGAGTTCGCACACGGAAATTGTAGATGTAACCGCCACGCCGGCCTTTTCCCTGTCACTGGAGACGTGTCTCCAGCAGGCTGTGGATTTCCGTGACGAGTTTCGTTCCGTCCTAAAAGCCATCTCAAGTTCCCAATGGGGACTGGCGGCAAGCAAGGCCCGCTTTCTACCCAGAATTATTGCCGGTGGCACCGGGGCACGCCATGGTGGCCAGACGTCCAACGATACATATCTTTTTGCGGGTGGCGTAAAAATCGAGTTGTCGCTTTTCGAGGGTACAAGGCGTTACGGTGAACTGGAGAAAAGCAGGGCGGAGGTACGGGAGACCATGGCACGCGCCGAAGAGGTGGCCGATGGCATTGCCTTTGAAGTGATTGTGGCGTATGTGGGCATTCAGGAAGCCCGTGAAGGCATCACCTACTCTGAAACTGCCGTAAATCGGGGCAAAGAAAACCTGAAGGTACTGCGTCACATGTTTGACCAGGGAGATGCTACGGCAACCGATGTGATTGATGCAGAATGGGCGTTGCTCCGCGCCGAAGAGCATTACTACAAAAGTCTTTACCAGTACCGGATGGCGCTTGCTCAGCTCGATTATGCCGTGGGCGCCCCCGCGGCTGAATCTTCACCCGTTGTAAATGGGGCGAGGTGAAAAAAGGGAGGTATCGGACGTGAAGGGGAATCATGGAACATTCCTTAAAAGGGGCGGAAGGATCATTCTGATCGCGCTCGCTGTTCTGGGGGTCCTTTGGGGGATATACTGGGTTGTCGATCGTTTTACCCATTCCATCACCCGTGATGCTTTTGTGGACTCCCATCTGATCAATGTCTCCCCCCAGGTTTCCGGCGCCATTGTTGAGATGCGGGTTATGGAACAGACGGTGGTGTCCAAAGGGCAGGTGCTGGCTGTGGTGGACCCCTCCATATATGAACGAAAGGCGGAAACGGCGAAAGCGCGGCTTGAAGTGGCGACGGAGAGTCTTCACCGAGCGAAGGTCGATCTGGACCTGCTGGAAAAAACTGTGCCTGTCAGGATCCGTATTGCCAAACAGGACCTCTCCATCGCCGGGGATGCCGAGATATCCGCCGAGGATCGCGTCGGTATGGTTACGCGGGATGTGGATAAGGGAATCACTGCGGCTGCCCATACCGTAAAAGCGGCCGTTGCGAAACTCCGTATGGCGGAAGCGGACTACAAGCGCTACGAAGCGCTCAGCAAAGCGCGGTCGGTACCGGTCCGTCGCTTTCAGGAAGCTACAAGGGCTTATGACGTGTGCCGGTCGGAATTAAAGGTTGCGGAGGCCAGACAGGGCATTGCGAAAGCCGCCCGGGATGAAATCAGAATCGCCCGACAGGATCTCAATACAGCCCGACATGCCGTCAATCAGGCCCGATCGGAATGGGAACTGGCAAAAATGGGGAACCTCGAAATTGAAGCAGGACGTTTGGGTGTGGCCGAAAAAGCCCGCCGCGTGGCAGCGGCGCGTCAGGAATTCCTGCTGTCAGAAGTCAATCTGTCTTATACGCAAATCCTGGCGCCCTGCGACGGCGTGATCTCCAAGAAATGGCGGCATGCGGGTGATTATGCCCACGCAGGAGAGCCTGTTTTCGCCATGTACAATCAAGACCTGTTGTATGTTACCGTGAACCTGGAGGAGACGCTTCTCAAAGGGGTGCACCCGGGAAACGAAGTAAGCCTTGATGTGATTGCCTTTGGTGGTTCGTTTCGAGGGCGTGTGCTTTGGATCGGCAGCACAACCGATGCCAAATTTTCCCTGATTCCACGGGATGTTTCTTCCGGGGAGTTTACATACATTGTTCAGCGGGTGCCGGTGCGAATCTGGATTGAGCGGGACGACCGATGGCATTTGCTCAGGCCCGGGTTGTCCGTAAAGGCGTCTATCAATCACGGTTCGGGTGATCCGGAGTGGGTCCGTGAGACGCTTCTGAAAGCGTCCGCCATTGAAAATCTGGGGGCCTATGCGCCATGAGAACCGCTAAACTTGCCGGGCATGACCTGCACCTTGATGAAGATCGCTGGAAGTTTGTGGCGGCTGTGCTTCCCGGCGTGATTCTGACGGCGCTTCACGCCACCATGCTCGATCTGCCGAAAGCAGATATCATCGATGCCATGGACAGCGACCATTACCGTATTTACTGGATTATCGGAAGTTATCTATTCGGCGCGGCAACGGGGATGGCCATGACCGGTTTCTGGAGCGGGCGATTGGGCCTTTACGGGTGTTATTTTTCTGCTTTACTGCTATTCGTGGTGGCAGGCGGTTCTTGTGGCCTGGTGAATGATACGCTTCAGATGGTTCCCCTGCGGCTTTTGTCCGGATATGGCACGGGGCTTGTGATTTCTGCGGCCATGGTGCTCATATGGCACCAATTTCCGACGGATCATGAACTGGCAATGGCTGTTTATGGGATCGGTTTATACCTGGGTGCCTTGATGGGATCTGCACTTGGGGGATTTCTGGTCCATTTCATGTCGTGGCGAAGCCTCTTTCTGATCATCTTTCCTTTGGGCGGCCTGGTTTTACTTTTGGGTTGCCAAATACCTCTCCGGTTTACCAGACCCTCCGCTGCACCCAAACCATTTGATCCGATGGGCTTCCTGCTCTTCGAAGGCTGGGTGTTGACCATGATGGTTGTGGTGGTCATGGGTCAATACTGGGGGTGGTTTTGCTCACCCTTTTTTGCCTGCTGGTTTATGGCATTTTCAGTGGTTTTTGCAGGATTCGTTTTGTGGGGTGTCCTGGCCCGAAATCCACTCATAAACCTCAAGCATCTTTCTGTGCGAAACTTCGGCCTGGGGCTTGCGGTCAAGGCCCTTTTTGCGGTCAATCTTTATCTTCTGGTGGGGTTTCTTTCGAACTACATGATCAATCTGCGAGGCTATCAGTGGTGGCAGGGTGCATTGGTTTTTCTACCGGGATTTGTGGGTATGCTGAGCACCATGCTCATGGGGGCCCACTGGGGAAGGGATTGTAACCGAAGGACACGCATGTTTGCCGGTATGGCGGCCATGGCCATCATGACCGGATATATGGCCGTCCATGTGGATCTGTACTGGAGCAAGATCCAGCTGGCGATCGCCTTTGTCCTGTGGGCTGCCGGAGCCGGTTTCGTCGTGGGACCGGCCATGTTGACGATATTTTACGGACTTGAGTCTTCCCGGCTCGCTGATGCCGCGGGGGTCTTCAACATCATGCGGACCCTTCCGGCATTTGCAATCGGTGCTTTGCTGCTGGCGGTGATGGCCCAGTCGACGGATTTTCATTTCGACCGGCTGAGACTTGACATCACCTACAACCGCCCGACGGTGAGCGAAACTTACGAGCGAATGGAAAACCATTTTGCAGAACGCGGCAGCCATCCGGCTGCCGGGAAAAAACAGGCCAGGGTGTTGATGGCGCGGTGGGTCCATGCCAATGCCAACGCTTTAGCCTTTCGAACGACCCTGGGATACCTTGCGCTGATCCCGGCCGTTGGGGCTCTCCTCGTTCTCTTCCTTCAACCTCCGAAAGCCGTCCTGAAAGAAACCGCCGGCTAAAATGATAACCCTCCTTCTGGGTGATAGGGTGTTGTTGAAGGCTACAGGGTTTCCGCCCCTTGGTTTTCAGGCGGGTCTGCCGGTGTGACGTCGTTTGTTGGCATGGGAATCACCTTTGCCCTGGGTTCTTGTGCGCGGCGCTCGGCCGCTTTTCGGGCGGCCTCTTCCTTGGCTTTTTTGGCCAGCTTTTTTTCCAGATTTTGTACTTTCCGGGTCAGTTTGTCGATCTTTTCCGTGAGCTGAAAAACTTGTTCCCGGCTGGCCAGGTTCATGAGATCAAGGGCCTCATTGACCCGCTGATCGGTTTTTTCCGCAATCCATCTCTTCAGGTCCTCGGCACGGTTCAACATATCTTTTTTGAGCCTGTTGCCCTCGCTGGGGGTGATTTCTTTTTCATTAACGAGCCTTTCCACGAGTCTGTCGATCTCTTCATCGGCCATGGTCAGTGCCCGGTCCCACAATGAGATATATTTTCTTCCATAGTCTACCAGGGTACCCGGGCCTTTTCGAAGGAGCTGAATCATGACGTTCGATGCGCCATTATCTGTCTGCGTTCTTTTGGATCGCGCAAGGATTTGGGAAACCGTGGCAGCCGTGATGTCTTCCCCGGTTTTATTGTCCAGAACCGATACCTCTTCGCCCGCTTTGAGAAGCTTTGCGATTTTGTCAAGGGTGATGTATTTCTTGGTTTTGGTGTCGTACAATTTACGATTTGCGTATCGTTTGATTTTGTGCATGGTTGCCTCCGGGGTTCACTGAGTGTTCAGGGATATTCATGAAATTTTTAATTTACCGTTTCCAGGCCGAGCTCTTAAAGCGTCGGCCTGGAATTTGGGAGGGGTATCAGGCGGCACATTGCTTGCTCAGGGTGTTGAGTTTGGTATTCAGGGTGCGAACGGTTTTTGCAAGCTTGTCCATGTCCTTTTTGCTGGGCAGGTTCAGGCGGTCGGGAATGGACTCAAGGCTCCTGGATATCCCTTTTTCCACGGTTTCTTTGCCGGGAATCTGGTCGGTGAATTTTTTGCCGCGATCAAGCATATCATCCAGTGCTTTACGGGTGTCTTTTTCCATGCCGGCATAAAAATCCTTGCCGCCGTCAAGGATGGTTTCCACTGCCTTGAAAAAATCTTCGCTGGTGTCCTGAGCCAGATCCTTGCTGCCCTCCACCAGATCGGTCCATACCTTCTTCGGGTCTTTTTTGGCATCTTCCACAAAACTTTTGCCATTATCAAAAATATCGCCAAAGGTCTTTTTGGGTTCGTTTTTCATGTCCACGACAAAATCTTTGCCGCTTTCAAAGGGTTTTGTGATGTACTTTTCGTTGTAGTCTTTAGCTGTGTCGACCCAGTTTTCCCTGGTTTTGTGGAGGGAGCGGATCGCGTGAAAATTGGATTCAGTCTTTTTCTCTGTTTTTTTGGCTTTTGCTTTGGTAGTCTGCTTTTTTGTGGCCATCTTTAAATTCCTCCTGAAAAATATTTCCATGGTGTTCGTTTTTTTTCTTATTCCCATGTGGTGTTGGCCATAAATATAACGCGGTGCGTCATTTTGTCAAGGGTTATGTGATTTTTTTCTTGAATCTTTTCCCGGTACTTCTGGCTGTATTTTTTGAAATAGAGTTAAGCAATTGTAAATACTTTATAAGACGTGATGAGAAACCCTTATGTGGAACTTGATTCTTCTCGTTCTGATCGTTGTTTTTTTGGTTTTACCGGTGTTCACCTACCTGATTTTCTGGTATGAGGCCGCCAATTCCTCCTATGGTATGACGCTGGATCGGCAGTCAAACGGCAAGCCGTTTGTGTGGTTGTTCAGGGGAATTTTGTCCAGTACCTGCAGCAATATCCTGGTGGTGTGCCTTTTTCCGCTGGGGTTTGTGAAAAGATTGTGGAAGCCGGATCACGATCGCATAAGACGCCTTACCCCAATCCATCCCCAAACCGACATCAGAGTCCATACGACCGTGGTTCTGATTCACGGCATCTATCACAATGCCAGCGCATGGACCTATTATCGCTGGCGGCTCAAGCGCAAAGGATACAACCGAATTTATGCTTTTTCCTACAGCAGTCGGAACACTACCTTCTGGGGTATTTACGAAAAATTTGAAACATGGATGAAACAGGTTGAAAGGGATTTCCCCGGTGGAGATGTGGTGATGGTGGGGCACAGCCTCGGCGGGCTTCTGGCCAAGACCTACGCGGGTAATCTGGACGGATCCTCTTCTTCCCGGATTCGACGGGTGATTACCCTGGTATCGCCCTTCAAGGGGAGCAAAATGGCGGTGGTGGGCCTGGGTCCATTGGCGAAGAGCCTCTGTTATCAGGGACCTCTTGTGGGGGAATTGCAAAATTTTCAGCCCGCAACCCAACTGCCGTGCGTGGCGTTCTATTCCCCGGTGGACAATATGGTGCTTCCCGCGGAATCCCTGATGCCGCCTGCGGGATGGAAAGGTGAACAGACCGTGCCCATGGGCCATGTGGCCTGTTTATACCATGGACCCACATTCGAGCGTGTTTTGTCGTATATGGAGGAGGGTGCAGGTTTTTAGAGTCTCGAAGGGGGAAATGACCTGTGAATGCCATCGAGGGAACTGTAAACCGGCGCCGGTATGTTGGAAAACACGTGGGGGGATTTCAGGGAGACCCGCGCCAGGTCTTTTAGAAACCAGAATACCACCTTTTGCATATCCAGGAAAAGCACCAGGCTGTGATGATAGAGTGACCAGGCCTCTTTCAGGAAAAGCTTCAGGAGACGGAAACGAATTGCATCATCCACCAGGGATGTAACGGCGGCCCAGGTCATGTAAGCATCCCGGTTGAAGGTGGGATCCACGTCTGAAAGCACCCCTCTCAGGGTAACCATGGCCTTTTCGTACATCATGAGATCCGCTGAGAAAACCACCCCCTCATGGGTGAATTTTTCAAAGAGGTATTCGATGGCAGAGAGCATTCCGCTGGTTCCCTGACCCTGCATCTGAATCCCTTCGGCGATGATGCGCTTGGCGGCCTTACGCATGGGGGTACGGGTGGAAAGCTGTCCCTTTGTGATGATGTCGGCCGTATAGAAGACCAGATTTGAACTGTTCGTCATGAGTCCAAGGGTGAGCAGGATCATGGCAAATCGTTCAAGCTTATTCAAATGCCCGAGCATCCCCCAGTCGTAAAAGATGAGGCGGGGACGGCCTTTTTTAAATGTGTAGGCGATGTTCCCGGCGTGCGGATCTCCGTGGAAAAGCCCCCCCTCCCGAATATCCTGAATGGGGCGCAGGATGCACGTCTTTGCCAGTGCACCCGCCAGTTTTCGGCGCTCTTTTTTCCTGAGACCGGCCACATCCGTAATTTTTCTACCTTCCACCCGGCTCATGACGGTCATGCCGGGGGTGGATACGGCAAGTTTTTCAGGGACCACGACCGTCTTGTTGTTTTTGAAATGAAAACCCATCCGATCAAGATTCTTCTGCTCGGATTCGAGGTTTATCTCATTGGCCAAAATGGTGCCCACCTGGGCAAGGGTGGCGCTGAAATTGAAATCCCCCAGGTCCCAGGCAGCTTTATTGCGGTCCAGGAAGACCATGAGTTGATCCAGAAGGACCAGGTCCGCGGCCATGTTTTTCCTGACTTTTGGTTTGACGATTTTCAATACGGCATCAGATGTCTTTTTGCCCTTGTCTGAAGTGATCTGTGCCGGCACCACTGCGCAGACCGATGCCTCTGCCAGGATGCGGTTTTCAGGTGTGATCGAATCGGGAGGATGTTTGGCAATCTCCTTCAAGAGGGAAGGACGAATTCGGGCGTAGGAAAGCGTCTGAATGTTGTCTTCCAGATCAATGAGTTCATTTTTAAAGGCCGGTTCCAGCCCCGGACTTCGGCAGATGATCTGCCCCAGTTTCTGGAGCGTGGGCATGTCTTTGATCAACGTAAAAAGACGTTTACCGAATGAGGCGTTTTCAGGGAGAAGCAGTTGATCGACAATTTTAGGGGCCAGTCGCGAGAGGGGCATGGATGACATCATGAAAACCATGCCCTCCCTCACCACCGGCTGATATTTGGCATAACGCAGGGGCAGGAAAGACTCGATTCCAGTGGACAGGACCACCTGTCGAACCAGGTCTTCCAGCATTCCCCCGGATTTGGCTTCCTTAAGCAGCTTCATGGCCCGCTGTCGCATCCTCGGGAGGGTTGCTTTTCGACCCTTATGGGGTTTTTTTATACCCATCAATGCCAGCATGATCACTTCATTTGTCATTACGGCATCATGGGGCTCATGGGCTGGATTGTTTTTCTTGCGGGAATCGGGGGTGGAGACAGGCTTTTCCGGGTGTTTGTTGTGATTTTGTTCTGTTTTCATCAAGATTATTTTATCAAGGGTTTAAGTTCAGCTTGGAATATAACGCATGGCGTCATTTTGTCAATGACGTCTTAAGGGCCGGGTGCGGGGGAGAGCCGCGCCTGCAGGTTCTCATCAGGCAAGTTTTTTATCCACTTCCGCATTCAGTTTCTGAATCCGGCCAGCCAGCGCTTCAGGGCCTTTTTTGCTGGCGTCTTGAAGGTCCTTGCCCCACTGTTGAAGTTGGGCAGTGTCGATCTTCCGAACAGCATTGTCCTTGGCCCACTCCATTCCGATCTTTTTCCCGAGGGTTTCCAAAAGTTCGCCCATTTCACCTTTGTCCTCGGGTGAAACGCCTCTCAGAATATCGTTGATGCGGGATTTCCAGCCTTTAACCAGAAATGTTCCCTCATAAAACTTTTTGTACCACTCTTTCTGGTCCTTATTTGCCATTTGGGATCTCCTGTAAAATCCGGCTAAGGTCATAAAGCGCTTTCAAATATGCTTTTCCTATCATAAATCAATCATTTAATCAAGCACATGATCGATTTTTCAGTACCGGGAGATACCTTAGACGACTCTCCTCGGAATATTATCACCGGGGTGAATTCTTGATGAAAGTGATGAATTATGTTAACCACATGAAAAATGGTAATAATCGTTCTTAGCTTTTTTGGAAGTGTCACGAATGGGTATTCAAACCACGGTTACAAAGATGTTCCTGAAACTGGATGAAGCGAAGCGGGAAAGGGTTCTGAGCGCCGCCATCAACGAGTTCGCGGACAAAAACTATAACAACGCCAGTATGAATGTGGTGGTGAAGGCGGCCGGTATTTCAAAAGGCGCGCTTTTTAAATATTTCAAGAGCAAAGCGGGCCTTTTTGCGTTTGTATACCGGATGGCACTGGGCCGGGTGAAAGATTATCTAAAAAAAGTGCGCGATGAAAGTGAGGCGGAGGATTTTTTCACGCGTCTTGAAAAAGTCATGCTGGCCGGTCTTGATTTCATACATGCCCATCCGGGACTGGCTGCCATTTATTACCGCATTGTGTTCACCGGGGATTCTCCCTACAAACGGGAGATCGTTGCGGAAGTTCAAGGGGAATCCCTTGAATTTATAGAGTCTCTCATACAAAAGGGGATTGACAGAGGTGAATTGAGCCCCGATCTGAACTCGAAAATTTCAGCGTTTATGGTGGAAGCGGTGGTGGATCGTTTTGTTCATGCCCATCACGCGCAGTTCCAGGGTCAGCACGGGAGTGGCATCCGGGCCCCTCAAATGGATCCACACCGGGAGATCAAAGATATCATTGACATTCTGAAACAAGGTATGACCGGCTCAAAGCCTTCGGCGGAACAGGTAAAATAATGAACCTTTGGATTGTTGCGTCAATGGAAGAGGAACTGGCACTGTTGTCTGAAGCAACGGGCGCCTGTCTGAAAGGGCGTGTGGGTGGTTTTCCGTGGTTTGCGGGCACCATGGGGGATTGTGTTGTCAATCTCGGGATCACAGGGGTGGGCGTTGCTTCTGCCTGTACGACGCTGGGCGCCTTTTGCAGCATGGCTCGACCGGATTTTATGGTGATGGTGGGCTCCGCCGGGTCATTGCCCGATTCCGGGCTGGCGCCGGGGGATATGGTGGTAGCAGAAACAGAGATCCTGTCAGAACTGGGCGTGGTGTCGGGCGCCGGTATTGGTGATACCCGCCGGATGAACCTGCCGGGCGTTATGCAGGAAATTCCCCTGGATAGAGGATCTTCTTCCCTTTTGCTGTGTCACGCCATGCATATTGGGAAGGCGACCTGCGGCAGGACCCTTACGGTAGCCGGGGTTTCCGCCAATGAAGACCATGCCCGCGCCAGGGGTGCTAAGTTCAACGTTGTGGCCGAAAATATGGAAGGGTATGCCCTGGCCCTGGCGGGGCATCGGTTTGGATGCAGAACCGCTGAAATCAGAGGCATCAGCAATCGCGCCGGTGACCGCGATAAATCCAACTGGGATTTTGAAAAGGCCATCGTCCCACCACAAAAAGTGTTACTTGAACATTTAAGGAAAAATTATTGAAAAAGCTGAAGTTAGGCTACTCTACATGCCCCAATGACACCTACATCTTCGGGGGTCTTTCGGCCTATAACGAAGATGAATTTCTCTCCTTTGATCCGGTACTGGCTGATGTGGAGACTTTGAACGGATGGGCTTTGGAGGGGAGGCTGGATGTTACCAAGCTTTCATTTTTTGCCTTCGGCAGGGTGAGGGATCAGTATGCTTTGCTTCATTCCGGGGGCGCGTTGGGGCGGGGTTGCGGCCCGATTCTGGTGGCCCGGAGCGGGACGGACCTGAAAGACCTCAAAGACGCGGTCATTGCAGCACCCGGAAATCTGACAACGGCCCGGTTGCTCCTGACCCTCTACCTGGGATATGAGCCGCGATTCCGGCAAATGGTGTTTTCCGAAATTATGCCGGCGGTGAAAGTTGGTGAAGCGGATTTTGGGCTCGTTATTCATGAAGGGCGGTTTACACTGGATGCCTATGGCCTAGAGGGAATCCTTGATCTGGGCCAGTGGTGGGAGGAAGAAACCGGACTTCCCATCCCCCTGGGCGGTATT
This sequence comes from Desulfobacteraceae bacterium, assembly GCA_016844935.1. Lineage (GTDB taxonomy): Bacteria > Desulfobacterota > DSM-4660 > Desulfatiglandales > Desulfatiglandaceae > NaphS2. Next base: position 51,647 of record JAERTK010000163.1, on the reverse strand, counting down.
GGCATCCGCAGGGATCTGGGGGAGAGCACGGCGCGGATGGTGGACCATCGGATTCGTCAATCCCTTTTGCTGGCGGAGAGCGGATCGTCGGTGGTCATGGATTACGTCAGATCCCATGCCCAGGAGATGGCGCGTCCAGTGATTCAGCAGCATATCGACCTTTACGTGAACCGGTTCAGCAGGAACCTGGGCCATGAAGGGCAGGACGCCGTGACGGTTTTACTGGACCGGGCGGAGGCGGTCGGGTTACTGGGGCCATGCGTGCTGCCGTTGATGGCCTGTTGAAACATCGAGCAGGGCCACATCTCCCGGATCAGAATTTCAAGTCGTGCCAATCGGCAAAAATGGCATATTCCTTGGGAAACAGCGCCAGGCGATCGCCCGGATGAATAATAGAATTCTTGGGAACGGCACCGTGGTTGACCATGGCCAGTTGTACCCTGTTTTCAGGAATTTCATACGTGTGTAAAACCTCGAGCAGCGGTGTGGGATCTTCAAGCTCAAATCGGATTGAATCCTCGCCAGCACCCGCCGTTTCTTTCTTCAACGATCCAAATAAGACCAGTTCGGTATAGGTTCCCATTCATACCTCCTTTAAATTTATGCTTTCACCAGCCAATATCTTTTCCCCTCGTATATAAAACACGAACGGAAACCGAATGAATTGACTTAGGTCAATTACCAGTGATCCATTTTCCAGTAGAAAACCACAGGAAATACGAAGAAGTGGTCTTGGGTGAAATCAAAAAGTTATAAACGAACAGAAGATTTTGGTAATATTAAATCATAAAGTGTTGAAAGAATCTGAAAATACATTAGTTCCAGACAATTCTCGTCCGCAGCGTGAGGAGCGCAGAGAACCCCATAGCTGGGGAAAACGAAATTGGTTTCAATTGGGCGTATTTCTCGCAACCATCGGAATAGGGGTTCAATTTTTCATCTATGTTCACCAGGCCTCGGGAAACGGTGTGATCACTGTCCTGAGGCCGCCGGGTGTTGAAGGCTTCCTTCCCATCGGAGCGCTGATGGGATGGAAACTGTTTGTTCAAACCGGTATCTGGGATTCGGTTCACCCGGCCGCCATGGTATTATTGGGATTTGCCGGTTTTATTTCCCTTGCACTGCGTAAATCGTTTTGTGGGTGGTTCTGTCCGGTTGGAACCTTTTCCGAATGGCTCTGGAAATTGGGAAGAGGTCTCTTCGGGAAAAACTATAAGCTGCCCGTCTGGCTGGATTTTCCTTTACGAAGTCTCAAATACCTGCTGCTTGGGTTTTTTGTAGTCATTATATTTTCCATGAGCAGCCCTGACATTCTAGGATTTCTGGAAAGTCCTTATTATAAAATATCCGATGTCAAGATGCTCCATTTTTTCACACGGATGACCATGCTGACAATGATCGTATTAACGGTTTTGGTTTTATCGTCTCTCTTTGTTCGCAATGCCTGGTGCCGGTACCTGTGCCCCTATGGAGGACTGATGGGGTTGCTGGCCTTATGCAGCCCCACACGGATTCAGCGCAATCCCGACACCTGTATCGGTTGTAAAAGCTGTTCCGAAGCGTGTCCTTATGACCTGCCGGTGGATAGCAAGCTTTATATTCGCAGCCCGGAATGCAACGGATGCATGGAATGTACGCGGGTCTGTCCGGCCGAAAATACGCTGGCGTTAAAAACGAAAGGCACAGGGAAAATTTTCTGGAATGCGACCCGGGTGGGCACTGTTATCATCGGGATATATATCATGATGGTGTATACTGCCGGCATTACCGGGCACTGGAAAAGTTCCGTAACCGATCACGAATTTCGCGCAAGACTGCAAACCATCGATTCACCTGAAATCACACATCCAAAAGTACGTTTTAAATAGCAAGTGTTTCACGAATGAGAAAATTTACCGGGCTACTTTGACACCCATGCGCCGGCCTGAATCCGGCCGAAAACAGGCGAGAGATCCCCGGTTACCCAGGGAACCGTGGATTTTATAGTCTTTTCGCCTTTTCGCTGATGCTCAAGTGCCAGAGCAGCTGTATTTTTTTCATAAAATGCCTCAGGTTCATATGACCATCCATTCTGAAGCCGGATTTCTTCTTTTTTCAGGTTGTGGTAAAGATACCTTCCGGCCAATGGGGCAAACAGCCTTGTCTTCCAGCCAAACTCCCGGTAAAGTTTTTTGAGAAGTGTATCCATTTTTGCCCCAACCGGTTCGTTGCCCCGGGACCATTTTTTCATGGCCCACACCGCGCCTGCGTAGGTGGTTCGAAGCGTTTTTGCCTTTAATAAAAAACGGCTTCGAATCCGCTTATCCGGGTGATTATTATATTTCTGCCAGCCCTTGAGCGTGGTCCGAATCAGGCGGGCAAGGCTGGGGCCGTTGACCTCGAAATCCCGGCGAAAGGCGTTGAGAAGGTATTCTCCTTCCCGGCCGTTACGGATGTGTTGATGCTTATAATTGAAGCGGTATTGCCCATGGGTATCCGAGGCCGTAAACTCCGATTCGGGCAGCAGGGTTCCGTCAGCCTTGTGCTGCGCATGCAGTGGCGTTCCGGGGATCGGGGTGTAAAGCATGAATTGGTGGAAATCCGCATCATGGCTGATGGCATGATCGATGATTTGATCGATATTTTCGGGGGTGTGGTTTTCCATCCCGATAATGGATGAACCCAGGACGCAAATGCCGTGGGATTGTAAATGTTGGACAAAGGCGTGGGTGTCCACCTTTTTAAGCTTCTGATACCGGCTGTCTTCGCCTTCCAATCCGGTCCAGACCCAGGAAACTCCCAAACCCACCAGTTGCTCGACGGTATAACTTTTTAACACCCGGGCGGAACTGAAGACATAAAGGGACCAGCTTTTCTGGTTCTTTTCCATCAGCTCGAGCAATCGAAGCGCTCTTTTGCGATGCATGAGGAAATTCTCATCCAGGACAAAAAAGGATTGGGTTTTGAGTTTTGTTTCAATTCCCTGCATTACACCAAACAGCTCGTCGCCGGTTTCGTAAAAATTGAGATGTTTTCCCTTCCCCCCGAACATGGCGGAAGTGGAACAGAAATTACAGCCCATGGGGCAACCCACGGAAGGGATCAGGATGGCGGCTGTATCTTCGGATTTTTCGCTCAGGGGAACGCCCATGATCCGGGTTCCGTTCGCCGAAGGCGTAACCGGATGCCTGACCGGTGCCGTCTCGTCCTGCCCGAGAAACGTTCTAAACCATTGGATGCCATCTCCTTTAACGATATGGTCCGCATCAATTATTTCATGGACGTCTTCCTTGTTGGCCACATGCCCGCCCACAACAACCGTTGCATTGGGCTGGCATTTTCTGACAAGACTGCACATTCTTTTGAGCTTCAAAATATTCGGGATAATGGCACTGATGCCCACAATGTCATAAGAAGAATTTTGAAGCTCTTCCATAAACCGGTCTTCCGAGGGAAAGTCCAGGAGGGTGCAGGGGGCATCAATATTCGCTTGAAGCAGCATCAACCCAAAGGACCGATGAAACATACGAAGGGAAAATGGACCCTGGGTACGTGTCACCTGATTCTGATAAAGTTCCATTGGGTTAATCTTGCGGCTTCCATAGTCGTCGTCTTGGGCATAAGGCCCAAAAACGCTTGACAACAGCACTTTTGCCCGGGTTCCGAGTCTGTGAACAGGTTGATTTTGTAACATCATGATTCTCCGTCTTCGTTCAAGAGTTTTTGTCGGTTGAAGTAATTGTGTTACGCTAGTACAATAAAATGGAAGGTTAAAGGCCGGCTGGTACGTTTTACAAAAGTTTTACAAAACTGTATGAATTCTCCAGTGAAACAGTCCAAGTGGTTTTTTCATCCCATCCTGATATTCATTTTCTCTGTGGGGGCGGTGGTTTTGTCCCTCTTTTTGTACATCTATTGGTATGTGGAGGTCAGCGCCGGGCTCAAAAATGTTATACAAAAGGCCAACCTGGATCCGGATCATGTCCTGGCATCACAGACCTGGGTGGTGATTATGGTACTTTCCATCCTTGTGGGGAGCATTCTGATCGGGATATTCATTATCTTTGTTTACAACCAGAAAACATTGCAGCTTTACCGACTCCAGCGGAATTTCATCAACAATTTCACCCACGAACTGAAGACCCCGGTCACCTCGTTGAAACTGTATCTGGAGACATTTCGAAAATATGAGTTTTCCCGGGAGGATCAGCTCAAATACATCGGGTACATGGTTCAGGACGCAGACCGGATGAGTGACAATATCAATCGGATATTCAATCTGGCAAAGGTTGAGAGCAAGACTTATGGCGGGAAATTTGCCACCGAGGACCTGGTGGGGGTGGTTGAGCGATTTTACAAAAAGAGCCGTCACCTTTTTGTAAATTGCCACATCAACATACACCGTCCATCTGAAGGCGCCCTTTTGTATCTTATCAATATTTCCCTGTTTGAGGTCCTTCTGATGAATCTGTTCACCAATGCCGTCAAATATAATGAATCGGAGATTCCGCAATTGGACATCTATTTTGAACGTAACAACAAGGCGTTGCGTATTCGTTTTGAAGACAACGGCATCGGTATTCCAAAGTCTGAAATCAAGAAAATTTTCAAAAAATTCTACCAGATTGGTCGATCCGGCAACATGTCGGCCAAAGGGACCGGCCTCGGTCTGTATCTGGTTGAAAGCATCATTCGAATTCATAAAGGGAAGGTCTCGGCCGAACCCAGGGAAGGGGAAAAAGGGTCCGTTTTCACGGTGATTCTGCCTTCAAAACTGTCCAGGACGGGTATGAAATGACGAATTTACGGGAGAGCAAAGGAATAAAAAAGATACTGGTGGTGGAAGACGAGGACCACCTGGCTGAGGGACTGAAACTCAACTTGTCCCTTAAGGGATATGATGCCAGGGTGGCTGGGGACGGTGTTACAGCCCTTGAGAAGTGGAAGGCGTGGCAGCCGGATCTGATTGTCCTGGATATCATGCTTCCTGAGCTTGACGGATTGTCGGTGTTGCGGCATATCCGCGTGGAAGACGAACGGCTTCCGGTTTTGATCCTGTCCGCCAGGGGGGACTCTGATGACAAGATCAAGGGCTTTTCATTCGGGGTGGACGATTATCTTGCCAAACCCTTTAATCTGGAGGAGTTTCTGCTTCGGGTGGAGCGCCTGTTGACCCGGGGGACCTGGTCCCGGGGTGAGACGAATCCCCATGGGAATGGAATTTCACCATCGCCGAAAATTTACAAATTCGGCCCTAACAGCATCGATTTTGAGGCCCTCATCGCCCATGGCCCGGCTGGCCGGATCGACCTGACCGAGCAGGAGGTCAAGCTCCTGAAAATTTTCATCGCCCATCGCGGCAAGCCCCTTTCGAGAAGCGAACTTCTGGAAACCGGCTGGGGATATGAAAAGGGAACCTCCACCCGCACCGTGGATAATTTCATTGTTCGGTTTCGAAAGTATTTTGAAGATAACCCCAGAAAACCGATTTATTTTAAAAGCCTTCGATCGGTGGGGTATCTTTTTAACCATGATCCTGAAGTGCAGGGGTGATGGGTTCAGGACAAATGAACTTTTAAATAAGGAGAAAACCGCATGGAGCAGTCAAACGACACACACCTCAAGTCAATCGGCTACATCCTTTGGATTTTCGGTTTCACCGGCTCCCATCGGTTTTACTACGGTAAACCCGTTACAGGAACCATCTGGTTCTTCACCCTGGGGCTCTTTCTTATCGGCTGGATTGTCGATCTTTTTTTGATCCCCTCCATGGACCGCCTGGCGGATTTCAGGTACCAAAAAGGAGAGCTCGACTACACCGTTACCTGGATTCTGCTCACCTTTCTCGGATTATTCGGTATCCATCGGTTTTACATGGGAAAGTGGCTCTCCGGATTGGTGTACCTGCTAACGGGCGGCATCTTTGGTCTTGGGTATCTCTATGACCTCTGGACCCTCAATGATCAGGTGTCGCTCATCAACAGCGGGGCCTGAAGATACAAGGAACCATCGGGCAATATGCGGCGAAGGTATTAGAAGACTTGCAGGTCTTGTGAACGAAATCCTGAAGAACACAAAACAGGCGTAAATTAGAACAACCCCGCAATAACCGCCAGCAGAAGACTCCCCGACACCAGACTGTTGACCTTGAAAAAGGCCATATCCAGATGCGTCAGGTCATCGGGTGTGATGAGCCGGTGTTCCCAGACCAGGAGTGCTCCCGTGATAATTGAGAAGAGATAAAATCCCACCCCCAAAGACGCCAGGGCGCCCGCCAGAATAAACAATAGAAATGCTGCCACGTGGCTCATTGCCGCTACTTTCAGGGCTTTTTTTGTTCCCAGTTTAGCAGGAATGGAATGAAGCCCCATGTTTCGATCAAATTCAACGTCCTGGCAGGCGTAAAGGGTGTCAAAGCCCGCGGTCCAGAAGATGACGCCCAGACCCAATATGATCGGTGCCGACGCCACCGTACCGGTTACGGCGATCCAGCCGGCCACGGGGGCCATGCCCAGGGCCAGGCCGAGCAGGTAGTGGCAGAGGGATGTGAACCGCTTGGTATAAGAGTACCCCAGGAGCACCACCAGCGCAAAGGGCGCCAGTTTCCCGCACAGGGGATTGATGGCCCAGGAAGCTGCCAGAAAAACCACAATGGAAACAATGACCAGACCCCACACCTGGCTGGTGGACAAGGCCCCCGAGGGGATCTCCCTGTCGGATGTGCGCGGGTTCTGCGCGTCCAGGTGACGGTCGGCGATGCGGTTAAAGGCCATGGCCGAGGCCCGGGCAGCCGTAAAGGCCACTGCCATGAGAAGCAGAACAGAAACGGCAGGCATCCCGCGGGCGCCTAAAACGGCGCCTGTAAAGGCCAGGGGCAGCGCGAAGAGGGTATGCTCAATTTTAATGAGCGAAAAAAGGGTTTTCAAGATCAGAGCCCCAGCCTGTTCCAGATTTTGTCGATCTTGCTGACGACACCGGGAGACATTCGCAGCAATTCCGGCCACCCCCGCTCATACCCTTCGGCGGGCCATTTGGCGGTGCAGTCCACACCCATTTTGCTTCCCAGGTGAGGCAGGGTGGAGGCATGATCCAGCGCATCCACCGGCCCCTTGACCATGGTGATGTCACGGCCCGGATCCACATTACCGCCCAGGTGAAACAATACCTGCGAGATATCCTGAACATCCACGTCTTTGTCAAAGACAAAAATCATCTTGCTGAACATCATCTGTCCCAGCCCCCATATGGCCTGCATCACCTTCTGGGCGTGCCCCGGATATCGCTTTTGAATGCTCACAAAACACAAGTTGTGAAAACATCCTTCCACCGGCAGATTCATGTCCACGATTTCGGGCAGTTGCTGCTTGATCAGGGGCAGAAAGAGCCGTTCGGTGACCTTGCCCAGCCACTGGTCCTCCATGGGAGGGTATCCCACGAGCGTTGCGGGGTAGATGGGGTCTTTCCGGTGGGTGATGGCGGTGAGGTGAAAGACCGGGTATTTGTCCGCCGGTGAGTAATAGCCCGTATGGTCTCCGAAAGGGCCTTCGGTCCTCAGTTCACCTCGTGTGACATAACCTTCCAGCACAAACTGGCTTTCAGCGGGGACCTCCAGGTCGCAGGTGACGCATTTGACCAATTCGACGGGTTTCTGGCGCAGGAAGCCGGAAAGAAACAGTTCATCCACTCCGTCGGGTAGGGGCGCCGTGGCGCAATAGGTGGTGATGGGGTCCGGACCCAGGGCTACGGCCACGGGAAAGGGTTCGTCGGGAGAACTCTGACGGTAATGGTCAGCCCCGTCCTTATGCACATGCCAGTGAAGACCGGCGGTGGTTTTGTCGTAGACCTGCATGCGGTACATCCCCAGGTTCCGTTTCCGCGTTTCCGGATGACGGGTGATGACCACCGGAAGGGTGATAAACGGGCCGCCATCCTCCGGCCAGCAGGTGAGGACGGGAAGAGTGGTCAGATCCGGACTGTCTGTGTTAATGACCTCCTGGCAGGGAGCGCTTTTTACGGACTTGGGGAATATGTTGGCCGCTTCTTTGAGCTTGGGCAGCAGTTTCAGCTTTTCCACCCATCCTTTGGGGGGAGCAATCTCCAGGAGGCGGGCAAACCCTTTGCCCAGGTCATCCAGCTCTTGAATGTCAAAGATGGCCTGTATTCTCCCAAGGCTGCCATACTGGTTGGTGAGTACCGGAAAAAGGGTGTCCGTGGGATTTTTGAAGAGGAGGGCGGGGCCCTTTTTTTTGACAACCCGATCGGTAATTTCGGCGATTTCCAGGTCAGGGCTGACCGGTTCATTTATTTGAACCAGTTGTTTTTGGGACTCCAGGTGCTTTACCAGGTCTTGAAGATTTTTAAAGGGCATCGTGTCCTCCAGACGGCGGGTGATCAATCAATAGGGTGTATCTGCAGGTTTTCTGTTGAGACCAGCGCTTCCGCTGCTTGTTTCGGGTTCATGGCCTCCAGGTCCACATAAATCATGTTGCTCCGGTTTCCCGGTTGGAGGGATCCCAGGTCCGGATAACCCAGGGCTGCGGCGCCGTTTACCGTGCCAAACTCCAATATGACATCCGGGTCCAGGCCAGGGTAATGTTCAACAATAAACCGCATTTCATCAAAGAGGCTGAGTGTGGAAACCGAGGCCAGTGAGTCGGTGCCAAGGGCCGGTCTGATCCCCGCTTTCAAAAACCCCCGGATGTCCGGCAGTTGCCGGTGCAATCTTCGGTTGGATCGGGGGCAGAGGCACACTTGAGCGCCGGTTTGGGCAAATTCCGCCATTTCACTGGTGTTGATTTGAAGGAGATGAACGGCCAGCGTGTTTTGATCCAGCAACCCCCTTTCAATGGCCATCTGAACGGGCCGCTTTCCAAAACAGCCCCACGTTGAAAAATCGATGTCCATATGGGTCATGAAATCGGCCCAGGCGCCCCGTCCAGTCTGGAGGAACGTCGCTTCCTCCCGGGATTCTGCCAGGTGAAGGCAGAATCGCCGCCCCAGAAGATGATCGGCCGCCTGAACCCGTTTGAGCAGGGCAGGGCTGGTGGTGTGGGGGGCGTGCCCCGCATAGGCGTGGCGGACGGTTTCAAGGTTTTCCGGCAACGGCGGCAGGTCCCGGTCATTCCCGAGGCATTCGAGCCAAAGCGTTGCGTGAAGACCGGCCGATTCAAAGGCCTTGGCCACCGGGATATGCGGCCCGAACTCCCCCACCAGACCCGTACCCGTATTCTTTAAAGTCATTACTCCGTCCCGAACTGTCCGGGTGGTGCTTTCCGGGCCTTGACGGTTACGTTCTGACATCAGGGCCTGAACCCATGGGACAAACCCTTTCGCTGCATGGGATCTGGCCGAATCCGAGAGGGCCACATGGGTGTGGGCGTTCACCAGGGCGGGCATGAGTACCCCGTCCCCATGGTCCATGATCCGGTGGCCGGCACGAGTGGAGCCGCTGCTTCGCCCCACTTCATGGATCCGGTGATCCCTGATCGTCACCCAGCCGTTTTCAAGCCATTGGCCCGGCTCGGTCATGATCCAGCGGGCCCGATGATTGGTGGGGGTCATGGGGTGGCCTTTCTTCCCTTTTCCACGGGTTGATACAGGGTGTTGCGCTGGGCAGCTTCAAAACCGGCGGTCTCAATGAGCCGGATGATTTGCTTTTGGGTCATGGCGTTTCGTACACCTGCCGATGCCACCACATTCTCTTCGATCATGGTGGATCCCATGTCGTCAGCGCCGAAATGAAGGGCGATCTGCCCGATATGGTGGCCCTGGGTGACCCAGGAAGCCTGGATGTGAGGCACATTGTCCAGGAAAATCCGGGATATGGCCAGGGTTCGCAGATAGGTGGTGCCGCCGGCGGCTTGGCCTGACAGGGTGTTTTTTCCCGGCTGGTAGGGCCAGGGGATGAAGGCGGTAAAGCCGCCGGTTTCGTCCTGCAGTTCACGGATGGCTGATAGGTGCAGAATTCTTTCTTCCAGGGTCTCAACATGACCGAACATCATGGTGGCGGTGGTTTTGAGGCCCAGGTGGTGGGCACTGCGCATGACTTCAAGCCATTGGGAGGTGGATGCCTTGTTGGGGGATATCTTCTGTCGTACGCGATCCACCAGGATCTCCGCGCCGCCCCCCGGTATGGAGCCAAGGCCCGCTTCCTTGAGCCGTTCTATGACATCATGGATCGGGAGTCCTTCCTTTTGAGCCATGAACACGATCTCCGGTGGGGAATACCCGTGCACATGTAGGCCTTTGCTTTTCATGTAGGCCACCTGCTGTTCGTGCCAGGAAATATCCAGGTCCGGGTTGAGTCCCCCCTGATAGAGTATCTGGGTGCCGCCCAATGAAACGGTTTCGTCGCATTTGGCATTGAGTGTGTTCCGGTCCATCACATAGGCTTCCGGGGCCTCCTTTTCTTTGTAGAAGGCGCAGAAAGCGCATCCGGACACACAGATATTGGTATAATTGATGTTCCGGTCCACGGCGTAGGTGACCACCGGTTGCGGGTTATGTCTGAACCGGGCGTTCTGGGCGAGGCGTCCCAGGGTGAGCAGGTCTGCCCCTTCGTATAACCCGAGGGCCTGATCCGGGTTCAGACGGTCCCCCTGTGATGCTTTTTCAATGGTTTCTTTCAGCGAGGATGAGGTCATTTTTTAAGATTCTTGTATCGGTTTGTGGAACGTATCCCGTTGCCCGGGCACCAACCCCGCTTCTTCGATGAGTTCTATCAATCGTTTCCGGGTTAATCCCGAGGCGGTGGCGGCGCCTGCCTGGTGGGCGATGCGTTCTTTTACAATGGTCCCTTCCAGATCATCGGCGCCAAAGTGAAGGGCCGTCTGGGTCAGCTTTGGCCCGAGCATTACCCAGTAGGCCTTGATATGGTCAATGTTATCCAGAACCAGCCTGGCTGTTGCGATTGTTTTTAATATGTCCACGCCGGTAGGTCCGGGTAAATGACTCATAGGCGTATTATCCGGATGAAAGGGGAGGGCGATAAAGGCTCTGAAACCTTTCGTAATATCCTGCTGATCCCGCAGCCGGAACAGGTGCGTGACCCGCTCTTCCACGGTTTCCATGTGACCGAAGAGGAGCGTTGCATTGGTACCAACACCCAAGCCATGGGCTTCTCCATGAATCCGAAGCCAATGGTCCGCAGAAATTTTATTAGGAAAAAGCGCTTTTCTGACCCGTTCCGAGAAGACTTCGGCGCCGCCCCCCGGCATGGCCGACAGTCCGGCCTCTTTCAACCGTTTCAGGCAGTCAAGGGAAGAAAGGCCGGCCTTTGATGCCATATGGTCGATTTCAACCGCAGTAAAGGCTTTGAGTTTCAGGGCAGATTTTTCCCGGGTCAGGGCTTTCAGCAGGTCAGTGTAGTAATCGAGCCCAAGATCGGGATGGCATCCCCCCACAAGATGGATTTCTCTCAGATCTGCCACAGGGCTCCGGGCGATCAGCTCTGCCGCTTCCGATGGTGAAAAGGTGTATGCGTCTTCTGAATGGGGGTCTCTGTGAAAGGCGCAGAAGCGGCACTTGTTTTCGCACACATTGGTGTAATTGAGGTGATGGTTGGAGATGAAAAAGGCCTTGTCGCCATACCGCGATTGTTTAACGGCGGATGCGATCTGCCCCAGGCCGATGAGATCCTGTGTGTTGAAACAGGCGAGGCCGTCGTTCGGCTCAAGGCGTTCTCCTTTGAGAAGTTTTTCGCCCATGGCCTGAACAGCCGGGTCCGCGATTCGGCTGAGGACGTTATCGGGTAAAAAGGGGGTGATCGATGGGTGTGTTTTCATGGATTATGTGGATCTGTGAACCGTGAACATTTGATTTTGACATTAACTTCAGCATGGGTGACCACCTGGTCAACCATACGCATTCCCATTCAAATTGGCAACCGTCAAAACCCACCTTCAGACGCTTTGCTGAGCCTCCGGCGCATTCCGCACATAGAACGGCCGCCCAACCCGTTTAATATGTTCCCTCAGCGCTTCGTGCTCGATCTTCTCTAAAATAGAGAGATCTATCTGGTAGGGCAGCAGCAGTTCATCCAGTGCGTCTGCAATGGCTCCCAGTTCAGCCCATGTGAGATGCCGCCCCACCAGTGTTAAATCGATATCTGATCCCGGTTTATAATTGCCTTTGGCACGCGAGCCATAGAGGACCGCCTTTTCAACGGAAGGAAACCGGGCGAATACGCCGCATATGGCCGCCACGGTTGCGCTGGACAGTCCGTGATTCAATTCCGGGTCTCCTCCTGGTCGAAAAGATATTCAAAATGCTGTTCCAATTCGGTAAAAGCGGGATAAAAACGCGTGAGTATATCTTTCACAATGCCGGAAGCAATTTCTGTGTTATAGGTGTGAGAGGTCAGATTTCTGGCTCTGATCATATCCATCCAGGCTTCTCCGTCGTTTATCAGGCCGTTTTTGAAAGCCTCTCTTGCCGCATTCTTGGAGCCGATGATACCGACAAATCCCTGTGCTTCCAGATAATCCTTCAGTACATTCCAGCCAAGCTCGTGCGTAAATTCGAATCCCTGGATCAGACCCTGCTGCTCTAGATCCGACAAATCGCGCTGTTCGGACAGCCCCACCGCACTGCGAAGTGTCTTAAGCGCACGGGTAAAATTGTCAAAGCGTTGCTTCCAGCGGATATCTTCCATTTGGGGACCCCCTGCGAGAACGAATGCATGTTCCGTCTTCTACCTGTTTCGAGTGCGACAATCAATTTTTTTTTGCAGTAGAGGCTGTTAACTTAGTAACTTGACGTGAAAAGTGATGAGCGAATTTTTGGAAATGGTGGATTTGTGGCGGATTTCCTCTCCACAGCGTCCCTCTCCAGCACTTTTTACAAAACAACCTTTTCTTTTGTCCATTCTGGGTATAATCTTCCGTGAGGATAATGCTGTGGGTTCGAGGACATCCCCTGATGCCTTCCAAATACGCCCATACGTACAAATGGGGAGATAGACGGATGCTCATGAAAAGAGGACTATTCCTCCTGTTAACGTTAATATCAATCAATTGTGGTTTTTCAAATGCTGTTGAACCGGTGGAGGTGACATCCATAAAAACTGGGGGTATCGGTGTGGAGAAGTTGGATAAGAAGTTTCAAAACTGGCTTCCGACCGGGGTGGTGGCCAAAGGGAGCATGTTGTCCGCAACCTGGGATTGGATAAAAGGGGGAGAAAGGACCGTACCCGAGGGGAAGATTCCGGTGAATCATCTGGATCGGGCGTCTTTTGCCGAAACGCCTGCCGACGGCTTGAGTTTCAGATGGTTGGGCCATTCCAGCGTCATGGTTGAGATGGGCGGTTATCGGATTATGTTTGATCCCGTATTTACCAAATATGCTTCGCCGGTACCGCTGTTTGTGAAGCGGTTCAGCGATTCTCCCATCTCTTTGGATGAATTGCCAAATATCGATCTGGTTGTCATTTCCCATGATCATTACGATCATTTAGACGAAGCGGTTATCAAAGCGTTTGTACCTCAGAATACCCGGTTCTTCGTGACCAAAGGGGTTAAGAAATATCTAACGGACTGGGGAATTCCGTCCCATCGCATTGAAGAACTGACCTGGTGGCAGCAAACCGGATTTAAAGACCTGGAAGTGATTTGCGTACCGGCCAGGCATTTTTCCGGAAGGGGTCTTTTTAATCGAGACGAAACGCTGTGGGCCGGTTGGGTGATCCGGGGCGGTGGCAAGGGTATTTACTTCAGTGGGGATACGGGATACGCCGATCATTTCAAGGTAATTGGCGATAAATATGGCCCCTTTGACCTGACGATGATAAAGATCGGTGCCTATAATAAAGACTGGCCGGATATTCACGTTGATCCGGAGCAGGCCGTTCAGGGGCATCTGGACGCGAGGGGCGAGGTTTTTCTCCCGGTTCATTGGGGGGTATTTAATCTGGCGATTCATCCCTGGGATGAACCGGTTATCCGGGCTGTCAAAGCGGCTGAAGAGAACGGTGTGGCCATAACGACACCGGAAATCGGGGTGTTGGTGGATTTGGAGAAACCAATTATAAATAGACCATGGTGGGAAGGTATTGAACGGTAACGCATATTGAGTGAAACAGGGCCTGACCCCATTTTATAATGCACACGGCCTTCCGGTATCAAGAACCTATTGCTTTTCCAGGAATTCCAGAAACTGCCGGACAGTGAAGATGGGGATGGCTTTGTATTCACCCAAATCGAGAAGGTGCCGGTCGCCACTGACGATGAGATTCGCTTTTGCGTCCAGAGCAGCTGCAAGGAAATTATGGGCGTCCCATGGATTGTACTGTTACTTCCAAACAGATGGAGAACGGGGTTTTGTATTTCTTAAACCAGGCAAAACGGTAAATGACCCGGGGAGATCGAAATGCCATTTTTGTGCGAACCCATCGTCGAGGCGCAGTTTGCAAGCTTGAAGGACGTTGACGGTTGGATATCCCACAACGAGGACCGGCTCGAAAGGGTGTCCATCCGGGAGTTGAAGGAGAACATATGCTAACACAAAAAAAATGGGGAATCCTGTGTGGAATTTTGGCGCCAGTTATTTTTTTTACATCAGTCCTATTGGCTGCTTCATTACAGGATGGATATAGTCACTGCACCAACTATATGAGTGAACTGGGCGCGACAGGCTTACATCATGCGTATGTGATGAAACTTGGTGGTTTTTTCATTACAAGCATCATGCTCATTATATATTCTATTACTTTTCCAACTACCATTGAATATAAGGGGAAAGCTAAAACTATTGCTTTCTTTACCCTGCTGACTCATGCCATATTCTTGAATGGAGCAGGGGTTTTTTCTTGTGACCCTGGGTGTTCACCGGCAAACCCTACGCCTGACCAAAATCTGCATGATTTCTTTGGGGCGATAACCATATTTATTTTACCTGTTGGTATAATGACATGGGGATACGTTTTCAGCAAATCGAGTGAAGAATGGACAAACAAAGTCAAGGTATTCAGCTATGCGTGTGGTATCATTGGGTTGATTTCATATATTGCGATGATGATTTCTGATGAAACAAGAGCGGGTACAGGTTTGTTTCAACGATTATCTCTGGGAAGTTCGTATTTCTGGATTTTTGTAGTATCTATCCTGGCCTATAGAAATCTGGATTTACCCATCATCTCTACAAAAGGGCAAAGCGAACAATAGTGTAATCGGGGACAGACCCCTTTTTTTGTCCCATTGGAACGACCGATTATGAATTACTCGAAACAGGGGCATCATGGAGATTTTAAATGGCGAATATAATGACTCAGGTATCTCTGGTCAGCACAAATGACCGCCAAAAAGGCGTTTCATCTTCAATCAATTCACTGGGAATAAACCCGGTAAAAAACAAAGACGTTCTGATCAAACCCAATTTCAATACGGCGGATACTACCCCCGGGTCAACCCACAATGACACCCTTGTTGCACTGGTGCAGGAAATCTGGAAGATGGGCGCCAGTTCTGTCAGTGTGGGAGAACGCAGTTACCCACCCACCCGGGGCGTTATGGAAGCAAAAGGTATTCTTCCCCTTTTGGAAAAACTGGATGTTAACGTTATCGATTTTGATGATTTGAACGCCAAAGACTGGTTGGCGTTTAAGCCTGAGGGTTCTCATTGGCAAAACGGTTTTCGCATTGCCCGTCCCATCATCGAGTCCGAATGTCTGATTTCCACAGGGTGTCTCAAAACACATCAGTTCGGCGGTGTTTTTACCATGTCCCTAAAGCTCCACGTTGGCGTCGTTCCCACAACCCGGCATGGTTACGGCTACATGGCGGAACTGCATGGCTCACCGCACCAGTGCAAGCTGATTGCGGAAATAAACCAGCCTTTTAAACCCGATTTGATTGTGCTGGACGGCATTGATGCATTTGTAGACGGAGGACCGGCAACCGGCACAGTTGCCAGAGGCGATGTTTTCATAGCATCAACGGATCGGGTGGCAATTGATGCAGTTGGAGTCGCCATTCTGAAATTTCTGGGCAGCAATAAACAGATTATGGACAGGAAAATTTTTCACCAGGAGCAAATTGCCAGAGCTGCTGAAATTGGTTTAGGGGTATCATCACCTGAAAACATCAATATAATCTCAGCCGATGATGAGAGCATTGACTATCGAAATGGAATTGCCGATATCTTAATGGAAAGTGGAACGTAGACCCCCTTGGATTGATTGAATTTTTCCGACCCCAATCCCCGGAATTCGGTTATTGATATAGATCGACCCGTCATCTTGGGTTGTTTTTCTTTCACGATTTTTTCGCCCCGTTTACCGTTTGGCTGGCCGTGGGTTGTGACAATACCCGTCCCTCCAGCCGCCAGTCTAATCGAGGGAAAATTTCATGAATGGATACTTCCAGTTTTTCTTGTCAAGACGGTTTGTAATACATTAACTGTTTGGCATAGGGTGATATGTCGGCTATGAGCCCTTGCATCTCTTTTTCGCTCATGGGCTGAAATGACTTGGCAAAACCAATGTTCTCTTCCAACTGCCGAATGTTGTCACAACCGATGACAATCGTACTGACGGGATGCGACAGTGCAAAACGGAAATAGGGAGCCATGCTCGTAAATCCGGGGACCTTCGAAGCAAATCCCCTGAAATAGACTTTCATTCCAATTACTCCCATTCCCTTGTCAAGTGCAGCCGGCAGGACCACATCAATGAAGCTTCGGTCGGCAGGTTCGGCCGGATTGACCGGGAGCAATACCGTATCGAAGTCATACATCTCGATGCATCGCTTCAAAATGAATGGGTCATGGTGTCCCGTTATGCCCACAAACCTCGTGAACCCGTTCATTTTCGCTTCCGCGAAAGCTTCCATGGCACCGCCGGGGCCGAATATCTCAGCCATATCCCCTTTGGTTCTCACATCATGGACCTGCCAGAGATCCAGGTGGTCCGTATGCATGTTCCCGAGTGTTTCCTGCAAATGCGCCAGGGCACCGGCCCTGTCCCTGGCATGGGACTTGCTCGCCAGGAATATGTCGTCTCTTCGCTCCTTGAGCGCCAGGCCGTAATAGGACTCGCTGCCGTCATAAGCCCTTGCTGATTCAAAATATCCGATCCCCAGATCGATGGCATGATTGATGAGGTCGTAGGCTTCCTTCTCATGGCCATGGGTTCTGAGTACCCCTTCTCCACCGAGGCCCATCATGGTCACCCGGGCTTCTGTTTTCCCAAGTTTTCTCAACGGTATTTTCATGAAGACCCTCCCGGTTCCCAGTGAGATTTCAATAGCGCTTTTCCCACCATGAGGCGAAGGGGTGTATAGATGATGATTGTTTCGCCTGTCTGGTTGACGATTTGGTTACGGGTTCGGACCAGACCGCGACGAGGGCCTTTTGATGACGGGCGGGATTCAATGACTTCCGCTTCCACGTGGATGGTATCATTTGCGAAGGAGGGGCCTTTCACCTCAAGTTCCATCTGGATAAACGCCAGACCGGTCCCCTGAAGGGTCGCCTGAATGGTCAGGCCTTCCGCAATACTGAGCAGCAATGCCGCCGGAACAATGCGACCTCCGCCGGGGGCGTGTTGTCGGGCATAACGGGTATCGGTGAAGAGCACTTCCACCATGCCGGTGTTTCCAACAAAGTTGACCAGGTCTGTTTCCGTAATGGTTCGCCCCACCGTTTTGAATTTGAACCCCACGGGCATATCTTCCCAACATCGTCCAAGACCGATGGTTTCCATGATTCTCCCTTCCACGTTTAACACAAATTCTCTTCAGCGAAGAGATATTGGTGCCGGAAGATAACACAACAAGGGAAGGAAGTTAATACTGAAAGCGGGAAGGGAGTGGGAATGAGAAACCGGTTACCGGACGTGAGATTCAGAATGCTTACCCAATTTTGCCTTGACATAGGTGACCACCTGGTCAACAATACATGTTTCGTTTTCAATTAACAAAAATTTTCTTGAGAAAGATTGAGGGGGGAGCATGAGGTTTCAAAATTTCAGTATTGTTTATAGGTTGTTAGCCTTGGCGGTGCTTTTTGTCAGCCTGGCTGTGGGGCCCGCATGGGCGGAAACGAAACTTCGGGTCGGGGCTCTCCGGCTGACGTCATCCGCGCCCCTGTTTATTGCCGCGGAGAAGGGATATTTCGCCGATGAAGGCCTGGAGGTGGAATTGAAATTCATGAGATCGGCTCAACCGGTGGCCATGGCCCTGGCAGCCGGCGATATTGATGTGGGGGCCACCGGGTTGACCGCCGGCCTTTACAACGCGGCGGCCAACGGTTTGAAGGTCAGTATCGTGGCAGATAAGGGTCGCGTCTGGCCGGGGTACAAACTGGTGGGGCTCATGGTGAGCAATGATGCCTGGGAAAAAGGGGTCAGGACGCTTGGCGATCTCAAGGGAAAACGGGTAGGCATTACCCAGGTGGGATCCACCTTTCACTACATGCTGGGCAATATCCTGACAAAAAATGGCATGGATCTCAAAGATGTGAAACCCACGCCTCTAGGGGGTGTCAAAAGCATGATGGATGCAGTGGCCGCCAATCGCATCGAAACCGCTTTCATGGTACAGCCTTTCTGCACGGTGATGGAAAAAAAGAAAATGGGGCATGTGATGCTGTGGGCCGGCAATGAGATGCGGTATCAGATAGCTGCTATCTTCATCTCCGGGAAAATGGCAAAAAATGAAGCGCTCAGCCTGAAATTTATGCGGGCCTATATCCGCGCCTGCCGGTTCTATTATGACAACTGCCTCACAAAAAAGGATGGGGTTCTGGTAAAGGGCCCGGGTTTTAATGAGGTCATCGGCTATATTGCCAAGTACACGTCCCGAAAACCATCGTTGATCGCTCTCGGGCTCAATTACAATGACCGAGACGGCAAACTCTTTGCCGGGGATATTCAGCGGCAGATCGACTGGTATCATAAGCACAAAATGGTGGGGAAAAGATTGGATGCGCAACAAATCATCAACATGGAAATCTGGCAGAAAGCCCTCGACAGCCTTGATCGGGACAGATGAAAGCCGTCATCAACAATATCTCAAAAAGCTTTGAAAACCCGGATGGAACAATTTTTAATGCCCTTCGAAGTATCAGCCTGACCATTTCAGAGGGGGAGTTCGTGGCGGTGGTGGGTCGATCCGGATGCGGGAAATCGACCCTGCTCAACATTGTAGCGGGCCTTCTCTCCGCAACCCATGGCGAGGTGGTTTTTGAGGATCTTGCGTCTGATGATCGACCGCTCACATCGGTGGTATTTCAGGATCTGGCCTTATTCCCATGGCGGACCGTCAATAAAAATATTACCTACGGCCTGGAAGAGCAGAAAGTGTCATCGGGAAAACAGGATCAAAGGGCCGAAGAACTGATCCAACTGGTGGGTCTTGAGGGATTTGAGGCACACTATCCCCATCAGCTATCCGGCGGTATGAAGCAGCGGGCGGCCATTGCCCGGGCCCTGGCGGTGAATCCTGAACTGTTGCTCATGGATGAACCCTTTTCCGCCCTGGATGCTCAGATCCGCATGGATATGCAGATTGAACTTTCCCGAATCTATGAGACCACCGGCCAGAGCTTTCTGTACATCACCCACTACATTCCCGAGGCCGTATTCCTGGCGGATCGCGTGGTGGTCATGGGGGGGCGGCCCGGCACGATCCAGTCCATCGTTTCCATTGATCTGCCCCGACCCCGCGAGGAAAAGGTCAAAGTATCCCCGGAATTTGTGGAGTACCTGGATCGAATCTGGAGCGAGGTTCGAGGAAAATCTCAAGAATTCGGTGCTGATCCATGACCCTCAATCGAAGGGTGGTAAAGGACAAGACGGGCTTTTTGGTCCGGCGTCAAAACCCCTATGTGAGTTGGATATCGGTGATTGTCATTTTAGGGCTGTGGGAGGGTGTGGGTCGCCTTGGGCTTGTGCCGCCGCTCTTTCTACCCAGTTTTTCGGCGGTGCTGACATCGGGGTACCAGATGGTGGCCAATGGTGAAATCTTCGCCCACCTGTTCGCCAGTCTGTGGCGGATTGGCTGGGGGTTTTTCCTGGGGGCCGGTGCAGGGATTCTTACCGGTATTGTGGTCGGATACTTTCAATTGGCAGATGATGCGGCCCGTCCCCTGGTGGCGGCCACCTACCCCATTCCGAAAATTGCAATTCTGCCATTGTTGATATTATGGCTGGGTATCGGGGAAGGTTCAAAAGTGGCGGTGATCATGCTGGGGGTTTTTTTTCCGGTGGTGATTAATGTGCGGGCAGGCGTCAGGAATGTGGACCCGTTGCTCATCAAGGCGGCCCTTTCCTTAGGTTCCGGTCCTTTCAACGTAATTCGAAAAGTCATCCTGCCCATGAGCCTCCCCATGATTTTTGCGGGCCTCAAACTGGGTATCGGCATCGCACTTCTGCTGGTGGTGACAGCTGAAATGATTGCCGCCGACAAAGGGATCGGGTTCCTGATCCTGTCCTCCGCGGACCTCATGCAGACCAGCCGCCTCTTGTTTGGCATTATGGTCCTTTCGGGTATGGGGGTGTCCTTTGCATGGGGCCTCGAAAAGCTGGAACGGATACTGCTCCCGTGGCGAGAATAATTGCACAACGTGAATAATTGCACAAAGTTATTATTGACATGTATTTTAGAACATGCTACTTGACACCTGGTTTATAGGTGCGGGTGGTGTATCGCCTGTATCGTATGACCTTTGGGAATTCGATGGACTGCATAATAATGCAGCCATGCTGTTGGAAGCGTGATGTTTTTTGTTAACCCAGTGATTAGAAATAGGAGAAAAAGAAATGATTAAACCCCATGGATCCGATACCCTAAATCCTTTGTACGTCGAAGACGACGCCAAACGTGCCGAGCTGATAAAGGAAGCCGCAGGGCTGCCCTCAATCGTCATCAGTTCTGCAGCCGCGGGTAATGCCGTGATGCTGGGCTCCGGATACTTCAATCCGTTGACCGGTTACATGAACAAAGCCGACGCCATGGCCGTGGCCAAAGACATGCACATGGCAGACGGTTTTTTCTGGCCCACACCCGTGCTCAACATGGTGGAAGACGCAAGCGCCATTAAAGATGCCAAACGTATTGCCCTTCTGGACCCCAACGTGGAAGGCAATCCCGTGATCGCCATTCAGGATGTGGAAGCCATCGAAGAGTACACCGATGACGAAATGAAAGCCATGACCGAGAGCATCTTCCGCACCCTCGACATGGATCATCCCGGTGTCAACGCTTTTAACACCGTCGGTAAAACCGGTATTGCCGGTCCCATCCAGGTGCTCAACTACTCCTACTTTGACAAGGAATTCCCTGAAACCTTCAGGACCGCCGTGCAGATCCGCGACGAAATCGGTAAGTTGGGTTGGGAAACGGTCGTGGCTTTCCAGACCCGTAACCCCATGCACCGCGCCCATGAGGGCCTGACCAAGATGGCCATGGAAGCGGTCAACGCTGATGGCGCCGTCATCCACATGCTGCTGGGTAAACTGAAAAAGGGTGATATTCCCGCTGACGTTCGTGATGCCGCCATCCGTAAGATGGTTGAGTTGTACTTCAAGCCCAACACTTGCATGATTACGGGATACGGCTTTGACATGCTCTACGCCGGACCCAAAGAAGCCGTGCTCCATGCGGTCTTCCGCCAGAACATGGGCTGCACCCATTTGATCGTTGGGCGTGACCATGCCGGTGTGGGTGACTATTACGGTGGTTTTGACGCTCAGACCATTTTTGACGACATCACCAAAGACGATCTGCTGATCGACATCTACCGCGGCGATCATACCGCCTACTCCAAGAAATTGGGCAAGGTGATCATGATGGGTAGCGTGACCGATCACACCAAGGATGACTGGGTCTTCCTGTCAGGTACCAAGGTTCGCGAGATGCTGGCTGCCGGTGAGGATCTGCCGCCAGAATTTGCGCGCCCGGAAGTGGCCAAGATTCTGATGGGTTACTATCAGTCCGAAGCCGCCAAGTAGTTGTGATCCATAGGGATCTGATGTAAACCAAAAAAAGCGCCCCCCTGATTTTAGGTGGGCGCTTTTTTTTCGCCATACAATTCTAAGTTATTTCTTTGACCCGACCCACCTGACCATCCTCGAGTCGTACCTTAATGCCGTGAGGATGGGTGGGTGATTTGGTCAGGATGTCTTTTACGATCCCCACCGTTCGTTTGCCCGAGCGCTGGTCCGATTTCTTGACGATGGAAACTTGCGCCCCCCGCTTGATGTCTTTCCTTTTTTGGCCGTCCACTTTTTCTTAGCCCCCCGTTTTTTACCCGATCTGCCCGATTTTTCGGCCTTTTTTTCCGCATATCCCATGGAAACCTTTTTGCCGTCCAGGCTGGCACCTTTCATGGATTTCATGACGTGCGGTGCCGAATCAGCATCCACCTCCAGAAAAGAAAATTCTCTCATCACCTCTATTTTTCCAATTTGATTGGAACGAATGCCGGATCTGTCGCACACCAGTCGCGTGATGGCCCCCTTTTGAATATCGTCCAGCTGTCCCATATTGAGGAACAGCTTCCGGATCTGGGCCGGGTTTTCTCGAAAACCCTTTGAGGCTTTCTTTTTAACGGCAGCTCTTTTTCCCTTTGATCCCTTCTTTTGAAACCCCTTCTTCTGAGGGGTTCGGGCATTGATATCCCCGGCGTCTTTGTAGTAATCCAGGAACCGGTTGAATTCGATGGATACGAAATGCTGGATCAGCTCTTCTTTTGAAAGCCCCGCCAGCGTATTGTAGACGGGGGGGAGAAAGGCTGCAATTTCTTCATGGTTAACGTCGGTGGCCACCAGTCTTTCCACCATGCCGTAGAGCTGTTTTTCGCAGATGGCGCGTCCGCTGGGGACTTTCTGGTGTTGAAACCGGACCCCGGTTACCTGTTCCACATAAGCCAGTTTTCGATTTTCCCGGGTGTTGATGAGAACAATGGAAGTCCCTGATTTTCCGGCCCTTGCGGTTCGGCCGCTTCGGTGCGTGTAGGCGCCCGGCTCATCGGGGAGGTTGTACTGGATCACATGGCTGATATCATCCACATCCAGGCCGCGTGCTGCCACGTCCGTGGCCACCAGAATCTGCAGGCTCTTTTCCCGAAACCGCCGCATGACGTAATCGCGCTGGGTCTGTGATAGATCCCCGTGCAGGCTTTCCGCATTATAACCGTCCTTGATCAGTTTTTCGGCCACAGCCTGGGTTTCTTTTCGGGTTCTGCAGAAGACCAGGCTGAAAATGTTGGGGTGGTAGTCGATGATCCGTTTGAGGGCCGGATACCGGTCCTTTTCCATGACCACATATTTGAAATGGGAGATGTTTCCAGCGCCGCTGTTTTTTCGTCCGATGGTGATTTCCACCTGGTCTTTCATGTAATTTTGGGAAATCCTGGCAACCGGTGCCGTCATGGTGGCTGAAAAAAGCCAGGTTCTTTTTTCGGAAGGGGTTTTGGAAAGAATTTCGTCCAGGTCTTCAAGGAACCCCATGGTAAGCATTTCATCGGCCTCATCCAGAACCACATAGTCCACGTGTTTCAAGTTGACGATTCCTCTTTTAATCAGGTCCAGGAGCCTACCCGGCGTGGCCGCAATAATCTGAGCGCCTTTTTTGATTTGCCGGATCTGCGGTTCCATGCCGGCGCCCCCGTAGACGGCGACAATTTTGGCGTTCTTGACGTATCGGCTGAACCGGACCAAATCCTTTGAGATCTGCACGCACAATTCACGGGTGGGACACAGGATCAGACCCTGAACCTGTGACCTTGAAAAATCGATTAACTGGAGCAAGGGCAGGCCGTATGCCGCTGTTTTCCCGGTGCCTGTCTGCGCCAGGCCCACCAGGTCTTGTTGTCCTTCAATAATGGCCGGGATGGCCTTTTCCTGTATGGGGGTAGGCTCCACGAAACCCAATTTTTGAACGGCTCTGACCAGGTGCGGCTCTAAGCCTAATGTTTCAAAATCCATAAAAATAAACCTTTAACCTCTTGTTTGTTTGAATCCGACAGTGCGCTGCAAGAGCACCACAATAAGTTTGTTGATAAATTTTAAGCTCTTAAAAATAGTGCACACAAGCGAAAAATCAATAGTGATTTCAAATTTCAAATCATTTTAAATTAATTATTGATAAATTTTAGCGGGATGGCTGCCTTTTACCCCTTGACTCATCACCCCGATTCTCATAAAATCTCATCTTTCAAACACATATCCATTTTTTAAGTCCCTTCCCAAAAAGGAGAAATATGAGATGGTGCAGAACAAGGTAGGATACGATATTATCCAGAAAATCGGCGGCGTATCAACCGCTGAAGAGGCCCTCGGGATTTTTGAAAAACAGATGGATGCCGTTAATCTGGCCAGAATTCAGAAAATCAAAAATGCTGACGCCCTTTTGAAAATCGCCAACGCCATAGTCATGTGCCGTCCCGATGACATTTTTGTGAATACCGGATCGGATGAAGATGTCCAAAGGGTGAGGCAGATGTCTCTGGAAAAGGGCGAAGAAGCCGCGCTGGCCATGGAAGATCATACCATTCACTATGATCTGGCAGCCGAGCAGGGACGGATTATCGACCGAACCTTTTACATTGCCAACCCGGATGAAGAGATCAGTTCCCTTGCCAACCGAATGGATCGGGATGATGCCTTTAAAGAGGTACAGGACGTGATGGGCGGCATCATGAAGGGCAAAACCATGATCATCGGGTTTTACAATCGCGGGCCTGTGGGTTCCAAGGGTTCCAATCCGGCCATTGAAGTGACCAGTTCCCTGTATGTGTCTCACAGCGCCGAACTCCTCTACCGGAATGTTTTTGATCACTTTGATGCGGAAGTGGAGCGGCAGGGCCATTTCTATGCCAATATTCACAGCGAAGGCCTCAATCGCGCCGAGGACCTGCCCAATGCCCGGGTTTTCATGGATCGAAGTTTCCAGACCACTTACAGCATGAACTGCACCTATGCCGGCAATACCCTGCTGCTGAAAAAGGGGAATCACCGCTTTTCAGTGGACAAGGCCGTCTATACCAACCGGGGCAATGAACTGGCCGAGCACATGTTTATCACGGGAATCGATGGCCCTGACAAAAAGCGGGTGACCTGGTTCGCGGGGGCGGCCCCCAGTGGCTGTGGCAAGACCACTACCGCCATGGCCGGCGCCCACTTTCTGGGGGACGATCTGGCCCAGATGTGGATTGAAGATGACGGTAGCGTCCGGTCCATCAATCCGGAAGCGGGTATTTTCGGGATTGTGGAAGACGTGAACCGGGAAGGGGACCCGCTTCTGATGGATTGTCTGCGAAAGCCCGGCACCGAGGTGATCTGGTCCAACGTCCTGATTGATGACGACAAGGTCCCCCATTGGGTGGGTAATGGTGAGACGCCGCCCAAAAAGGGATTCAACTTCCAGGGACCGTGGGAAGAGGGGATGGTAGATGAAAACGGCAAGCCGGTGCCCATGAGCCACCCCAATTCAAGATGTACCCTGAAGGCAACGGCACTGGCCAATTGCTCGGAACGATTCGAAGATCCGGCAGGTGCGGTGACCAGCGTTGTTACCTACAGCGGCCGGGACAGTGATACCATGCCGCCGGTCTGGCTGGCCGTCACACCGGATCATGGGGTGGTCATCGGCGCGTCCATTGTATCCGCGGCGACGGCAACCGAAGTGGGGGCCACGGGTGTCAAGCGTGCCCCCTGGGCCAATGCCCCCTTTATTCCGGGGGCCCTGGCGGACTATATGGATGCTCAGTTCAAGTTTTTCAACAGCAAGAAGATTGATGATAAGAAACGACCATTACTCGCCGGGCTCAACTACTTCCTGACCCATGAAGCCAGGGGCGGGGAGTCCAAAAAACTGCTGGGTGAAAAGCGGGACGTGAAAGTATGGTTGGGTTGGTTGGAGAGACGGTTTCACGGTGATGTGGATGCCATTATGACCCCCGTGGGCTTTCTTCCGAAATATGAGGATTTGAAAAAGCTGTTCAAGGATATTATTAACAAAGAATACTCCGAAGATCTTTACGTCAAACAATTCTCCCTCTACATCGACAACATCGTTGCCCGCATCGACCTTCAGAAAGAAGCTTACGGAAAAGAGAGCAATGTTCCGGTACGCCTCTTTGAGATCCTGGACGAACAGCGTCAGGGATTGATGGCGCTCCGGGAAAAATTCGGTGCCATTGTCACCCCTGCCCAACTCATGGCATAAGGGCTTTTGCTCCGGTTCCATCGGGCGCAACATGAAGCGTATTTGATGAAAAGGGCAGGGCGTCTTTTTGCGTGCTGCCC
The DNA here is from genome assembly GCA_016844935.1 of Desulfobacteraceae bacterium. Lineage (GTDB taxonomy): Bacteria > Desulfobacterota > DSM-4660 > Desulfatiglandales > Desulfatiglandaceae > NaphS2. The sequence goes on along the minus strand of JAERTK010000163.1, from coordinate 25,426 downwards.
TTTTTTTGAATTGAGGACATCATTATGGGAAAAAGTGAGTATCAACCAATCCACCAGGGCGGAGAGGGGAAAAGGACGGGTTGGGTGGTATGCCCCGATGGCGCGCGGATTTATGTGGAAACGGCAGGAAGCGGAATCCCCATCCTGCTCGTCCATGGCTGGACCATGAGCGGTAGATTCTGGCTTCACCAAATGACCGGGTTGTCCGACAGGTGCCAGGTGGTGACCATGGATTTGCGGGCCCACGGTAATTCCGCAAAAACCCTTGAAGGGCATAGCATGGTCTGCTATTCGGAGGATGTTCAAGCGGTCATAACTGCCCTGAACCTCAAGAATGTTGTCCTGGCGGGCTGGTCTCTGGCGGGGCCCGTGGTTCTGGAATACTGGCGCCGTTTTGGCGGTGAAAAGCTTTCCGGTCTGGCGCTGGTGGAAATGACGCCGTTCCCGTTTTCGCCCGAAAAATGGAACACCCACGCCCTGAAAGGGTATGATTTTGACGGTATGCATGCTTCATTTCGAGCTGTGCAGGAAGACAGAACCGGTTTTGGGGGAAGGTTTGTTCACAACATGTTTAAGAAAGGGAAGGCGCCTTCGGAGGCTCACAACTGGATGCTTCAGGAACACCTGAAAACCCCGACGTCCGCGGCCGTGGCGGTCTACTCCGATTATGTGATGGGGGACTATACCGAGGTGCTCAAGGGTGTTTCCATTCCAAGCCTGGCCATTTTCGGGAATTCAAATCACCTCTGTTTCGGCGCTGAAACCGGCCGGTATGTGGCGGACCAGATCCCGGAGTGCCGACTTGAGATCCTTGATGACAGCGGCCACCTGCCTTTTTACGAACAGCCGGAAGAGTTCAACAACATCCTTGCGGATCTGGCGTTAGACAGCACCTGAAAACAGCTAAAAGGTTCTCTCAGGGCCTTCAAGGTTCAGTGGATGAACGTGGCTCAAACAGCCTGAAAAGACACCTCCATCAAACACGGGAATCATGGTGACCAGATCCTTTTTCCCCGTGATGGTTGAAACGTAATGATGGGGTTTTGTCCGACCATTTCGGAAATCTCCGAAAATCTCCACGATTTTTTCGTTGCTTGCCTCTTTATGGCAATCCCGAATGTTGACGCCCATATCACGCGGCGCTTTGGCGGGGCGTTTTCTGGCGGCGTTGTTGGCATAGAGGATCTGTCCATCCGCATCAACATAGGTTACAGCGATCTTCATGTGATCCAGGATACTCTCAAAGAGCTCCTTTTTTTCCGTACTTGAATGGTCCATTCTTTCTCCTTCGTATCTGAAAGGGATTATTTAGTACCTCATCTCTTGGTTTTCTGCCGCAAAAAACGAGAAAGTTATCAGTCGTCAGTTATCAGTAAAAGCCTGTTGGTATCAATCTATTCTCAATTCTCTGAAGAAGGCTTCTGAATGCCGTTCGAGCCCTTCTGCTTTCAAAATAACCTCCAGTCCTGAAAACTGACAACTGAAAACTGCGGCTATGCCGCATTAGAGGATAAAAGGGGGATTTTCCGTTTCCGGATAGATATCGATAAACTGCCGGGGTGTTACGATGCGACACCCCATTCTCGCCGCCTCGGGATAATGTTTAAGATTCCCGGTGACGAGGGGAACCTCTTCGCTCAAGGCGATTTCCAGAAAAGGCGCATCGCCTTCGTCAGGCATGTTGCGTGCCATGACGGTTGATAGGGTGTAATGGGAATTCTTGATCAGATAGTCAATAACATCCTCACGTTCGGATGCTGTAAAATATTGGAGGAAATATTCTCTCTGAAGAACATCCGTATACTCGCCTAAAATTCGATCATCAACAACCATTTCCAAAGCACCAGATCTTAATAAATCGACGATCCTTCCAGGCGGACCCGAAGGATTCAACATACCCGAAATCAGTACATTGGTATCCATGACGATTTTCATCTTATTCCACGCTTCTTTCGGCTCTCTAAAATTTCATCATCCATATTCCTTTGTTCCGGTGGGTTTGAAACAGCCTTCTGCCGTGCTCCCATAACAGCGGCGGAAAACTTGGCCCGCCGTATTTCAGCGAGCGATTTTTCAACGTTTTCAGGTGCAATTCCAATGATCAAAGCAAAAGGTTGTCCGTCTTTTGTCAGTATCAATTCACGTTCCTTTTCAAGCCTTTCGCGCAGGAACCGTGTCTTCTTCAAATCTTTTACAGCTAAATAGCCCATAAATATCTCCTTTTTAGGCACCTTATAATACCCCTATAGGCCAATATTTTTGTTGTGTAAAGAAGAAAAATGTGAGTTCTGAATCATGTGCTGGCTGTCTATTCGCGGAAATTTTTCTGTTTGCCTGCACTCTGTTGTGACAACTCCGGTCAAAATGATCCGTAAGGATTGATCGACATTTGTATTGACGGAGGGAAAAGTCGAATATATCCGGATCGAAACAACGCTTTTGATGACTTTTATACGGAATTGTGGTAATTGTTTCCCCACAATTTCAAGGGCACACCGTTTGCGCACAGGTATTTTTCTTTTTTTCATCTGAACAGGGAGTTCAATGTTTGACGAAGCCCAAGCGTTAGCAAAATCCGGAGATTAGAAATTGAACAACAGGAGCCTGATTTGAATGCAAGTCCAACCTTTATTTAATGTGTCTTTTCTGGCTTCCAAATGGGAGGCCGAGTATCAAGCATTTAAGGAATCGGATGAAGCCCGGAATCTGCTGGATCGACTTCAAAGCTGGGCGGCCAGATGCCAGTTAAAAGAAACCGCAACAGAGGCGGCATTCATCAAGGCATTTTTCTATGATATATGGGAGTATGCGCAGCAGGGCGACAGTTCTGACGGTCTTTACCAATGCTATCCGCAGTTTCCGATTGCCCGTGCCGGCCGGGGTGGCGGGACCGGCGCAGCGGACCTGGCATTGGGCTACTTCGGGTTGCCGGGAGGCGAACCGAATATCCCGCAGACCTTATGCGAATTCAAAGACATTCGATCCCGTCTGGATTATGAACAACACCGCAAAGGGAATACCCGTTCGCCGGTACGGCAATGTATGGATTATCTCCGGGAAGCCGGAAATGATCTGACGGGTAATGAGCTGGTGGAGCCGTTCTGGGGAATTGTCACGGATATGAATGAGTTCCGCCTTTATTGCCGGACAAAAGGGGACACCCAATGTCAGCGTTTTGTCATTTCGCCGGTGGCCGAAGAAGATGATGAATCGTTGCTGTCGGATTCAGAAACCGGTACGTTCCTTCGGTTTCTATTCAGCAAAATCTTTCATCGTTCTTCTTTGTTGGCTGAACAGGGTGACCCCTATCTCAAGAAACTCCTCAAAGATCAGCTGATCCACGAAAGCGCCCTTGAAAAGGATTTCTATCTCGAATACAAGGCTTATCGCGAATTTCTCTACAGAACCATCGTGGAAAGCAATCCACAATTTACCGGAACCAAAGGAAGTCTGGTGCGCTTGACGCAACGGCTTCTGGATCGCTGTCTTTTCCTGCTGTTCTGTGAAGATATGGGAAAATCTCTGGATTTTCCCGATAATCTGTTGAGAGACATTCTAATCACCTACAGCAGGGATCTCTATTTTAACTCCGAGGACAATATCCCATGGGAGCGACTCAAAAACCTTTTCCGGGTCATGGACGAGGGCGGTCGTTTTGGGGAATTCCCCATCAATCGGTTTAACGGCGGTCTGTTTCAGGAATTCCCGGAACTTGAACAACTGAAAATCCCCGCCAGGGTATTCTGTGCCAAGAACCAGGGCGCAGGCGGCATGGAAACCCTGCTTAAACATCCGCTCACATTGCTTTTTTTCACCGCCAAATACAATTTCGGTATCAAAAACGCCGGCCATGAACGAATGATTGATCTGTATGCGCTGGGACGCATCTTCGAACAGTCCATAACCGAACTGGAAATCATGGAGGCGGAAGCGGATAGTCGTCCCTCCGTGAATCTTCTTTCAAAACGAAAACGGGACGGCGTCTATTATACGCCGGAATGGGTTACGTCATACATTGTAAAGGAGACCGTCGGCGCCCGTCTCGAGGACATGAAAGAAGATCTGGGCCTGGACCCGCTGTTGCGCCCTGATGACGAGGCAATCGACCAATACCGCGCTTTTCTTCATGACAGACGAAGAACCGCAAAGGTTGCAGGAAGCTGGGTCGATGCACTCAAAAAATACCGGTTTCGCTTGAATCAACTGAAAGTAGTCGATCCCGCCTGTGGCAGCGGTGCCTTTCTTATTCAGACCCTTGAGTACCTGAAACAAGAACACCGGTGGGCCATTGAAGAAACAGTGCGCGTTACGGGACAGGCGGAATTGTGGGATGTGGAACAAGTTATTAACGCCATTCTTGCCAACAATATCTACGGCGTTGATATCAATCCGGAGTCAGTTGAAATCGCCAAATTGGCCCTGTGGATGCACACTGCATCTCCCGGCAAACCCTTGTCGGACCTGGACCGCAATATTCAATGCGGCAATAGCCTGGTGGGGTCTGATTTCTACAAAAATCAGCAACAGGATCTGTTCAGTGATGAACAAAGAGAACAGATCAATACATTTGACTGGAAAGAGGCTTTTCCGGGAGTCTTTAATTTTGGGAAATTCGATTGTGTGATCGGCAATCCGCCCTATGTGAAGCTTCAACATTTTCGTCGGGTTCAGAGTTCGGTTGCCGAGTATCTGACGGGGGCAGTTCGTGCCGATGGATCGCCGCTTTATGAAAGTGCTCAGACCGGAAATTTTGATTTGTACTTGCTCTTCATTGAAAAGGGAGTTGAACTGATCAAAGAAAAGGGGCGCATGGGATATATCGCGCCGAGCCTCTGGATGATGAACGAATATGGCCGTGGTCTTCGCGCTAAACTCAAACGCACCCGGCAGCTGGACCGGTGGATTGATTTCAAGAGTTTCCAGGTGTTTGAGGAGGCGATTACCTATACTGCTCTGCAATTTTTTAAGGGCGAAAAGACTGAAGCCGTCAAATGTGCTTTTGTACCGGATGGCGATATTTCCGGGGTAGATTGGGATGTGCCGCATGCGAAAATCCCATGGATGGAGTTGCCGAAAGACGAAGCATGGGTCCTCCTGCCGGATGTTGAAGGGAAATTGATCAGCAGGTTGAAAGAAACACTTCCAACACTTGCTGAATCCAGCAAAGGGATAACTGTAGGCATTCAAACAAGCGCTGATTACATCTATCACCTCACCCGGATAGGGGCTGGGAGATATCGAAACAAAGGTGGCGACGAGGTTGAAATCGAAGACGCCATCATGCATCCCTTGGTCTCCGGGCCGGAAGCAAAACGCTATCAAGAACCGATCACAAACACGTATCTTCTATTTCCGTACGATTTGGCTGGAGAAAAACCCAAACTTTTCACTCAGGACGAAATGGCGGTCAAATTCCCGAACGCATGGGATTATCTTAAAAGCCATGAAAAGGTTTTAAGAAACAGAGAAAAAGGGAAAATGAATAATGACAAAAACTGGTGGGCATATAACTATCCAAAAAACTTAGACAAACAGGAGTCGCCTAAATTGATGGTCCCCCGACTTGTGCTAAACCTGTTCTGTGCTATTGATCTTCGGGGAGACTTCTATTTGGATAATGTAGATGTTGGCGGGGTTTTGGTTTCGAGAGACACAGATTTGCCATTTTTGGCAGCGATGCTCAATTCACCGGTCTGCAATTTCGTGTGGCGACGTATTTCAAAGCCGTTTCAAAACGATTATCGATCAGCCAACAAACAATTCATAGCGCCTCTCCCCATCCCCAAAGTCACAAAGGGACAAAAATCGAAGGTTTCGGAATACGCCGTGCAATTGCAGGAACTGCACACAAAACGCCGTGATCTGGTTGTGAAATGCGTCAAGAGGCTGAACAGCTCGCAGACAGAGGGTGCTAAGCGGAACGAAACGTGGCTCTGGGCCGATGTGGGCACAACCGCATCCTGGAAAAAATCACCACAAGCTCCTGACTTCAAAGGGGCGTCACTAACCGCATGGGCCAAAGAAATGGCGGCCGCAAAGCGCCGGGACTATTATGAAAAATGGAATGCCAGGCTTCACCCCGGTGCATCCATCAGCGTGGAACATACGGATGATGAGCTTCGATTGAAGATTGACGACATTTTGGTTTTGGAACTCTTCGACGAACCTGACACGCCTTTTATTGCTGCTCAATGGCGTCTTGCCACACGTGATTTGAACATTACAGAAAAATTCACGGCCAAAAAACTGGCTTCGAAATTGTTGGCGCTTCGGAAAACCAGTCATTCACTACTCAAGGACCGTCTTGTTTCCCTCGACGCTGAAATTGTCGCTCTGGATAAGCAGATTGCCGCCGCTGAAAATGCCATGAACGAACTCGTGTACGGTCTCTATGGTCTCACCAAAGAAGAAATTGCAATTGTGGAAGCGGATCTATGATTGATCGGGAACGACGCGATTTTCACTCCAGATGCTTGGCTGCGGAATTCGTAGAGAAAGGATCTTGACATGATCCTTCATATTCCACACTCATCTCCTGTAATTCCGGAAAACTTCAGGGATCAAATAGTCCTGTCCGATGAAGATCTGCTTGCGGAGCTGTTGTTGATGACGGATTGGCATACTGATGAACTCTTTGTCTACCCAGACGCTTCTATAGTTCAGTTCCCAATTTCAAGGCTTCTGGTAGATGTTGAGCGCTTTTCCGACGATGCCGCAGAGCCGATGAGCAGGGTTGGTATGGGTGTGATTTATACTTCTACTTCCCATGGAAAACAACTCAAACGGGAGCTTCAGCTACAGGAAAGGGAAATTATCGTATCCCGGTATTATGAGCCACACCACCGGGAACTTCATGAAACAGTGAAGAAGGAACTGGAAACGTGGGGTAACGCCCTGATTGTCGATTGTCACAGTTTCCCGAGCAGCCCTTTGCCTTGTGACGCCGACCGGTCAACTCCGAGGTCGGACTTCTGCATTGGAAGCGATGCTTTTCATACACCGGATTCCTTGGTCCAATTAGCCGAGCAGACCCTCATGAAGTTGGGGCACGTTCCCACACTCAACCGACCCTATAGCGGATCAATCGTTCCTATAGCCTACTATAAGAAGAATCTTCGTGTGTCATCAATAATGATCGAAATCAACCGCAGCCTTTATATGGACGAGATAAAGGGTGTGAAAAGATCCGAATTCGTACTCATCAAGAAGCAAATAGGTGCTCTTCTCTCTTCATTCAGTAAGTTCCAAATACGATGCGGAAAGGAATGAATGCAACCCGACTTTGCCGAATATAGGTATTTTTTTCCAGCCATTATTGGCTTCGAAAAGCCTTTCTGTTGAGAACATGAAAATCGAGAAGACGGTGGGAGATCCCAAAACCAAGGCGAAAACGTCGGGTAAAATAGTTGCCCTAATGCGCCAGACCCGCTCGATGTATTCCGCAATTGAGTTGTAATGGTTGTGCAGCTAAATTTAATGATGTTTAGGGTGCATTTGGCTTTGTTGTTTCTAATAGGAAGACAATGTGACACGGGTTATCATCGAGACCAGTGATCAGGCGATCGCGGAAATAGGCGTTATGATACAGAACGAGGTGTATCTATTATCCTCGTTTTTACCCACTACGACTCCCTTGTTCCCATGCTCTGCGTGGGAACAGAGAACGGACGCTGAGCGTCCACAGTGCGTTCCCACGCGGAGCATTGGAACGAGGGAAAATCATTATAAAGGATCATCTGCTTGAAAGCCGAATTGTTAACTTGCTGTATGGATTAATTTGGCCGAGACCGGAAGTTCCCAATGTGCCCACATTCGGCTTATGTCGAAAGCTGAATTATTTCCTGTAATTGACTTGTGAAGTCCTTGGCGTTAAAATAGTGGAATCCAAATCAAATTTTGTTTTTTATAAGGAGGGCTATTATGACGCGGGTTATCATTGAAACCAGTGATCAATCGGTTGCGGAAAGAATAGGCGTCATGGTGCACAACGAGGCGTATCTATTGAGAAAAACGACTCAAAATGTCAAGGCCAAAATCAGAGCATTCGAAGAAAAGTATGGCTTATCGGAAACCGTGGGCCATCTATACGGCAAGGTGGATGATATGGAGTTGATCGAATGGGAAGGAGAATTGGAGACGCTTGCGCGTTTGGAAAAAAAACTAGCTGCCTTTGAGGAAGTCCGTGTCGAAATTGAATGAATATATACGCCATTTTGAGAATACTATTCAATCATCGCCTCTTATTGGAACGTATGAACTCCACATTGACCGTAAAACGGAGGATATCGTCTACATTAACGGTAAGATAGGTTTTTCAGACGGATCTACGCTTGATTTTAAGGAGTTTGTTACAGCTGTCGGAAACGAAATTGATAAATATAAATATGCCTACAATTATCGGAAGCATGACAATTTGATTTTCCGGTATGACAACGCTCCCGATCCGAGAGCCAGAAACCTTCCATCTTTTCCACATCATGTTCATTTGCCACCCGATTCGATTGCAGAATCTTTATCCAAAAACATCAATGATATATTGAACGATATCGAGGATCGAATGATAAGGGCAGTGTGACGCCGACCCCATTTTTGCGTGGATTTTGATCCGCACGGTATTGACATCAATACTTCCTGCTTCGCATATGCCCAACGCTTTCCATAACCACCAGGAGCAGTCCAAACCAACAAGTGAAAAGGTGTTCAGCCTTCCCGGCGGGGAGCCCTCCTCATATATCCAGTAACCGACTTATAGGGGTTTTAGGACCTCTTCACTGTGAAAGGTGCATATGAAAGACTACGATTAGTGCTGGTAATGGTGGACATCCTGCTGAGGATATGGGATTGAAATCTCTTCGGCGTCAAATCGTTTTTTTACGGCTTCCGTGGTATCCCAGAGAAATCCCCAGTAATCGCTCGATTTTGTCCAGGCCCGAACTGTGAAATTTACGGTGCTGTCGGCCAGTTCGGATACGGCTACCACAGGTGCCTGATCTTTGAGCGTGCGCTCATCCCCATTGATGATTTCCAAAATGACGGATCTCGCCTTGTCGATATCGTCATCATAACCAATGCCGAAAGTCATATCCACACGTCGAGTTCCCTTGGTTGAATAATTGACAATCTTGTCTCCGAAGATTTTTGAGTTGGGGACAATAACGGTCTTGTTGTCCGCAGTTTTGAGCAGTGTGCTGAAAATCTGGATTTCTTCCACCGTGCCGGATGTTCCCCCTCCCTCGATAAAGTCTCCCAGCTTGAAGGGCCGGAAAATAATCATCATCACGCCTGCGGCAAAGTTGGACAGTGATCCTCGGAGCGCTAAGCCGATGGCCAAACTTGCAGCGCCCAGGATCGCAATGAGGGAGGTGGTTTGAATTCCCAGTTTGTTCAAAGCGGCGATGATCACAAAAATCAGGAGGACCACGTACGAGAGATTGCATACGAATGAAATGAGTGTTCCATCCACTTTGTTGCGTTTTAACACGCGACGAAGCAGATTTCGAATCCCTTTGGCTACCCAGCGGCCGATGATGAATATGGCCAAAGCCGCAATGACCCGAATACCGTAAATGGCGAGAATATCTTTGATTTGATTGAAAATATCTTCCATTTTCTGTCCCTCCCGAGTGAATTTAAGCGCAACGGTACGCAATATACAAGAAATTTTCGAAAAAATCGCATAAAAAATCAGATCATTTTGGCATTCTATGGAAAATTTAAAGCGGGAGCGGGAAATACGTATGGATTTTTAAATGGCATTGGATTATCGCAAACAATTGGGTTATCCTTGAGCAACATGGCGCAATCCTGCCCAATTACTGACTGCTGAGGCCCTTATGAAACCACCTCTGTTCAGCCTTTCAGAGATCGAAAATATCCTTTATCACCTTAATTACAGATGGAACTTGCAGGCCCTCTCCCTGTGGAATGGGGACAGCATTCCTTTTACGGCCTATGAGTTGTACGAAGGATATGACGATTTTATCAACCTCGACACGCTTTCAGGCATTAATCATGTTGCGAAAGAACCGGAAAAAAAGCGATTGCAATTTGCCTTGATCGACCATTACCTGCAACGGACCCTGTTGCCTCACGAAAACGAAATGCGCGCCTGGATGAGAGGCGCTGCCGCCCAAGTGGATGAAGAAAAGATCTACTTCAGGGAAATTATCCCCTGGTGTCAGAGCTTCAGTAATTATGAAAAGCGGCAGGTGCTTCAGAAAGAAACCGGCCCCCTCTGCAAGTTTTTAAAACCTTTTGCACTGAATTACTGGAAGATCCTGCTGAAAATCCTCACGGACGAATTGGGTTACGATAACTACGTGGCATATTGTGAAAGGAAAAAAGGGATTGATTATACGCTATATTATAGCCTATTAAAACAACTCCTTGAAGCAACGGATGAACTCTATTTTGGTGCCATGGAACGATGGGTTCGTGAGAAATTCGCCCGTTCCCTTTCGGAAGTTACACGTTTTGATGCCATAAACCTGCTGAGTCTCAAGCAATTCGATGATTTGTTTCCCGGGAAAGGTTTGGATGCGCTGACCCCTTTCTTTAAAATCTGGGGCATTGATCCGGAAAAGACTCCGGGGCTGACCCTCGAACTGGGCCGCGCTGCGGGCAAGAGCGCCCAGGCCATCTGCCTGATGTTGCAGGTACCGGAAGAGATTTATGTTTTGATGCGTCCCGAAGGGGGATGGGGCGACCTGGAGACACTGTGGCATGAATTGGGGCATGGGCTCTCGGCGGTTTTTACTTCGCCGGATCTCTCCATGGTGATGCGGGATATGGGGACCTCCTTTGCGCTGTCTGAATCCTTTGCCTTTCTAGTTCAGAACCTGGCACTTTCAAACCCTTTTCTGGAAGAATTTATGGGGCTTTCCCCGGAGGATTCGAAAACCCTGTCCTACCACAAAAGCCTCAAGGATCTCGCCATGTTCAGGCGGTATGCGGCGAAATTTATTTCGGAATATGACATGTTTATGAAGGGCGATCTTTCAAATGGAGAACCCTACGCGCGAATTATGGCACGCTATACCGGTTTCTATTATCAGCCGGAAAGCCATCTTTTTGACCTGGTTCCGGAGCTGTATTGTCTGGACTATGTTCTTGGTTGGATGGCGGAAACGGTTCTTGAAAACCACCTGAGAGAACGCCTTGGAACCCGCTGGATGTTTAAATCGGAGGCAGGTCGAATCCTGAAGGGCTGGTGGGGCCAGGGAAACCAGGGCTCACTTTCGGAATTTCTGGCCCGGAATCATTTGATGGAAATGAATCCTGAATTCATGATCAAACGATGGGAAAAGAATCTGGTCTGACGTTCCTCTCTCCACTTTCCGCTTTTTTTTGAGACCCCCCCAAAAAAAATTCTTGACAATCCAGAAAACCTCTATTAAAGATTCTAAACGGTTGGTATGTATAGAAGCCTCATTCTTAGCAGATAATTGCCTTGCGGCAGAAAAATATCAGGGAGGATTAATTATGCCCCAAAAATTGTTTCTAGTAAGTGCGGTGCGTACGCCCATCACCGTTTTTGGCGGATCAATGCGGCGTGTCAAACCTTTGGATCTGGCCCAGCTTGTCATTTTAAATGCCATTTCCCGCGCTGATCTACAAAAGGATAAGGTGGATCAGGTGATCATGGGAAACTGCCTGGCGCCCCTGGAACAGAATATCGCCAGGGTCGCATCACTCCTGGCTGAACTTCCCTATGAGATCCCCGGATATACCATTAACTGTGCATGTTCCTCTGCCATGCAGGGGACCATTCTCGGTGCCATGACCATCCTTCAGGGAATGGCCGGCGTGGTGGTTGCGGGCGGGGTTGAATCCATGTCCAATGCCCCTTATATCCTGGACAATGCACGTTGGGGACAGCGGCTCAGGCACATGGAAACAACGGATTTGCTGTGGAAGGCCATGCAGGAGTATCCGGTGGGGGGCGGTATGGGCATCGCGGCAGAGCGGCTGGCGGAAAAATATGAACTGAGCCGCCACGATCAGGATGAACTTGCCGCCTACAGCCATGAAAGGGCCGTCCGCGCCATGGATGAAGGGCGTTTTGTCCGGGAAATCGTGCCGGTTGAGGTTCCCCAGGGAAAGAAACCGCCGAAAGTGGTGGATGCCGATGAAAATCCCAGGCGGGATATCAGCTTGGAAAAATTGGCTAAATTGAAACCCGTCTTTCAAAAAGGCGGCTCCGTCACCGCGGGTAATGCCTCCAGCCTCAATGACGGGGCGGCGGCACTGGTGCTGGCTTCTGAGGATAAAGTAAAAGAGTTCGGTCTGAAACCCCTGGCCGAAATCAAAGCCTTCAGTACCAAGGCGGTGGACCCCCATTATGTGGGTATCGCTTCCGTCCCCGCCATTAAGGATGTGTTGTCACAGACTGGGCGTGTACTGGCGGACGTGGATCTCTTTGAAGTCAATGAAGCCTTTGCTTCCTACTACCTGGCCTGCGAAAAAGAGCTGGGCCTTGACAGGGAAAAGACCAATGTCAATGGCAGCGGGATCTCTCTTGGCCATCCCATAGGTTGTACGGGAGCCCGTTTGATTGTGACACTCTATTATGAGTTAGAGCGGCAGGGGCTCAATATCGGGGTTGCCGGCCTTTGCGCCGGAGGAGGCGTTGGTACGGCTGTGATGCTTGAACGGTGCTGACAGTTTCTGTCCTTGAATCGGGCGGCTAAAGGCCATTGATATTCTTTTCGGGAGGGAACTGGTGGAGCAGAAAAATTTGGGGCAAAAGACGGGAAAAGGGTTTTACCGCCATGAAAGGTGATCCGAACCCAGAACAGATCCTGAACGGCCGGTATGTATAAAACATGTAATTTCATAAAAAGTGGGCCGGTTTCAAAATGTTCAATTTTGTTCGAGATCAAGGAAGGTATAAATTTTAACCGCAGGAATATGTTAAATATTTCGAGGATTAAAATTTGAGCCTGACACAGAGATCGGGCAAAAGGGGACGTTTTGAAGCCAGCTCAGGTAGAAACCATTGTCACCTTTAACCGCAAAAGCCATTCAAAGTAAGGAAACCGTGGCCCGAATTCTAAAGGCGAGTACCCGTTTGTTTGTGGCCCATGGATATCATGGCACTTCCATCGCCGCCATTTCCAATGCCACCGGCCTTACCAAAGGGGCGCTGTATGCCCATTTTTCCGGTAAAGAAGACCTGCTGCTGACCCTCATTAAGAAATTTGAGGTTGAGTTTCTGGATCAACTCACAGAAAAGGTTCAGGATGTTAAAGGCAACGCGCTCGATAAACTCCATCACTATTTCAACTTTGCCGCCACTTTTGCCGAAGAAAACCGTGAGCTCTGCCTATTGGCCACCATTATTTCAGCGGAGTTTTCCGGAGCGGAACACGATCGTTTCGATTCTGAATTCAGGCGTATCTATTTTAAATACGCCCGTTTTCTTCGCCGGATTGTGGAGGAGGGCAAGCTTCAGGGGTTCATTGACCCTGAAGTGGATACCCATACAGTGGCTTACACCATTATCGCTTTTCACGACGGGGTTCTTTTACAATGGCAGCGGAGCAGGGATGTGCTTGAAGGGGAGATGTTCGTTAAAACCTTCAGAGAACTTCTATTTCACGGCTTGAGGACAAGAAACGGAGTGCAGGATGCTTGAAGTCAATAACATTGAGGTGGTTTATAACGACGTGATCCTCGTGTTGAAGGGCATATCCCTGTCCGTGTCCAAAGGGGATATCGTGGCGCTTTTAGGTGCTAACGGTGCGGGGAAAACCACAACATTAAAGGCTATCAGCGGTGTCCTCAGATTGCAGAATGGCGAACTGGAAGGGGGAAGCATATCCTTTGACGGAAAAGAAATTCAGGATGATGACCCTGACCGGATCGTCCGGAATGGAATTTCCATGGTTCCGGAGGGACGTCGCATATTTTCGGATCTTTCCGTGATTGAGAACCTTGTTGTGGGGGCGTTCACCCGCTCTGACCGCAGCCGGGTAAAAAAGGATCTGGATAAAGTCCTGAACTATTTTCCGGTTCTCAGGGAACGCCGTAACCAGCGGGCGGTTTATCTGTCCGGCGGCGAGCAACAGATGGTCGCGGTGGGGCGCGCCCTCATGAGCCAACCCAGTCTGATTATGCTGGATGAACCTTCCCTGGGTCTGGCGCCACTGGTGGTGAAGAGTATTTTTGAAATATTGAAACAAATAAACCACAACCAGCGCACCACCCTGTTGCTGGTGGAACAGAACGCGAACCTGGCCCTCAATTTCGCTTCTTATGGGTACATCATGGAAAACGGCCGCATTGTGTTGGACGGTCCCTGTCATAAGCTCAGGGAGAATGAGGACGTGCAGGAATTTTATCTGGGCGTAACAGACCAGACGGATCGCAAGAACTACGCCCAGGTAAAGCATTATAAACGACGAAAACGTTGGCTGTCCTAAGGGGTATTAACATGGCCCAGTTGGAAATAAATGACGTCACTGTCCGGTTCGGGGGGATTTCTGCTCTCTCCAATGTGGATTTTGAGGTTGAGCAGGGCCATATCCATGCCTTGATCGGTCCCAACGGTGCTGGAAAAACCTCTTTGTTCAATGTGATCAGCGGCATCTATCGGCCTAGCTCCGGCGAGGCATTGTTTGAAGGACGTGTCTTGAACAGAATGAAGCCCCACCGCATCGCAGCCCTGGGTGTGGCCCGCACCTTTCAGAACATCGAACTGTTCCAACACATGACCGTGATCGAGAACCTGCTCCTGGGGCGACACCTTCACATGCGGACTGGTATTTTGACCGGTGCGCTTTTTTATGGCCGCGCCTTGAGGGAAGAAACGGCTCACCGGCTTAAAGTCGAAGAGATTATCGATTTTCTCGAAATCGAAAAAGTCCGAAAAAAGCCGGTGGGGTCACTGCCCTACGGCATTCAGAAACGGGTGGAAATGGGCCGGGCCCTGGCCAACAATCCAAACCTGCTGCTTTTAGATGAGCCGGTGGCCGGCATGAATGTGGAGGAAACCGAAGATATCGCCCGCTTTGTCCTGGATGTGAAAGAAGAACTGGGAACGACCATTCTGATGGTTGAACATGATATGGGCGTGGTCATGGATATCGCGGACCGGGTAACGGTGCTCGATTTCGGCTTGATGATCGCCGATGGAACGCCGGATCAGATTCAGGCGAATCCACGCGTCATCGAAGCATACCTGGGGGAGGGCGACCAATAGTCATGAAGCAAGAAATCGATCTCCAACAATTGACAATCCCCAGGCTTCTCAAGAACAATCGCCTCCGCTATGGGGACCGCACGGCCCTGCGTGAAAAGGATCTTGGGATCTGGCAGAAGGTCAGTTGGAACCAGTATTGGGAGCATGTGCGCAACTTCGCCCTGGGTCTTAAAGAATTGGGCCTCGAAGACCGGGAAGGAAAGGTTTCCATCCTGGGGGACAACTGCCGGGAATGGCTCTATGCGGACATTGCGGCACAGGCCTGCCGCGCCATTTCCATCGGTGTCTATCCCACCAATGTGGCGGAGCAATGCCATTATGTACTGGAAAATTCCGATTCCTCCATGGTGGTCTGCAAGGATCAGGAACAGGTGGACAAGATCCTTGAGATCAAGGACCGCCTGCCCCGCCTGAAGCAGATTATAGTCATTGATATGAAGGGCCTCAGAAACTATAAGGACCCCTTTATCATCAGCTTTGAGGCGGTGGAAAAGCTGGGGTTTGCGTGCCATGAAAAGGACCGGGAACGCTTTGAACGCATGGTGGAATCCGTCGAACCGGACGACGTAGGGGTGATGGTTTACACGTCCGGCACCACGGGGAAACCCAAAGGCGCCATGATTACCCACCGCAACATGGTGGCCATGATTCAGGGCCTCAGCCGGGTGATTCCTTTTAATCAGAAAGACTCCTTTGTTTCAGCGCTCCCCCTGTGCCATATTGCAGAGAGAAGTTTTTCCATGATTTTCCCCATGTGGGCGGGATGCACCGTGAATTTTGCCGAAAGCGTCGCCACCCTTCAGGAAGACCTGCGGGAGATTTCTCCCACCGCTTTTCTCTCCGTTCCCCGCATATGGGAAAAAATGCATTCCAACATCAATATCAAAATAAAGGACTCCATTTTCATCAAGCGCTGGGTTTTTAATGCTGTGATGCCCATCGGGGAAAAAGTGGCCGACTTGAGATTATCGGGAAAGCCGGTTCCCATTTTCCTGAAGATTCTAAACGGAATCGGCTATCTGCTGTTGTTCAGGGCCCTCAGAAATTCAATAGGCCTTCTAAACGGCAGCATTTTTGTGAGCGGTGCTGCGCCCATGAGCAAAGAACTTTTGCGTTTTTATCATGGTATCGGCGTACCGGTTCGGGAATGCTTTGGAATGACGGAGTGCGCGGGAATCAGTGTGATTCCCAGCGAACATAACATTCGCGCCGGCGAGGTGGGTGAAGTGATCCCGGGAATAGAACTGAAACTGGCCGACGATGGCGAGATCATGCTTCGGGGAGATTCTGTTTTCAAAGGGTATTACGGCAACCCCGAACAGTCTGCCACGTCTTACGACGAAGAAGGGTGGCTCCTGACGGGCGATGTGGGTGAAATCACACATGAGGGTCAGCTAAAGATCGTGGATCGAAAAAAGGATCTGATCATCAATGCATATGGCAAAAACATCGCCCCCAGTGAAATAGAGAACAAACTGAAATTCAGCGCCTTTATCAAGGAGGGCATTGTGGTGGGAGATGGCCGCCCGTATCTCTCGGCTATGATTCAACTGGAGCTGGACAATGTTTCCGATTGGGCCCAGGAAAATCGCATCGCCTACACCACGTATAAAAGTCTGGCTGAAAACCCTGAGGTGAACAAACTGGTTCGGGGGGAGGTGGATGCGGTCAATGAACAACTGGCGCGGGTGGAAAAAATTAGAAAATTTGCCATTCTCACCAAAGAACTTGATCAAGACGACGATGAAGTAACGGCTACCATGAAGGTTCGCCGTTCCACCGTTGAAAAGAAATTCAAGGATATCATTGACGCATTGTATTTAGGGATGTGAACGTCCCGTTTTTGGAGGCGAGGAAATGTATTTCCTGGAACTACTGATCAGTGGCATCGCCGTGGGAAGCCTCTATGCGCTGATCGCCATGGGATTCGTGCTCATTTACAAAGGGACCGGCGTCATCAATTTCGCCCAGGGTGAAGCCATTATGGTGGCGGCGTTTATTGCCTATTACCTGGTGGGCTTTGGGGTTCCTTTCTGGCTGGCCGTACCCCTTACCCTTGTGGCGTCTGCCCTTCTGGGAGCGCTCACCGAACGTCTGGTGATCCGGCCCCTGCTGGGAGAACCGGTCTTTTCCGTGGTCATGATTACCATCGGTCTCAGCATATTCCTGCGCTCCATGGCCGGCATTGTTTTCGGCCATCACAATTATGTTTTCCCCAGTCCCTTTCCCGTGGAACCGCTCCATTTTGGGGGCATCGTATTGAGTCACAATCATCTCTGGAGCATGATTATCTCCTTTACCCTCATGATCCTCTTCTTTTGCTTTTTCAAGTTCGCCCGCCTGGGCCTGGGCATGCGAGCCACGGCCAATGATCAGGACACGGCAACCCTCATGGGCATCAACATCAAACGGGTGTATGCCTTGACCTGGGGGATCTCCTTTGTGGTGGCCGGGCTGGCCGGCGTGGGCCTGGCCAATGTCATGGTGTTGAATGTTGGCCTCGCTTTTGTGGCCATCAGCGCCTTTCCCGCAGTGATCCTGGGAGGGCTTGAAAGTATTCCAGGGGCTATTATCGGCGGGCTCGCCATCGGTATCCTGGAAAATATGGCCGGCGGTTATCTGGACCAGATGGTGGGGGGCGGCATTAAGGACGTGACGCCTTTCGCGGTACTGTTTCTGGTATTGATGATAAGGCCCTATGGGCTGTTCGGAACCAAGGAAGTGGAAAGGGTCTAAAAATCATGGCCATACGCAGCAAAACATTTTGTGAGAGTTACCATGAGGATATCAAACTTCTGGATACCATCTGGAGCAAATGCTGGATGGGCCTCTTTATTCTCTGCTTACTGATGCTGCCCTATATTTCGGATTCTTACATTGTCTATATGGTGAACCTTTCCTGTATTGCGGTGGTGGCCTCCGTGGGCCTCAACATCCTCACCGGGTTTACGGGTCAGATTTCCCTGGGGCATGCCGCTTTTCTGGCCATCGGCGCCTATACGGCCGCCCTGCTGGGAGAAGGCTTGGGCATGCCTTTCTGGATCACCCTTCCCGCCGGGGGCCTGGTCAGCGCCGGCGCCGGAATTCTGGTGGGAATCCCCTGCTTGAGACTAAAAGGCCTTTATCTGGCTATGGCCACCATGAGTTTCGGGGTGATGGTGGAGTACGTCCTCATTACCTGGGGGAGTCTGACCGGCGGCGAGCGGGGCATGTACATGCCCGAAGTCAATGTGCTGGGTCTCGTTCTGGATACGGACGAGAGCATGTATTATTTTCTTCTGATCGTAACCGCTTTGATGATTATCGCGGCCAAGAATATTGTCCGAACCCGGATCGGACGGGCGTTCATCGCCGTGAGGGATCGTGACATCGCAGCGGAAGTCATGGGGGTCAACCTCACGGGATACAAGGTGACGGCTTTTGCTTTGAGCTCATTTTACGCCGGTGTGGCGGGGGGTATGTACGCCTATGTCATGGGGCACATTCACCCGGAGCACTTTACCCTCATGTCCTCGGTGGAGTATATGGCCATGATTGTCATCGGGGGCCTGGGAAGCATCCTGGGTTCCATCTTCGGTGCCATTTTTATTGTGGTGGTACCGGAGGGCATCAAACTGCTGGCCCAGGGAATCGAGGCTGTTATTCCCGCCATGCAGGGCCGTTATGATGAAGAGTGGAACATTGCCGTATTCGGTCTTCTGATCATGCTGTTTCTGATTTTCGAACCGGGCGGCTTGAATGCCATCTGGCAACGGATTAAGATTGGATTCAAAAACTGGCCTTTTACATACTAACGGTTTATAAACCTGCGCGGGCTTTTCGAAAAAAAGTTCGAGCACCTAAACAAAAGGGAGGATAAGGTATGAGAAACAAAGGTGGATTGGTAAGAATCGCGGCATTGGTTTGTATGGCATTGCTTTTGAGCGGCGGGTTGGCATTGGCCGCCGGACGGGGGGTGACAGACGATTCGGTGAAAATGGGGTTTGTGTTGGTAAAGACCGGCCCGGTAGCAGCCCTGGGTATTCCCCAGGGAAACGGCATGGTTGATTACATGAATTACATCAATGAAAAGGGCGGCATCAACGGCCGAAAAATAAAGATGCTCTGGGAAGATGATGGATTTCAGGCGCCCAAATCCGTTGCTGCGGTTAAGAAACTCATCAGTCGGGACAAGGTTCTGACCGTCATGACCACGGGCGGCACCAATCAGACCATCGCCAACATGAAAAACATCAAACGCTACAAGATAGCCAACATTCCCAATGCCATGGCCCTGGAGTTCTTCGATCCGCTGCACCCGTATATTTTTGCCCTGGGCGCCCTTTATGAATGGCAATACCAGGTGATTGTGGATTACATCAATGATGACATGAAGATGAAAGACAAGAAGATTGGCGTGGTCTATACCAAAAAGGAATACGGAAAAAAAGGTTTGAATGCTGTCAAGAAAAGGGCCGCCAAATACAATATCCCCGTGGTGGCAGAACTGGTGCTGCCCACGGGCGCGGTGGATGCCTCCAGCCAGGTGCTGGCACTGAAAAAGGCGGGCGCCAATATCGTGGTGACCTGTGATGTGCTGCCGCCCATTATCTCCTTCCTGAAAACCGCTGAAAAGTACAATTACTGGCCCAAAGTGTTCGGCTTTAACTGGGCAACGGACGATCTTCTGGTGAAAGCGTGCGGTCCGGCTGCTAAGAATTACATCGGTTCCGGATTTGTGGGAAGCTGGACCGATGATACTCCCGGCATCAAACTGGTCCGCGAGATCGCCAAGAAAAACAACCGGAAACCGAAGCTGACCAGTCTCTATATCGGCGGTGTCGGCATTTCCATGCTGTTTTCGGAAGCCATTAAGAGGGCTGGAAAAGATCTGAATCCCGACACCCTTAAAAATGCTCTGGAAACCCTTCGGGATTTTGACACCGGCGGCATTTTTCCATTGGTCACCTATACGCCCAAAAGCCATGCCCCGGCAAAAAAGGTGAAGCTTTATAAGGCGGATGTGGAAAAGAAGTGCCTGGTGCCTCTGACCGGGTGGCGCAGCCCCAAGGATCTCTGATTCGTTATTCGGTGATTCGAAATGTGAAAGTGTATGCAAAAGCCCCGGGGTTTAAACCCCCGGGGCTTTATTGTTGAGATGTGGTTCCCACTGAAAAGCGTCTCTGGGGGATGTCGTCCCGTGCTGGATGTGCTTTGAGTATGGAACAATTTTGCAGTTGATGTGAAGGAGGCAGTCAGCATGAATTTCGAGTTGAGCAAGGAAGAAACGGACATCAAAATGGCCGCCAGGGAATTCGCCGAGGGTGAAATTCGGGAAATTGCCAAGGAGCATGACCAGAAAGAAGAATTCCCCAAAAAGCTTTGGAAAAAGGCCTGTGAACTGGGGTTCGTGGGTGGATTTATCAAAGAGGAATATGAGGGTGCCGGGTTGAGTTTTTTTGAAACCTGCCTGATTATGGAAGAATTCTGGCGGGTGGATCCCGGTTGCGGATGTGTGCTGCTGGCCGCTTTCGGGGCTGAGTATTTACAAAATTACGGGACCCCCGAACAAAAGAAGAAATATCTTCCGCCAATCCCCGCGGGTGAGGCCATCATGGGTGCTGCCATTACCGAACCGGATGCGGGCAGTGATATTTTCGGCGCCAGAACGGAAGCCGTGAAGGAAGGGAATGAATACGTCATCAACGGAAGTAAAATATTCATCACCAACGGTAGTATTGCAAAATACCTGGCTGTTTTCTGCGTCACAAACCCGGATGCCAAAAGCCGTTACAACCGGCATTCCATTCTCATGGTGGAAACGGATCGACCCGGGTTTGAGGCCTCCAAGATACGCGGGAAGATGGGCATCAGGGCCTCGGACACGGCCGAGTTGTCGTTTAACAACGTGAGGGTTCCCAGGGAAAATCTGGTGGGTGGGAAAGAGGGAAATGGATTTGCTCAGACCATGGAACTGTTTAACATCAACCGGGTGGTGGCAGCCGCCCAGGGTGTGGGGGTGGCCCAGGGCGCTCTGGAGCTGGCCATTGGGCATGTGAAAAAGCGGGAGGCTTTTGGCCAGGCGGTGGGGAAATTTCAGGCCATTCAATTCAAACTGGCGGAGATGGCCACAAAGGTTGAAGCGGCAAGGGTCTTGACCTATCAGGCGGCATGGCTTCTGGATAACGGGAGGACTGATCCCAAACTCATCGCCATGGCCAAATGGATGGCCGGGGAAACCGGGGTACGGGTAACCGACGATGCCTTGCAACTGCACGGCGGCTACGGGTTCATTAATGAATACGATATCGAACGATTCTATCGGGACGCTAAAATTGTGGAAATTTACGAGGCCACAAAAGAGATGGAGAAAAACACCATCGCCCGGCAGCTACTGGGTAAAATCTAGAAAAAATCTCCCTGCCGAAGATCAGATTGGGCAGGATCCGAGCTAATGGAATTTAGAAAGAATTATGCCAACTTTGTTGACCCTTCAGCTATTTTTTCATAACGGGTGGTCATGAGAGGGTCGTGACCGGGAAAGAGCAGGTCAAGGGAACTGACTTTGCTTTTCAATTTATCATAGGTTTTCATCCATGCCACCAGGTCCGTTATGAGCGAACTGGGCCAGTCTTCCCGGTAATTGCGGAAAAAGTGGGCGCAGTCGGAACCGAGTATGGCTTTTCCTTTCCCTGTGTTTACGGAAACAGCCTGAAGCGCCGGTGTGTGCCCGGGGGCCTTTAAACATTCGATACCCGGGAATATTTCCCGATCCCCCTTGAGAAGTACCAGACGGTCCGTGTCTTCAAGGCTTCTGAGATATTCGTTGCAGGCATTATCGGAGACGAGTTTGAAAGGGGGTCTTTCGGATATGGGGTCATCCAGCCAGAAACGATACTCCTCCTCCTGCACGTAAAATCGTGCGTTGGGGAAAAGCGATGAACCCCCTGCGTGATCCCAATGGAGGTGGGTCAGGATGACGTGTTTTATATCCGCTGCATTCAGACCCACCTGCTGCAGCAATTTTTCGGGGGATATATAGCCGCTGAGATTCCTTTTCACGGCCAGATCGGGTGTTGCGCCCGCATCCACCATAATTTGGGTTGACCCCTCTCTTATGAGCCAGAAATAACAGTTGCGCTCGACGGTCTTCTCCCACTCCTTAAACCACATCACAAAGGCCCCGGAACTTTCAAGGGGTCCCGCGTATTTAAAAGCAAGAATTTCGTATGTCATGATATTACCTCCACAATGATCCCCGTTCATGGCCTGCAGTTCCGGGGGATATCTTATTGATTGTACCCACGTTTCTTTTTGCCGAACCCCTTAACGGATATCGTTTTTGAACGATCGATAAAGCCCTCGGAACTGGTGGTAGGTGAGTCCCAGCGTATCGGCTGCTTTTCTCTGGTTGTGCCGGGCCTTTGAGAGAGCGTGGTTCAGCATGCGGACCTTCAATTCCCGAACGGCGTCCTGAAGCGGCATTTTTAAAAGCTTGTCCATGGGGTGGTCTTTCGGGTCAACGGGCGCATCCAAGGTCGCAGGCAGGGCTCCACCCATGTGAAATTTCTCAAAAGGGCTAAAGGTAATTTTTCTGATAACCGTATCATCGGTTCGGTACACGGCCCGCTCAACAACATTCTTGAGTTCCCGGATGTTTCCCGGCCAGGGGTAGTTTTCCAGAAGGGTCATGGTTTCAGGGGCAAACACCGGGGTGTCCTGGCGCTCCATCTCAAAGGCCATTCTGGATGCAAAGTGGTTGGCCAGAAGGGGGATGTCTTCAGCCCTTTCCCTTAAAGGGGGCAGGAAAACCACTTCAAAGGTGAGGCGGTCCAGCAGGTCGGCCTTGAAATACCCTTCTTTTGTTTGTTGGATAAGATCCGAATTGGTGGCTGCCACAATGCGGACATCCACCTCAATGCTTCTCGAACTACCCACCCTTTCAAAAGAGCCGTATTCCACCAGTCGAAGTGTTTTCTCCTGCACCTCCAGGGGCATGTTGCCGATTTCATCCAGGAAGAGGGTGCCCCGGTGGGCCGTTTCAAACCTGCCGGTCCGGCGCCGGTCCGCCCCGGTAAAAGCCCCTTTTTCATGTCCGAAAAGTTCGGATTCCATGAGGGTCGGGGCCAGGGCCGAGCAATTCAAGGCAATATAGGGACCTTTCCAGCGCCCCGAAAGAAAGTGGATGCGGGCGGCGGCCAGTTCCTTTCCGGTGCCGCGTTCCCCCAGAAGCAGCACCGGTCGATCGACGGGGGCCACTCTGGAGAGCTTTTCCTGCAGATCAAGAAACGCTTCTGATTGTCCCAGGGCCTCGTGGGTCCTGTAAAGGGACTCGGGAGGAAGCGAATTTTGTGTGGACATCCGGTGCTGGGGCATGGTGAAAAATACCGCAAAAAATGGCACGAAATACTAGATATCGGCTAATATCGCCAATCCTGTTAAAGTTGTCAATCTATTAAACCGCTGATTCCCTTTGAATTTCTAAAAAATGCGGGTTTGGCATGATTTCTGCTCAATAAATCTGGCAGAATTTGCTGAAACAGGATATTTTTTTAATGTGGAGGAATGAACATGGGAATCTTTACACGCTTTCGGGATATTGTCAGCTCAAACATCAATGTTATGCTGGAGGGGGCTGAGGATCCGGAAAAACTGATCAAGCTTATGATCCGTGAAATGGAAGACACCCTGGTGGAGTTGAAGGCCGCGTGCGCCGGAGTGATTGCCAGGGCAGCCAAAACCCGTCGACAAATGGAGGAAGTCAACGATCGCGTCAAAGTATGGGAAGGTCGGGCCCAATTGGCGGTTAACAAAGGGCGCGACGATCTGGCAAGAGAGGCCCTCATGGAAAAGCGGAAATACACCGGCCGGGCTGAGGACCTGGAGGAAGAGCTTGGCGAGCTGGACACGCTGGTGGGGCAGTACCATGGCGACATTGAGCAGTTGGAAGAGAAGCTCCAAAAAGCCCGGGAAAAACAGCGGATACTGGTCCAGCGGCACATTCATGCCGTTCGGAAACAGCGCGCCCAGGAGGATATCCGGAGGATTGAAAGCACCGATGCGGTGATGAAATTCGAGGCATTGGAAAACCGTATTGAACGGATGGAGGCGGAGGCGGACCTGGTGAATTACGGGAAAAAACCGACCCTGGAGGCGGAGTTTGAGGGCCTGATGATGGATGATGAGATTGAAAATGATCTGAACCGCCTTAAAACATCCATGAATCGCGGGGAAGAAAGGGTTTCAC
Source organism: Desulfobacteraceae bacterium (assembly GCA_016844935.1). Lineage (GTDB taxonomy): Bacteria > Desulfobacterota > DSM-4660 > Desulfatiglandales > Desulfatiglandaceae > NaphS2. The sequence goes on along the minus strand of JAERTK010000163.1, from coordinate 998 downwards.
AATAATGCATGGCGCAATGATTGTTGCAATCATATTCGGCGGACTGATATTGTGCGTGGCCATCATCGGCGGCACGATCCTGATGGGTATCAAAATCAAAAAAGGCGGCCTGTCTCGCAAGGATCAACGGTCCCAGACGGAGGACGCGCGGATGATCCAGGAGATTTACCAGGGACTTGAACGGATGGAAAAGCGGATTGAAGCGCTGGAGACCATTATTCTAAAAGGCCGGAGAAAGGATAGCGAACCATGAAATGGATGAACCGGAGTTTTCGAAGGGGCCTTTACCGGTCCCGAAACGGAATGATTCTTGGGGTAATTCGGGGTGTGGCGGAATATTTTGATTTTTCCGTTTTCTGGGCAAGAGCCATTGCTGTAATCCTATTGCTGGTAAGCGGTTTCTGGCCCATCACAGGGCTCTATTTCCTGGCGGCTCTGATCATGAAACCGGCCCCCGTTCTTCGCATTGACAGCGACGACGCCCACGATTTTTACGACAGTTATGTTCATTCCAGACCCCGTGCCGTGGACCGCCTCAAACGTCGGTATGACCACATTGAGCAACGCATTCGGCGGATGGAGGATACGGTGACCTCCCGGGATTATGACTGGGAAAGTCGTTTCGGCGCTTGAGCGGGTCTGGAACGAAAATTTACTTTTATCGGGGCGCCATACGGAGAGCCCCGTCCAGCCGGATGGTTTCGCCATTGATCATTGGGTTTACAATAATGTGTTCCGCCAGGCCCGCATATTCATCGGGGCGGCCCAGACGGCTGGGGAACGGTACGCTCATGCCCAGGGCCTCCTGGACTTTTTCCGGCAGCCCCAACAGCATGGGGGTTTCAAAAAGCCCGGGAGCGATGGTGATCACACGGATACCCAGGGGCGCAAATTCCCGGGCTGCCGGCAGGGTCACGCCGATGATCCCGGCTTTGGAAGCGGCATAGGCCGTCTGACCGATCTGGCCCTCATAGGCTGCAACGGAGGCAGTATTGATA
>JAERTK010000162.1 GCA_016844935.1 Desulfobacteraceae bacterium | reverse complement strand
TGCAACCACTTCGGAAAAACCCCTCCCTGCACCGAACTCATCTTGAAAAGCGGTGTCAAAAAGGTGGTTGTGGGGATGCGAGACCCCAACCCCATGGTGACGGGGGGCGGGTGCGAATATCTGGAAGGGAAAGGCATTGCGGTTGTTACCGGGGTTTTGAAGGACGAATGCATCGCCCTGAATGAAGAATTCGTGAAATTCATCCAAACCGGGCGCCCTTTCGTGATCGCCAAATCAGCCATCACCCTGGACGGGTGGACCGCCACTTCCGCGCATCACTCCCAGTGGATCACCAACGAGAAATCGCGGGGCTTCGTGCACCGGTTGCGGGACCGTGTGGACGCTGTGATGATGGGGATCGGCACGGTTCTGGCCGATGACCCGGCTATGACCGCCCGCTTCAAGGCAAAAGAGGGGAAAGATCCCGTGCGGGTTGTGGTGGATACAAAGTTCAGGACACCCATCCATGCAAAAGTCATGAAAAATGGATCCGCCGCGCCCACCATTATCGCCACCAGTGTTGACGGGAACGACTGCTACCGCAAGTCCGGCCCCCATCCCAAGGGTGTGGCGCCCCTCGTCTGCCCCACTGTGGCCGGTAAAGTGGATTTGTCCGCACTCATGGAAAAACTGGGGGAGATGGCCATCACCAGTGTTATGGTGGAGGGGGGCGCCACGATCCTGGGGGCCATGATTCAGGCGCAGCTGGTGGATAAGTTTTATGTCTTCATCGCACCCAAGATCTTGGGCGGCGGCGACGGCATTCCCATGGCGGCCGGCCGCGGTCCCAAAACCATGGAAGAATCGTTGAAACTCCAGAACATCAAAGTCCGTCGCTTCGGGGATGATGTGATGATCAGGGGTTACCCGAGCTACTGAAAGCCGCCGTTTTCGTCCTGATGGAATTCCATGCGTTTGCCTTGGCAGAATACATGGAGCCGGGAGGGTCGAACGGAAAACCCAATGTTGTCCCCCGCCTGAATCAAGGCATCTTTTTCGGTCCGCAGGGTCATATTGGAATCCCCAACGCGGGCATGGATGTGTTTTTCGGCACCCACATTGCTGACCATTTCCACCCCCGCATGAATGATGGGTCCCACCCGGGTTCCCATTTCCGCATCTTCCGGGCGAAATCCCATCTCAACTTCCCTGTTTTTCCATTCATCGGGTAAATGCGTCATATCCATTAAGAAATCTCGGCAACGAAAGACCATTTCCCCCCTTGAACCGGTGAGCACCCCTTTGAAAAGATTCATGACCGGAGATCCCACAAAGGTGGCCACAAACGTATCCGCAGGCCGGTCGTATATTTCTTCCGGGGGACCTGTCTGGTGTATTCGGCCCTCTTTCATGACCGCCACCTGATCCCCAAGGCTCATGGCTTCCACCTGGTCATGGGTTACATGGATAAACGTACCTTCACTCTCCTGATGAAGCTTTTTGAGCTCCATTCGCACGTGCATGCGCAGTTGCGCATCCAGATTGCTCAAGGGTTCGTCCAGCAGGAAAATGCTGGGTCGACGCACCAGGGCTCTTCCCATGGCCACCCGCTGCCGTTGTCCCCCTGAGAGGTGTTTGGGCTTTTGATTCAACAGCGGTTCGATCCCGAGGATCCGCGCGGTCTGGGTGACCCTCTCCTTTATGACATTTTTCCGCATACCGCGCATGCGAAGGGCAAACCCCAGATTTTCGATCACCGTCATGTGGGGATAGAGTGCATAGCTTTGGAAAACCATGGCCACATCCCGCTCCTTCGGGCTCTTATTATCAACGGATCGCCCGTCTATGAGCACGGAGCCCCGATCCTGGGGAACGAGTCCCGCAACAATCTGGAGCAATGTGCTTTTCCCACACCCGGAAGGCCCCAGGAGTACGCAGAATTCGCCATTGTTTACCAACAGATCAACATCTGATGCGGCCACCACATCTCCAAAACATTTGCCGATGCCGCTTAGCTTAAGCGATGACATATGCTATCCTTTTATGGCGCCTGCCGACAATCCGGCAATGATGCGCCGTTGAAAAAAAAGTACCAGAATAATCAACGGCAGGGTTGTGATCAGTGAGGCCGCCGCGATTTCTCCCCATGGTATGGAATGTTCTCCCTGAAAAAGTGCAATGCCCACCGGCATGGTCTGTCTGGCCGGATCGGTCATGATGAGCAGCGCCAGAAAAAATTCGTTCCAGGCGTAGATAAACGCCAGGATACCCGCCGTAAAAAGACCCGGGGCCGACAAAGGAAGCATGACCCGAAAAAGCGCGCCGGAGCGGCTGCAGCCGTCCACCAGGGCGGCCTTTTCCAGTTCTTCCGGGATTTCCCGAAAGAAAAGCGCCAGGATCCAGATGGTCAGGGGAAGGGTGAGCGCCACATAGGGAAGGATGAGGCCATGGTACTGGTTGAGCCACCCCACAGCGCGAAGAAAACGCCAGATGGGTCCTGCAATGGTGATTTGTGGGAACATGGCGCATGCCAGAACCCCCATGAGAATCAGCCGTGCCGGGCGGCGGGGAAGCCGTGCCAAAGCGTAGCCTGCCAGCGCCCCCACGGACAGGGTGACAAGGGTGGTGGTGCCTGCCACCATGAGAGAATTGAGCAGGTAATAAAGGAGATGATGCTTAAATACAGCTGACTCGAAAGCGGCAATGGAAAAATCGGGCAGCCATACCGGCGGAATGGTAGTGATCTGGTTTTCGGTTTTGAATGCGGACAGAACAAAAAACAGGAAAGGCGAAAGGGAAAAGCCAACGGCCAGAATGACGGCCGTCAGGAATAAGCCTTTTCTCAAAAATTTTGGTATCATACCCTCGCCTCCAGTAAACGCCGCCCCACGGCCCGGACATAGACCACCGCAAGAAACAGTGCCATGGTGAAGATACACACGGATATGGCGGACCCGTACCCCATCCATCCTTCCACAAACATTTTCTTGTAGCCGTAGAGCTGGAGCACATTGGTGGCATCGGCGGGCCCACCCTGGGTCAAAACATACGCCAGATCAAACACACGGAAAGCATCGATGGTCCGGAACAGCAGGGCCACCATGACCGCCGGCCGGATCAGGGGCCAGGTGATATGCCGGAAACGCTGCCAGGACCCGGCGCCGTCCACAAGCCCGGCCTGATGGATTTCCGGGGAAATTACCTGAAGACCCGCAAGGATCAGCAATGCCGCAAAAGATGCGGTTTTCCAGATATCGGCCAGAATAATGGCGCCCAATGCAGTGGCGGGATAAGCAAGCCATGGAACATAAGAAGCGGTTTCGGTTCCGAAGAGCAGATAATTGACTGTGCCGTAGGCGTCATTCATGAGAAAACGCCACATCTGGGCCGCCACCACCGTGGGGATGGCCCACGGGATCAGAACCGCGGCCCTCAGGGCGCCTCTGCCGGGGAAGTGTTTGTGCATGAGCAGTGCCAGGAAAAGGCCTATGAGAAGTTCAAAAAAGGTGGTTACACCCACGAAAATCACTGTTGTCCAGAGAGAATGGCGTGCGACAGGGTCGTGGAACAGATCCCGGTAGTTTTCAAATCCCACCATGGTTTCCCCCAGCTGGGGAAGCCCGCTGATCACCCGGTGAAAACTCAAGTAAAAGGACTGCCCCACCGGGATCAGGATAAACAGCATCAGCAGGAAAAGTGCCGGCAGAAGCAATAGCAGGAAGAATTGGTTTTTGCGGATCATTTTACCATCATCGCTTCCAGCGCCAGAAGCTTTTTAAGCCTCCCTGCGGAGGTACGGGCCAGGGAGGGAAGCGCCACGTTCTTTTTGATAATAGCGGTACTGAAAAACCGCTGAAGTTCCTGGCTGAGCATGGGGTATATGGGGGAAGGGTGGCGGCTCGCGGCTTTTTCAAAGGAGGGGAGAAAGGCGATTAAGTGGGGCATTTTCTGTTGAAGGGTCGGATCTTCATAGACCGATTTTCGGGTGGGTGCAAGGCCTGCCGCCAGTGCAAGGGTTTTCTGACTCTCTTTGGAGGTCATGAAACGGATGAACTGCCATGCGGCGTCGGGGTGTCTGGAAAAGGCATTGATGCCGAAGTGCCACCCGCCCAGGGTGGCGGCGTGATGGTGTCCCTTGAATGCCGGCAGGAGTCCCACGCCCACCTTGCCTGAGATGGCGGATTTCCGAGGATCACCGGCAACGGCCCAGGCATAGGGCCAGTTGCGATGAAAGATTGCTTTGCCTTCGGTGAAGAGGCTCAGAGACTCCGGTTCCTCGTAAGTAACGACCCCCCTGGGCGCCGCTTTGCCAATGATGCGGTCGCGCACAAACCGGGTAGCCTCAAGGGCCGCCGGCCGGTCCAGCAGAACCCGGCCGGTATTCCCATCCAGGATATCACCCCCGTTGGACCGCAGGAACTCCAGCATATTGCACACCAACCCCTCGTACTGTTTGAACTGGGCTGAATAGATGTGAAGTCCCGGGTCATTTTCGCCTCGCAGGATTACTTCTCCCTGCTGGATCATCTCGGGCCAGGTCCGGGGCGGATTAAAGTGATATTTTTCAAGCAGGTCCTTCCTGTAATAGAACAGGCCCGCTGCCAGGTAGCAGGGGACACCGTATATTTTCCCTTGCCAGGACCCGGCTGAAACGGGTTCCTTCAGGAATTTCTTCTGCTCTGCTTCAGGAAACCGGGAAGTCAAATCGAGGGCCCAGCCAGCGTTTGCAAATTCAGGAGGCCATACCACATCCATGAGAAAAACATCCACGGACGGGTCTTTGTTTTTGAGCCTCTGGGTGATAATGGCGTGGTACTCGGTGGATGAATGGGGGGATACCTGGCGCTTTACGGTTATGTGGGGATGATTTTTCTGGAACTTCTGAATCAATTTTTCCCAAGGACCCGGCTGGCTGGGCCTCCAGGTGAGGAAAACGATTTCCGTGGTGCTTGGAGCGGCAGCGGCGATTAGATGCCAGGGCCCCAATAGAATCAGAATGCCACAAATGATAATTTTTGGCAGAAAACATCTCATAACCATACCTGAAAAATGGTGTTATTGCATTATCAACCGCTATCCATTTCTTCCATTATTGCCAAAACTCATATTCCTTCAAGGCCTCGCTCAAGATCTGAGATCAAATCTTCGACATCCTCGATACCCACAGAAAGTCTTAATAGATTGGTTGGAACCCGGCTCATGGGCCCTTCCACTGATGCCCGATGCTCAACCAAGCTTTCTACACCACCCAAAGAGGTTGCGGAAACAAATAATCGGAGCTCCGTTGCTAATTTCTTTGCCTCGAAGGCACCACCTTTTACCAGAAGAGACAGCATACCTCCGAAGCCCTTGGTCATTTGGCGTTTGGCGATTTTGTGACCCGGGTGGCTCTCAAGACCCGGGTATAACATATCTTCCACCTTCGGGTGGTTTTCAAAGTGCTGTGCAATGCGCAGTGCATTCTCAGATGACCGCTCAAATCTGATTGAAAGAGTTCGCATGCCGCGAAGCAGTAACCATGATTCGAAAGGTCCCAAAACACCGCCCACATGTTTACGGATAAATTTGATATCCTCCCATCGTTCATTATTCGTTCGCGTAACCAAAATACCGGCGGTTACATCAGAGTGTCCGTTAAGGTATTTGGACGCCAAATGAAAGACAATATCGGCGCCAAAATCTAAAGCTCGCGTCGTGATAGGAGTCGAAACGGTACAATCAACGCCCAGTATAGCACCTGCCGCGTGGGCAACTCCGGCGGCATCTTCGATATCGATAACGTCCCAAGTTGGGTTGACCGGCGTCTCAATCCATACGATTGCAGTTTTGCCGGGTTTTATCGCTCGACGCAACGAATCGGAATCAGTAGCATTAAACAGAGACAGGCCTATGTTTCGCTTCTCGGAAATACGTCGCAGCCAGTCCTGTGCGCCATGGTACATGATCGTTGGAGCCACAATGTGCTGTCCCATATTGATGGTCTCGAAAACGGCAGTAATAGCAGCCATTCCGGAAGCGAATAGTTTGGCTTCACTTCCGTTATCGAGTTTAGCAGCGAGATACTCGACCTGATCATAAGTTGGATTCTGATAGCGACTATAATTATATGCGCCAATTAATTCATAATCATCATTCCGAGCAAAGGTTGTGGAGGGATGGATGGGTGGCGTAATTGCGCCAGTCACATGGTCTATAAAATGTCCGGCTTGCGCAAGAACGGAACTAGGGGAGTAAATTTTCAATATATACGCTCCTTTTTAGGGAACTGGAAGAAAATAATATGCGCATATCTTGCAGAACTTTTGTTCGTTTTCAAGGCGTGATAGCAAGTGCATAGTGGGCTATGTGCCTGTTATCACAACGCAGAAGATGGGCAAAAGGACAAACAGGATGCGTGGATTATTTTCTGGGAAATATTTTTTCGTTCTAATAACGCGTTATTTTCAATAATTGCGGCCTTACCATTTACATGAAGACCCACTGTATCTTTGATGAAATCGATGAACATCAAACCGATGTGTGGGTTTTCCAAAATATTACCCAGACTTGCTGTTACGCCATTTCCTCTATATTCCGGGTAGATGAGATTCTTTTCGTCTAGAACGTGGACAAAACCAGCGTCTCCAGCCCTCAGAGAACAATCGCAATCTCCTTTTGCATCGGACGTTGCAATAACTAAGATCTCCTGGTTGGTAATAAATTCAACCAAATTCAATGTAATAAATAACAATTCCTCTTTGCCGAACGCTAAACCCAGTTAATTTATTATGTGTTCTTTACTTTTAATAATACCCATTTTTGATAAACGAAAATTATTTTTGAGTGATATCTTTTATAAATGATATCTGAGCGGCAATGGCTTGTTCAAAATACTCTCCGAAATAAATATCAAAATGTCCAATAGGATACTGGATGAATTTTACTTTTTTACCAAGTATTTTCTCAATTTTCTTATGAGAATCAGGTAAAGCAAGATTATCGCCTTCACAAAGATAGAACAAGACCGGGCAGCTGACGTCTTTGGCGGATTTAAAGAGGTTTGGCTCATCAAATGCGAGCATTATTCGGGCACATACTTCGTTTTCAAAAGTCTTGGAACCTTTAGCTATCTTTCGATAGCCTTCAAAAAAACCAGGCGCTATCAACATTGCTGTAGTATCCGGTTCACCAACTGCTGGGAACTTATGTGAAGATAAACCGAATCTTGAACGAAATTTATCTTTCTGTGCATGAAAAATCAATTTTAGAAACCAACCCATCCCCTCACGTTTTACAATCATTTTTCCTTCTGCTTGATGGTCAAGAGAAGGGGTCTGCCCAATAACACCTGCAATTCGTTTATCCTCAGCAGCTAAGAAAATTCCAAAATTTCCCGAAGATGAAGTTCCCCATACAAAAATCTTTTCAGGATCGATTTCACTTCTATTCCTTATAAATGTAATAGCTGCATTATTATCTTCAAGCTGTTTAGAAACTGAATAAATTTGTCTGGGATCACCTTGACTGTCTCCAAAATGTCTGTAGTCGAAAGACAATGCAGCAAAACCAGCTTCAACAAATCTGAGGGCATATCTTTCCAAAAGAAAATCTTTGGTACCACAAAATCCCGTGTTCAATATGACGCAAGGAACAGGTTTACCTGAATTTTCTGGGAGGTACAACCAACCGCTTAATTCCAGGCCATTAACTTTAAATGTAACATCATGTCTGCAGATAGGGGCATCTTCATTGCTGCCTTTCAGTTCTATTGGTTGTTTTTCCACATTAAACGGTAAAAACGCGATAATGATCAAGTAAACCACTACCAAACTGATTAGAATAAAAAATCCAGCTAAAGTGAACACAGCTCTCCCTTTAAAGAATCTATCATACTAAATATACTATTCGGAATTTTGATATTTTAATTGAATTCGTATTCCTATATTTACATATAACGGTAAGCTCACCAGCGCCTCCTCCGGCCCCCGCCAGGACCGTTAGACTGTCAGGCGTCTGGTTTCACCGGTTAAGTGGACACGCCTACAAATTTCCATGGGTTTATCAACTCGAACCAGAGTCCCGTTTTCCATTTTTATGACAGCGTCAAATATGCTTGTGAACGAGTTCGGAATGTTAGCCCTTTCGGTTTTCAACGATGAATTGCAGATGCTCGGCGCCAGTACCACAGCATCCACCGAGTATTTTTATACCGTAGGTGTGATTGAGTTTCAGCATCAACTGTCCCCACTCGGGCTTCCATCAATATGAGTTGATTATTCGCTATAAATTGTTTCATCTTCTAAGTAATGAGTCGTTATGTAAAATTGCACATGCTCTCAGAGTTGCACATGAATCATGTTGTAAAAACGAAAGAGACTTACAATTTTAATTTGCAGGATCTCCTTCTTATTAAAATCATTCCTGGCGGGCACTCTTGAAAGAACAGGATATTCTTCAACGATTTTGATTGTATCAACCCACTTTCGAAGACCGGAAGCTTTTTTCAGATGCCACTTAATAAGTGTTGATGACTCCATTTCGCCATTTTTCATGCTTTTCTTGATTTCCCTGTTTGACCCCCATGCTGGAAGCCATGACATGGAATCAAAGATAACATGGGATGAAGGATAAGTTTCGGCAAGTTTACGGAACAGAATTTCCATTTCCCGGGCTTCGAAGTAGCATAGTACTCCGGCAGCCATGAACATAATGGGACGGCCTTTCGTCAACCGGGATATGTCATCAGTCCAGGTGAAATCAAAAATGGATTTCGCAACGGTCATTTCCCGTTCTGAGTCAGGAATTAGCTTCTGCCGCAGAGCAACGACATCTGGAAGGTCGATATTGATCCATAGAACAGTTCCCTCGTCAACTCGCCGAAACGTTGTCTCCAAGCCCGCTCCAAAATTTACAACTACAGCGCTGCTATTATTCCCTAGAAATGCTTTGACGATGTTGTCGAAGTTGTAAGCTCGGATAGCCCATACCCCCTGATGATCCGCCATATGGCTTTCCTCAATCTGGGAGAAATCATAGTCGATTCTTTGGATTATATTTTTGGCATAGGTGTCACATACGATGGGATTGTCCTTCTCTGTCTCTCGAGCTCTTGCCCACAGAGGCAGCATCAGAGTCTCCTGAACTGTTCCTAAGTCGATCTTAATATCCTGATTATTCATATTAGCTCTCTACAGAACGCCCGCCGGTCGCTCCGCTCTCACAATCTAACCCTATTCGTTAGTACCTTATCACCTTGTCTTCTGTCACAGAAAACAAGAAAGTTGTCAGTTATCAGTTGGCAGTTGTCAGTAAAAGCCTGCTGGTAATAATCTATTCTCAAATCTATGAAGAAGGCTTCTGAATGCCGTTCGATCCCTTCTGTTTTGAAAATAAGATCTGACAACTGAAAACTGCGGCTATGCCGCGTTAG
>JAERTK010000161.1 GCA_016844935.1 Desulfobacteraceae bacterium | reverse complement strand
TCGCTTCCTCTCTGTTTTTTGACAGCGGTTCAAAAAGCCGTAATCGTACTTTTTTAGGGTCGGTTTCAGAAATGTCTGATTATGAGTAGGAAAATAAACAGGACTATAGAAACGCAAACCCTTTATGTCAAGTCCGGTCTCTGTGGGTTGGGGGACGGGGAAGAACCGGCAAGGAACACCATCCGGGAAAAATTTCCCCTCTAAAGGGAAAGTATTGCCGATTGCTTGCTGACCAGTCTTCCGATTTATCCGGTGGTTTTCATAATGAATGTTTTTTTCGTGGAAAAAAGGAAGCGCTTATAGATAAATTATTTATTTAAATTCAAATGGTTATGTCAAATAAATTGCGTCGAACAGGATGATTCCCGTTCGGCGTTTTTTTTGCTGATCGATTTGGCATATAGGTTGCAAAAGGGTCTCACCAGCATTTATTGTCAATAAAAATAGCAATGGAAACTGAACCATGCATGCGAATCTTCTTATTGTAGACCATCAAAATGCGATCCCCACCCGGAAGCCGGAGCATGGCAAAAAATTGGACAAGGGATTGATTGAAAAGGACCCAGAGCAGGATCGGGGGGTGGAGGATTTTTCTTCTACCTTGGCGGAAGTGGAAAGTGCGCAACCGTCTCATCCGGGACCTGTCGATGAATCAAGCGTTGAACAAAAGGAGAGCAAGACCGGGGAGGCTGAATCGGAGGATCTGGAAAAAGACGCGAAAGAGGGATTGGCCGAAGCGGGAAAGTCTTCCCGCTCATTCCTGGTTTTAGAGGGTACAACAGACACGGGATCAGAGAGCGGGCATGTTGTTGAAGGGAAGGAATTGTCGTCCAAATCGAAAGTGATAAGAAAAGCAGTACCTGGTCTTAATCAGTCAGGTCAAACGCTCTCCATTGGTCCGGATAAGGTTGATGCTTCAAAAACAGATCCTACAAAATTGGAGCTGGAGCGGGAACCGGGAAAATCTGAAGTCGAGAAAGCAGTGGCTGCAACCCCTGAAACGAATGGTAAGGCGCCCTCAGAGGTGTGGGCGACCGCCCAGGGTAATGAAAAGTCAGGGAATCCGGAAGGCCGCTTGCGTGCAGTGGGGGCAACCCCTGAAACGAAGGTTAAGGCGCCCTCAGAGGTGTTGGCGACCGCCCATGGTGATGAAAAGTCAGGGAATCCGGAAGGACGCTTGCGTGCAGTGGCTGCAACCCCCCGGGTCCTTGAGAAGTCAGGCAACCCTTTAATGGATTTGAGGGAAGAATTGGGCCGGATCAACAGGGTCGAATTCGATAAAGAACCGGCGGCTCAGAAATTGAGGATGGGTTCGGTGAAAGGTTCCACAGAAGAGCCTGTACAGAAAGAGCCGGGAATTGAAGCCCTTACGTCAAAACTGGGCCTCGATCACAAGGATGCCAAATCCGAGACTGCAAAAGTAAAAGTTTCGGAGGGGGACTTAACCCAGAAGAAGGTTGAAAAGGCGGAACCCGGCAACGGTGAAAATTCAAATTTGTCTTCCAGAAATTTTTCTACTCCCGATAAAGGGGCCGGGGCGATTTCTCAACCCAAAGAGCCACAGGCATTTACAAAATCAGCTCAGGCAGACACCTTGCGGCAGATTGTGAATAAAGCTGCATTGAATGTGGGAAATGGCCGATCGGAATTTAAAATTGATCTAAAGCCGGAATCTTTAGGTCAGCTAAGAATGCAGATCTTAACGGAAAACAACCAGGTGACGGTCAGGATCCTTGCGGAAAATCCATTGGTGAAGGATATGATCGAGAGTAATCTCGCCCAACTTAAGGCCAATTTTCAGAATCAAGGACTGGAGATTGAGAAGTTTGATGTTTCAGTTTTCCAGGATTCGGATCAGAACGGGAGTGGAGATGGCCGGTATGGGTCCAGGAAGATGAGAGCCAAATCCGGAGATCCAAAGAATGGATACGGTGGAAAGGTCGAAGAACCTGAGGAAATAGACCACCGGGCGAGGAGAGGGCAAGGGGCCGTCAATTTCTTTGCTTGAAAGCGGTGTACGGTTTGTGCTGGAGAACCTGGAACGTTAAATTCCCCCCTGAAAAATCTTGGATGATGGTTGGATAAATGGAGATAAAAAAAGATGCCTACCACTGAAATAGCAGCCGCGGCAACAGCCGGCAACAGCGGATCGTATGCGTCCGGAAAGGCGGTCCTCGGAAAGGAGGATTTTCTGAATCTGCTTGTCGAACAGCTCAAGAATCAAGATCCGCTGAACCCCATGGAAAGTACGGAATTTACGGCCCAGCTTGCCCAATTCAGCTCTTTGGAGCAACTTACCAATATGAACGAGAGCCTTGGGTATTTGCGACTATATCAGGCATCCATAAATAATGCTCAGGCCGTCAGTTTCATGGGCAAAACGGTAAAGGCCACGGGTGATTCAATCACAGTGAAGGATGGGGCCTCCAACCAGTTGCAATTTGATTTGGCGGGGGATGCGGCAACGGTCAATATTCACATCTACGATGCTTCGGATAACCTTGTCAGGACCATTAACTGTGGCTCGTTGAGTGAGGGGGAACAGTCCATTGAGTGGGACGGCGCCGATGAGGATGGTGAGGCCGTCCCTGATGGGACATACACCTTTGAAGTATCGGCTGCCGATTCGGGTGGTGAGACAGTCAAGGCTTCAACCTATATGACGGTCCAGGTGACGGGTATCACCTTTAAAGATGGTAATGCCTTTCTATTGGCGGGAGATATCGAAATCTCAATGGGTGATATCCTTAAAGTTATGGAAAGCACCGATACAAAGAAGGAAGATTCCTAAGCTCAGGGGTACTAAAGTGCTCGGAAATGTGTCGGATTCAATATTTATAAAAGGAGGATTTTCAAATGATAAGTTCTTTATACTCGGGGGTTCAAGGGATAAGTTCTAATTCGGTGGCTCTCGGGGTTATAGGCTCCAACATCGCCAATGTTAACACCGGCGGGTACAAGACCAGCACGGTGTCATTCGCTACGGTTTTAGGTGAAACCCAGGCCCAGGGAGGGGTTAAGGTCTGGGGGTTGGGCAAATCATGGACACAGGGGGCTCTGGAGTACACGACCAACAATACCGATCTCGCCATTGTGGGGGAAGGCCTGTTCGTTGTTCACGATTTAGCAGGCGTGGAACACTATTCGAGGGCCGGGTCATTCTTATTTGATAAGGATGGGCTCTTGGTAAATCAGGACGGTTTCAGGGTTCAGGGTCTTGCCATTACTTCGGGAACGCCTAGCGGATCGCCCACCGATATTGATACTTCAAAAACGATTTATGAACCCAAGGCCACCACAATAATGGAAATCGTAATGAACCTTAATTCCGCAACTGTGGCATCCGGCACATTTACCAACACGATAACCGTTAATGATTCCCTGGGAAACTATGTTCCGTTGACGCTGACATTTAAAAAGGGTGAATCTGCCAATACATGGACGGTTTCGGGTGAACTTCCTTCGTCCATCGCAGCTGCAAGCGGCACCAGCAACGTCCAGTTTGACGGAAGCGATACCATGTCATTATCATTTGGCGCTGATGGAAAGTTAACAAGTGTTTCGGCGGATGTCGCGATAACCCTCAACAATATGGATGCGGTGGGATCCGCCACGCAAACCATAAACTGGAATCTTTACGACGAGGTCAATAATACTGCCTATAATGATATAACTCAATTTGCCAGCAATTCCAGTGTTACCTTTCAGAGTCAGGACGGCTATGCGACCGGTAGAATTACCGATGTCAAGGTAGGGGAAGATGGCATTATTACCGGGGTATTTTCCAATGGAAAAACCAAGGAGCTTTACCAGATTGTGTTGGCCAATTTTCCAAGTTATGAGGGCCTGACGTCAGTGGGAAATAATCTTTACGATGTGTCCGTGGACTCTGGATTGCCGGTAATCGGGGCACCGAAAACGGGCAGACGGGGGGCTATCAGTTCAAGGTCTCTGGAGATGTCGAATGTCGATCTGGCCACTGAATTTGTAAAAATGATAACCACCCAAAGGGCATATCAGGCCAATGCCAAGGTCATCACAACCAGCAATGAAGTACTGCAGGAACTCATCAATATGAAACGATAACCGGACAAGGGGTTCCTGCATTTCGGAGGCCGACAAGATTCATCAAACGTCAATGTTGTGACACCAGGGATAAAATTGACGCGAATCTTGTTGGCCTTCGGCCTTATCCTGCCGCTATATTCTCCATTACCACTTTTCAATGTTTCGACCCTTTCATATCTTTTTCCATACCCTCGTCAATCGCTTAAGCAATTCATAATCCCTCAATTTCGCCCCGCATAACCATTATAATGGGGATATTGACCTGAAATCGAACCTGGTTTTTTAGATCAAATAACGGGGTTCGTATTTATGGCATAATGTTTGCAGCTTCCATGACGCTGATGAATTAAAGACGGAGGTTAAGAATGGATATTGCGACACTTGTCGGTCTCGTGGTGGCCGGATCGCTGGTCATGGCCGCCATATTTATGGGCGGTTCCGTATCATGGTTTATCAGTCCGCCATCCGCAATGATTGTGGTTGGCGGGACAATAGGGGCAACCCTTGTCAGTTATCCTCTTGGAGAGGTCCTGGGCGTTTTCAAAGTGGTTATGAAGGTTTTTCTCCATAAATCCCAGTCCATTGACGCCATTATTGAAAATATGGTGGAGTTCGGGAAGCTGGCCAGGAAGGAGGGTATCCTCTCCTTTGAATCCAAATTGAAGGATATTGAAGATCCTTTCTTTGCCAAAGGGGTGTCCCTGGCCATTGACGGGATGGAATCGAACGCCATAAAGGATGTGCTATCAACGGAAATAGCATACGTGGAGGAACGTCACTCCCTGGGCGCTGAGATATTCACGACCATGGCCGGATATGCGCCGGCAGTGGGGATGATGGGGACCATTATCGGGCTGGTGCAGATGTTAATGCAGATGTCGGATCCGAGTTCGATCGGGGCGCCCATGGCAGTGGCTTTATTGACAACCTTCTATGGCACGGTCATCGCCAATCTCCTTTGTATACCGGTAGCTGCAAAATTGAAGATCAGGAGCAAACAGGAAATATTATTAAAGGAGTTGGTGTTGGAGGGAATCATGTCAATCCAGGCGGGGGACAACCACCGGCTGATTGAGCAGAAACTGAAGGCCTTTCTCCCACAGAAGAACGAAGTGGCGGGAAAAGAGTAAATAGTGAGCCGATCGGTCATTCCGATTGTGAGAAAGGATAAGAAACATGGCAAAGCGGAAGTCGAAAAGAGGCTCTTCCGGTCCCGCGGCAGGCGGATGGGAAGGGGTCTATAGTGGGTTTATTCTCATCATGTTATGTTTCTTTATAATGCTGTGCTCTTTTTCAAAGGTTGCGCCGAACAAAATGAATAAATTCGTGAGATCATTTGTCGAATCCGTCGATATGTTTAAGGGCGGGTTCGGTTTTCAAACGGGTGAACAGGCGTCTGATATGCAGACTGAAGATGTAGGCCTGGAGGAAGGGCTTGCCCCGATCATCAGGCAGTTCGTGCAGATGCGGGATGAGTTTGGGCTGCAAAAAGAAATGGAATACGCTATTTCCACGGAAGGGTTGGTGCTGCAGGTGTTCGATAGTACGCTCTTTGATCGCGGCGTTGCGGAGATCTCGCCAAAAGCCTTCCCGTTTCTGAACAAGATCGCTCACATCATTTCGAAAAGCACCCATGCCGTCCGGATAGAAGGGCACACCGACAATCTTCCAATTCATACCGAAAAGTCCCCTTCCAACTGGGATCTTTCAACGGCGCGCGCGGTGAATGTGTTAAGATATTTGGTGGATAAGGGAAAATGTTCGCCCAAAAGGCTGTCCGCGGCGGGTTTTGGAGAGTTTCAGCCCATTTTTCCAAACGACACACCTGAGCACAGGGCTGGAAACAGGAGAGTAGAATTTGTTTTTTCCCCCGATGAATAGAAAACGATCTCTGAGGAGATGGATCAGTGGGCCAACGCAAAAATAGACAACCTGAGGGCAGCGGGTCGGCCGAGTGGATCGGCACTTTTAATGACCTGATTACCCTGTTAATGGTTTTTTTTGTCCTTCTTTTTACAATGGGCTCCGGTGATGCTGAAAAAATTATGAAAATGAGAAACTCGGTCATGAGGGGACTCGGGCTGATGGATTCTAAAGGGATGGGGTCATCCGGCCTGGTGAAAGGTGAGGCTGCCCACAGAAAACTTTCGCACCCGGAGGAGGAAGATACCTCTGAGATTTCTAAAGAGATAAAAAATTATGTGTCGGATATTAACTCCGCCATGCCTTGGATCGATGCCTCGATTTCAGAAAATGAAGTAACCATAAGCCTTGAAGGAAGCGTGGCGTTTGATCCGGGGGTCGCCGATATTAATTCCAAGGCATTTCCCGTACTGAAAGGAATCGGCAAGTTGATTAACAGGATCCCTAACGCTGTTCGTGTTGAAGGTCACTCTGACAATGTCCCCATCTCTACGCCGAAATTTCCTTCAAATTGGGAGCTGTCCATTGCAAGGGCTGTAAATGTCACAAAATATCTTATAGCGCATGCAAATGTGTCTCCCCTGAGACTTTCGGCTGTAGGGTATGGGGACTCCAGGCCCCTTTTTCCGAATGACACGGAAAAACATAAGGCAAAGAATCGGCGGGTGGAAATTGTGCTGCTGAGGGAGGATATAAAATAAGATGTCGAAAAAGGGATTAATTATATTGGTTGTCTGTTTTGTAATCATTGCCCTGGCAGTCGGGGCGGGCCTTTATGTTTTTTGGGGCAAAGTTTCAGGCACCGCAACAGGGGAGGTTGCTGGGGAAGGTGCCGGAAAAGAAGAGGTTAAAGTGAAGATCAAAGCCCTCTTATCCATGGAGACGTTTGTCGTTAATCTTGCGGATCCGGGAGGCAAACGGTATCTGAGGGTTACGATGGCTCTCGAAATTGATGACAAGGATTTTGTTGAAGAAGCGAAAAGGAACGTTCCGCAGATGAGGGACAAGATTTTGTTAATACTTCCCGCAAAAAAATTTAAGGACATTCGAACCTCTTCCGGGAAGGACGTACTGAGGAAGGAAATCATCGACCAGCTGAATCCACTCCTTAAAGATTGCAAGATTACAAATCTATTTTTCCAGGAATTCGTAATTCAGTGAACCCGCTTGCCGGGTAAAGGTAAAACAGATGGGACAACAAATATTGAGTCAGGAAGAAGTAGACGCTCTTTTAACGTCCGTGACGTCAGGGGAAGTTGAGCTCGAGTCCCCGGAGGAATTGGAAACGAAAGATGCCAAGGCCGATCTGCCCATCTATGATTTGACCGCCCAAAACATAATGATGCGTGAGCAATTTGATGTGCTCGATGAAGTTCACGATCGGTTTTCCAATGCTTTACGCAATTACATGGGCAGTACGTTAGGGGTGTCTGTTGACATTGAATTGGCCTCAACAGAGATGGTCAAATTTGGGGAATTCATGGAGGGACTTTCCGGCCAGACAAGTTTTCACACTTTTAGAATGGACCCTCTCGTCGGCTCAGCCTTGTTGGCCATTGAAGGGAGCCTTGTCTTTTTTTTGATTGATCGCATGTTTGGCGGAACCGGAACGGGTGGTATGGAACAGGAAAGGGATTTTACGATGCTTGAGCAGAGGGTCATGCGAAAGTTTGCCGAGGAAGTCCTGAGGGATCTGGAAAAAGCCTGGGCGCTTGTTCTGCCAATGGAAATCTCCATTGGGAAAAGCGAAACAAGGCAACAATTTGTTCGTCTGGTTGCCCCGAGTGATCTCGTGATTATTGTTATGACCGCCGTAACTTTGGATGAGTTTTCGGCGAACATGTTGTTGTGTGTTCCTTATCTGTTGTTAGAGCCAATCAGGGACAAACTGTCTTTTAAAAATATGAGGGATGCTGAGCTGGGAAATACCTGGACGGAGCAATTGAAAGTATTATTGGCTGAAACCGAAGTGACGGTATCCGCGGAATTGGGTAGGACGTTGCATACCGTACGAAACATCCTGGATCTCAGCGAGGGCGACGTTGTCATGCTTAACACAGGTCCACAAGACCTGATTTCCGTTATGATTGAACAAGTCCCAAAATATCTCGGAGCCGCGGGCGTTGTTGCAGGCAATCGGGCTGTTCAAATAGACAGCCTTGTGACACGGGAAAACTAGCTCCGATAATCGCCGTGCCGAACAAGAAAAGTGAATTTCAATTATGAGGGTATGTGAACATGGGCGAGAAAGATCAAGGTAGTAATTCCGAGAAATATGCAGCAACAAATCTGGATTTCCTTCTTGATATTCCTTTAGAGGTTACCGTTGAGTTGGGTCGTACGGAGATCCTGATAAATGATCTTCTTTCACTCGGTCAGGGCTCCGTTGTTGAACTCACCAAGTTCGCGGGCCAGACGCTGGACTTATTGGCCAATAAAAAGCTGATTGCGAGGGGGGAGGTCGTTGTTGTTAAAGATAAGTACTCCCTTCGCATCACGGAAATCGTCAGCCCCATGGAACGAATTGAGAATCTGAAATGAATTATCATCCGGATTTTATATGGACGGCCCTGAAGATGTTAGCGGCTTTGGGTATATTGTCAGGCGTTTTGATTATGGCCCTGTATTTTGCAAAGCGGATATTCAAAGTGGGCGGCAGTCAGTCCAAGGGGAAAATGATCAGGGTTTTGGCAAACACCTATGTGGGGGTTAAAAAAAACATCTCCCTGGTGGAGGTGCCGGGTGCTATTTTGGTTTTGGGGGTTACGAATGATGCCATCACGCTTCTTACCAAGATAGAAGACGTCGAGGTCATAAATAAGTTCAGCGGGCCTGAGGAGGAAAAGAGCCTGGGGTCGTTTTCCAGTCAATTACAGAAATTTTCAGCAAAATACAAAAGAGAAAAATAACCATGAATGCGGACGGAAAAGAATTCGGCCGGGAACAAGCGTGCTTGTGGCGGTGTGGGGTAAAACAGTGACTAAACCCTTAAAACTATCATTAACTGTTTCAGGAATCACGCTGTTTTTTGTATTCTTAAGTTGCCCCGTATGTTGGGGTGCCGGCGCAGTGCCTTCCCCGTCATTCATAAACATCGGCTTGGATAAGGCAGGCAGCCCGGGAGAAGTCGCGGTTGTTTTGCAAATTTTTCTCCTCTTGACGGTACTTTCCCTGGCACCGGCACTCCTAATTCTCCTGACATCTTTTACGAGGATTGTCATCGTGCTCTCCCTCCTTCGCAAGGCCTTGGGGACCATGCAGTCGCCACCCAACCAGATCATTATTGGATTATCCCTGTTTCTTACCATCTTCATTATGACGCCGGTCTGGAAAGATGTTAATGAGAATGCGGTTCAGCCCTTTTTAGAAAAGAAAATCACACAGGAACAGGCACTGGAAGTTGCGTCAAAGCCCATAAGGGCGTTTATGATCAGGCAAACGCGGGAAAAAGATCTGGCCCTCTTTGTGGATATCGGAAAGATAAAGAGGCCGAAGAACATGGATGACGTGCCGACCACCGTACTCATTCCCGCATTTGTCATCAGCGAGTTGAAAACCGCGTTCCAGATCGGTATGCTGCTTTACGTCCCGTTTTTGGTGATTGACATGGTTGTGGCGAGTGTCCTTCTTTCCATGGGAATGATGATGCTGCCGCCCATTATGGTCTCTTTGCCATTTAAGCTGATGTTGTTTGTTTTAGCGGATGGATGGTATTTGATTGTGGGTTCAGTCGTAAAGAGCTTTGGATGATTTAGAGGACTTGCATATGACGCCGGAATTTATAACAGGTTTTTTTGTCGAGGCCATACAGACAGCGATTCTTTTGGCGATGCCCATGTTGCTTGCCGGTCTCATCGTCGGTCTGCTGGTGAGCATGTTTCAAGCCGCAACACAGATCAATGAAATGACCTTGGTCTTTATCCCCAAGATGTTGGCGGTGGGGTTGGCGTTGCTTATATTTTTTCCATGGATGCTTCAGATGATGATCGATTTTACACAAAATGTGTTTAGCAACATTCCCATTTACGCACGCTGAAAAATTAGCGATCAAATGACCCATGTTATCCTTGAATATTTCCCTTCCGCAGGTGCAGACATTCCTCTTGATTTTCCTGAGGGTCGGCGCTATTTTGCTGACCGCTCCGATTTTTAACAGCCGCAATATCCCCGTTATGTTTAAGGTCGGGCTCTGTTTCGCTGTCAGTCTTATCCTGTTCCCTATTTTGGATCTGCGCAATCTGCCGGTTAGTTTTGAGGTTATACCCCTTGTCATAGGCGTAATCAGCGAGGTCCTTATCGGGATACTTATCGGTCTTGCCGTTAGAATGCTGTTTGTGGGGATACAGTTGGCGGGACAGCTGGTGGGCTTTCAGATGGGTTTGGCCATGGCCAACATTATCGATCCCGCCACAAGCGAGCAGGTCCCCCTTCTGGCCCAACTAAACAACCTCGTTGCTATGGTGATTTTTTTAGCCATAAATGCCCACTACTGGTTTTTGCGGGCCCTGGCGGAAAGTTTTCGGTTGGTGCCTCCTTTTGAATTCCAATTCACCCATTCCCTGATGGACCAGTTGGTGACTCTTTCAGGTAATATATTTGTTATCGCCGTCAAGGTGGGGGCGCCCGTCATCGTGGTGCTGTTTTTAATGAGCGTAGCATTTGGGCTGGCGGCACGGACCGTTCCACAGATGAATATCTTTTTTGTGGCAATGCCCCTGAAAATCCTTGTGGGGCTGATATTTTTTGTTTTTGCCCTCCCCTATATGACAACGTTTTTTGCGTCAATATTCAGCGGGCTGGGTCAGGACATTTTAAAGCTATTGGGTGCCATGTGATCGCCGAAATCCGCAATCCACAATCCGCAATCCACAATCCGGCAGGGGTTTGTCGTGCCTGAAAAAGGTGACCAGGAGAGGACCGAAAAACCGACGGGGAAAAAGCTTTCCAAGGCAAGGGAGGAGGGGCAGGTTGCAAAGAGCCAGGAGATCTCCACCACCTTCATCCTATTTGGGGCGTTAGGGGTATTTCTCTTTGCGGGGCCATGGATGTTTTGGGCGCTTTCGGACTTTATGCACGGTATTTTTCAAAATCTCGGGACCTTGCATATGGAGGGGATTTCGGCCAGGGCGTTTCTGTTTGAGGTCTTGCAACAGGTAGGTCTCATCATCATGCCTCTGCTTTTGGTTCTGTTGATTTTGGGCGTTGCCGCCAATCTCCTTCAGGTGGGGTTTTTGTTTACCTTAAAGCCATTCAAGCCAAAACTATCGAAGTTTAACCCCATTACGGGGATGAAAAAATTCGTTTCTCTGAAAGCCCTGGTTGAGCTTCTCAAATCGCTTTTCAAGGTTAGTTTCATCGGCGGCATTTCGTGGCTGGTCCTGCGTGGGGAACTGGCGGCGATCCCATCGCTGATGGAGATGAGTGTGGGGCAGATCCTGACCTATATGGGCATCGCCTCCTTGAAAATGCTTTTTTATGTGGGCCTGGGAATGCTTGTTCTGGCTGCCATAGATTTTACTTACCAGCGCTGGCAGCATACAAAAGATCTGATGATGAGCAAACAGGAAGTGAAAGATGAGGCCAAGCAGGCTGAGGGGGATCCCCAGATCAAAGGCAAGATCAGGCAGGCCCAAAGGGAAATGGCCATGAGAAGAATGATGGAATCCGTACCCGATGCGGATGTTGTCATCACCAATCCGACCACTTTGGCCATTGCCGTCAAATATGATGCCGAACAGATGTTTGCCCCCCAGGTTGTGGCGAAAGGCGCCAAGTTGATGGCGGAAAGGATTAAGGATATTGCCAGGGACAGCGATGTGCCCATCGTGGAGAATAAACCCCTGGCCCAGACCCTTTTCAAGTCCATGGAGGTCGGCGACCTGGTCCCCCCCAATCTCTACAAGGCAGTGGCGGAAGTTCTGGCATATGTCTATAAGCTGAAGGGGCAGAGGAACCGCGCATAGTTCAATTTTTGACACCCATCGTCAAATTGTAGGGACCTTACCTGATTTCAGATTTCCAATTTGAAGTTCCGGCACCTCTCCCCGCCTGTAAATATTCAATGCATTCAAGGGCCTGGTGCCCGAAGTACGGAGTTCCCACCCCTCGAATTTTTCTATGGGCATGGAAAATGCATACGTTCATATCCCAGAAGAAACGGATGACCACAAAGAGACGGGAAAGATATGGAGCTGACAGGCCAAAACGATAATTCAATGGAAACAATGGGAATCCCGTTTCTCACCGAGAACAGCGAGATTGTGGCGGCTCTGGGTGTTGTAGGCATCCTGATCCTGATGGTCATGCCTTTGCCCCCCTTTATGCTGGACCTGCTGTTGTCGTTCAATATCACATTTGCCCTGACGATTCTTCTGGTGGGCACATACCTCATGAAGCCGTTGGATTTTTCGTCATTTCCATCCGTACTCTTGATTGCCACATTGTTCAGGTTGTCTCTTAATATCGCTTCAACACGAATTATCCTGTTGCACGGGAGCGAAGGCCCCGCGGCTGCCGGAAGCGTGATCAAGGCTTTTGGGAGCTTTGTTGTGGGAGGGAATTATGTGGTCGGGGCCATTGTTTTCATCGTCCTTGTCGTCATTAATCTCATGGTTATCACAAAAGGCTCCGGAAGGATCGGCGAAGTGGCTGCCCGATTCACTTTGGACGCAATGCCGGGAAAACAGATGAGCATCGATGCCGACCTCAACGCGGGGCTCATCGGAGAAGAAGAAGCAAAGGCGAGGCGGAAAGAGATTTCCCGTGAAGCGGATTTTTATGGGGCCATGGATGGGGCGAGCAAATTCGTCAAGGGAGATGCCATCGCCGGTGTGATCATTACCTTGATCAACATCGTGGGGGGGCTTGCTATCGGGGTATTGCAAAACGGCATGAATATCGCCGACGCCGCACAGACCTACACCCTGTTAACGGTCGGCGACGGTCTCGTCACCCAGATTCCGGCCCTGATGATATCGACCGCCGCCGGTATCGTGGTCAGCAGGGCGGGTGCCAGATCAACCATGGGCAGAGAAGTATTGTCTCAGCTTTTGAAGCAGCCCAGGGCCCTTGGCATTGCCGCCGTGGTCCTCTTCGGATTTGGTCTGGTTCCCGGACTTCCTGCGGTTCCCTTTATTTTGTTGTCGATGGTTGCCGGGGGCGTGGCGTACACCGTGACCCAGTCAAGAAAGGCCGAGCAGGAAAAGGTTGAAGAGAGGGAGATGGTTGAAGAGAAGGCCGGATCCCAGGAAAGCCTTGAATCGATCCCCCCCATCGATATTTTGGCTTTAGAGGTTGGGTACGGTCTTATCCCCATGGTGGATGCGGAACAGGCCGGTGATCTTTTAGAAAGGATCCGGTCATTCAGACTTCAGATCGCCAAGGAGATCGGGATTGTTGTGGCCCCCATTCATATACAGGATAATATGAAGCTGAAGCCCGGCGAATATTCCATTCTGCTCAAAGGGAATGAAGTGGCCGGGGGCGAATTGATGATGAACCACTTTCTGGCAATGGATCCCGGCAATGCGGATGGAAAAATCGGTGGTGTCCCCACAAAGGAACCTACCTATGGACTGCCGGCCTTTTGGATTAAGGAGGGGGCAAGGGAAAACGCCTTGGCCAAGGGATATACCGTTGTTGATCTCTCCACTGTTTTGATAACCCACCTGTCCGATGTGATCAGACGGCATGCTCATGAGTTATTGGGAAGGCAGGAGGTTCAGCAACTCGTGGATAATCTGAAAACGTCCTATCCAAAAGTGGTGGAGGAACTGATACCCAATCTACTCCCCCTTGGTGCCGTTGGGAAGGTCCTTCAAAATCTTCTCATAGAACAGATTCCCGTTAGAGATATGCTGACCATCTTAGAGACATTGGCCGATTGGGCCCCGATGGTAAAGGACGCTGATACGCTCACCGAATATGTGCGTCAAGCCCTTGCCAGGACCATTACCAAACTCTATCAGAGTCCTGAGGGGAATATCCCGGTAATAACCCTGGATCAGAACATTGAAAAAACCGTGGCTCAAGCGGTGCAGCATACTGATCAGGGTGATTTTTTCCCAATTGAGCCAGGTGTAGCCCAGAGAATAATGAAGTCAGTTGCCCGGAATCTGGAAAAATTTTCAGAGTTCAACCAGCAACCGGTTGTTTTGTGTTCACCGCTGATCAGATCCCATTTCAAGAAACTCGCCGATCGGTTTATTCCCGATTTGGTTGTGCTGTCATATAATGAGATTGTCAACAATATTCAAATTCACTCTATAGGAACGGTGGTTTTGGACGATGCAAATTAAAAGATTTCGAGCGCAGGATATGGCTGAGGCCTTGAAGCTGGTCAAGAAGGAGTTTGGTTACCAGGCAGTGATCCTTTCCGCTAAGGAGATGAAGAGTGGCGCGGGGATGCTTGGGTTCTTGAAAGGGCCGTGTGTTGAAGTAACCGCGGCGACTGACGCCGGCTATGTCAAAGACAAAGATGAAAACCCTTCCGCTGGAAAGTGGCGGCGTCACAAGGGTACGTCCGTTGGACCGGTTTCCATGCCCAAGAAAGATTGGCGGAGACCCATTTCTCTGGTCAAAGGAGAAGCCGGCGTTTCGAGAAACAGGGCCGGCCGCGCGAATACGAGAAATGACTTCCCTCAACAGAGGGATGTGGAAATGAACCTCTTCGATCTCTCCCAAGAGATGCAGAACCAGGGTGTGAAAGAAAGTATCGCATTGGATTTGATCAAAAAACTCGATGCCGTCGTAACTTCAAACAAGCATTTGAGGCCTGAAGCCATCAGGCAGAGCCTGCTCGAAAATCTTGAAAAAATGGGTGCGGCAAGCAGACCTGTAAGAATAGAACGCGGAATACAAAAAGTAATTGCCCTCATAGGCCCCACCGGGGTCGGAAAAACGACCACCATTGCCAAATTAGCCGCCATTGGTGGTCTTGCCAAGAAAAGGAAGGTAGGGTTGATTACCTTGGATGACAAACGAATCGGGGCCATTGCTCAACTCGAAGTCTACGCCAGAATCCTGAACATTCAGATGGAAGTTGCTTCAAGCAAAGAAGAGGTTGTGAAATCCCTTCAGAAGCTTAAAAGGAAGGATATTGTCCTGATTGATACCCCCGGGATAAGCTTCAAAGATACTCGTCAACTGGGTGAACTGAAAGATCTGCTTGATAATGTTGGGCCTGTGGAGATTCATCTTCTCTTGAGCGCCGTCACAAAGGAAAAAGATTTCAACCGTATTTTAGACAGGTTCAGGGCAATACCCATTGACAGCCTGATCTTTACAAAACTTGATGAAAGCAGTGAATACGGGGATCTCCTTAATCACTTAATCCGAACAAAAATACCTGTTTCATATTTTACAAGCGGCCCGCAAGTCCCGGAAGACATAGAAGTCGCAACCTTGGAGAAATTGGTGGATCGGATATGGGTCCAAAAAAAACGTCCGCGTGCAACCTTTAGGCCGGAAGAATCGAGGAACAGGCAAACAGAACGTGAATACGGTCCCTATCTGAGGCGATCGTATGCCTGATCGCCGAGCGGGTATAAGCCGGTATGAACAGAAAAATAACGGAGAGATACGAGCAGTGAATCATAAAGCCCCATCAAGCAAGGTCATCAGTTTGACCCAACGAATAGCAGGCCGGAAGGCTGCTACCGAAAAGGGAAAAAGGGAAATCCGCAAATCCCATACGCGTGTCATCGCCGTAACCAGCGGCAAGGGAGGCGTAGGTAAAAGTAACATTGTTGCCAATCTTGGATTTGTTCTGAGCCGGTTTGGGAAAAAAGTCCTGATTCTTGATGCGGATTTAGGATTGGGGAATCTTGATGTGTTGTTAGGGCTGGCGCCGAAATATAATTTGTCCCACGTCATTGCAGGCGAAAAAACCGTCTCGGAAATCGTGATAGAAGGTCCGGGAAATGTAAAGATACTGCCTGCACCTTCGGGCATCCAAGAACTCAGCGATTTGACGGATAAGCAACAAAACCGGATGTTCAAGGCGCTTGATTTGCTCATCGATTCCGTTGATCTTTTCCTGATCGACACGGGAGCCGGTATTTCGTCAAATGTGATGCATTTTAACAGCAGCTCTCCGGAGATAATGGTTGTTGTTTCCCCGGAACCCACCTCCATTACAGATGCATACGCCTTAATGAAGGTCCTCTCCCTCGATTATTCAAGAAAGCATTTTAAACTGGTGGTAAATCCGGCCAGGAGTTCAAAGGAAGCCATCGAGGTCTATAAACAATTGGTGTTGGTCGCCGATAGATTCCTGGATATAGAAATCGAATATATGGGACATGTGTTGATCGATGATAATATCAAAAAGGGCGTAAAGCTTCAAAAGGTGGTGAGTGAAATCTACCCCGATACCAAGGCAAGCAGATGTTTTGCCTCCCTTGCAAAAAAGATATTTGAATCGCAGCCCTCTAATGTGCCGGAGGGAGATACCAATTTTTTCTGGAGGAAACTTGTCCGCAATGGAACACGGTACGAGTGAATAATGGCTATGGAATTGGCGAAAATGGAAATTGATCAGGGGTGGAAAGCGAACTATGCTTTGAGGGATGAGCTGATAACCGAATACCTCCCCTACGTAAAAAGCATAGCCCATAGGATGGCAGTTCACCTCCCCCCCAGCGTAGAGGCGGATGATCTTGTTAATGCAGGTATCATAGGCTTGATGAATGCCATAGAACGCTACGATTCCACAAGAGAGAATAAGTTTATTACCTATGCCCTGTTCAGAATCAGGGGGGCCATGTTGAGTGAGTTGCGGTCCCGGGACTTCCTTTCCAGATCCAATCGAAGCAAAATTCGTGAATTGGATAAGGCATATCAAGACCTGAATCTGAAGTTGGGCCGGGAGGCCAAAGATGATGAGGTTGCTGAGAAACTCGGAATAAGCCTTGATGAATTTTACGAAATTAGAAAGATGTCCTCCATGTCTTTTGTCAGTTTCGAAGAAATCGGGTCTTTGTCAAACGAGGAAAAAGACGGTCTCATGCACCTGTTGGTGGATGGTAACAGCGATGACCCATTGGGCCTGGCAGGGTTGAAAGAGATAAGAAACGCCATTGCCGGCGTCATTGAGAATTTGAAGGAAAAGGAAAGAATGGTGGTGTCTTTATACTACTGGGATGAATTGACGATGAAAGAGATTGGTAAGGTCTTGGATATAACGGAATCACGGGTGTCCCAAATTCATTCCCAGGCCATTACGCGTTTGAGGGCAAAGTTGAGAAAAGGCGGTGTGACAATGAATTGACGGTCCTGACGGAAAAGACGGTATTTTGAACGAGGATCGGGCAATTTTGAGAGGCGGGTGTTATGAACGATACGATGGGTGTCCAGAGAGTGCTTTCTCCCCTATCACCCACACGGAAAGTGCGTCGTTTTGGGAAGGAGCATCCCGATTCAAAAAAGAGAAGTTTCGAGGGGGATCTCGATGAAGAAAAAGATGGCGAGAAGAATGAGAAACAAAAAGTCCCTCTCCAAATGGCGAAAACGAGTGATAAGAGGGTGGATCCCGGCGCAACAGTCGGAACCCTGGTTGATATCCGAGCGTAGTCTGGAGGGAAATGGTAAATGATATCTTTAGTGGCAGGACAACTGGGAATGGTGATGGATACGATCTCTTTCTGTTTTTATGGTATTACGGCGCTATTATTGATTATAATGACAATCAAATATAGTCGAATTTCCCCAAAACAGGCGGCTACGGCAAACATAGGGGGGTTTAAGGAAGAGCTTTCTCACGAGATAAAACAATCTGAAAAAAGAAATAAAAGCAATCATATTTCTGATGAACAGCGTTCCCGCCCCTATGGAAATGTGGAGAAGTTGGCTGATTTAGGACTGAGTGCTGGAGAGATCTCAAAAAAGGTAGGTATCCCCAAAAGTGAAATAGAACTCATCGTAAGACTGAAAGATTTCGATCTTAAATCCCGTATGAAAAATGGAAACGTGGGTAGGGAAAAAATTGCCTATCCCAAAAGAGACCGGCAACGAGATGTGCCGTTATCCTAGGCAGAAATGTCTTCTTCGCCCTGACTTTCACCGTAAGCTCTCCGGCGGAGACCGGCATATATTTTGCATGTTAAATCGGCGTGGGTGTACGCGTTTCCTTAGTTCTGTCCTGTTACGAGCAGTACCCAAGTCGGAAATCGTACCGCGCAACCTTTGGAGGTTTGAAAAATGAGCTTGACCCAAGCGATGTACGCAGCCTCTGCCGGCGCATTTAAGAATCAACAGAAGCTAGATGTCTTAGCCAATAATCTCGCCAACATCAATACGCCGGGTTTCAAACAGGACAAGCTGGTTTTCCGCGTGCCCGTCGAAGCTGAAATGGAAGGGGATTCACATACGGATTTCCTTCAAGGTCCTTCCGCCGCCATGGCACACGATGCCTTGACTGACTTTTCCCAAGGTGTTTTGAGAAATACGGAAAATCCCCTGGACATGGCGTTGGACGGCACGGGCTTTTTCTGCATCCAGACCCCGGAGGGGACGCATTACACGAGAAACGGAAGGTTTACCGTCAATGAGGATGGTGTTCTGGCCACCATGGACGGGAATCCGGTTTTAGGCAAAGGGGGCGAAATAAAGATCGATGGAAGGGATGTCAGTGTTGATGAGGAGGGCAAAGTCTCCGTGGACGGAAACGAGGTGGGTTCCCTGAAAGTTGTCACGGTTTCCCAACCCGATTCCTTGAAGAAGATGGGCAATACCCTCTTTGCTTCCGGTGGGTCCGGTGAAAAGGAGGCCGAAGGCGTGAAAATAAGGCAGGGATACCTCGAGTCATCCAATGTGAACAGCATAAAGGTGATGACTGAAATGATTGATATATCCCGATCCTATGAATCATATCAGAAAACCATACAGTTCCTCAACGATGCCACCAAAAAATCCATCAGCGAGGTTGGAAGGTTAGCGTAATGCTGAATATTGAGGGTTAGGGGTTTAGGAGGAAAAAAATGCAACGAGCGTTATGGATCGCATCCACTGGGATGCAGGCACAGACATTAAATATTGATGTTATTGCGAATAATCTGGCCAATGTAAATACCACCGGTTTTAAGCGGAGCCGGGCGGATTTTCAAGATTTATTGTATCATTCCCTTCGCGCGGCAGGGACCGCCTCGGCCCAGGGATCTGAAGTCCCCACCGGTATCCAGATAGGTCATGGAACAAGACCGGTGGCAACACAGAAGATCTTCGGCCAGGGTGATTATCAGCAGACTCAGAATCAACTTGACATGGCAATCGAGGGCCATGGCTTTTTCCAAGTCATACAGCCCAACGGAGAGACCGCCTATTCAAGGGCCGGGTCGTTCAAACTGGATGGAGACGGCCGTATTGTGACCTCTGACGGGTTTCTGTTGGAACCGGAGATCTCTATCCCGACTGATGCGACCGCCATCGCCATCGGGACGGATGGAACGGTTTCCATCAAACAGGCGGGCGAGAGCGAACCGAGCGAAGTGGGGACCGTCCAGCTCGCCCGGTTCATCAACCCGAGCGGACTGGAAAGTATCGGAAGAAATCTGTACCTTCCCACGGCATCTTCGGGGGAGGTAACGACCGGCACTGCCGGAGAGGATGGCTTCGGCACCATCGCCCAGGGATACCTGGAGATGTCCAATGTCAGCGTGGTTGAAGAAATGGTGAGTATGATTACGGCTCAGAGGGCCTATGAGCTTAACAGTAAAGCGGTCAAGACCGTGGATGATATGCTGCAGATGGCGAATAATCTTAAACGATAGGAGCGAATCGTGACGTGTTCTAGGTTTTTTCTCTGCCTGGTTATCTGTTTTGCACTCTTCCTGACGGGGTTGCCGCCCCGGTTTTCCGAGGCGGGCTTAATTCGCATAAACGGCCTTGAAAAAGCGGAGATAAACAGTAAAGAGATTTACTTGGGGGGGATTGCCAAGATCAGCGGCGATGATCCGGCCCTGATTGAAAGGTTAAAGCGAGTCTTTGTTGCGAGGGCTCCGCTGCCGGGAAAGAGCCGTCACCTGAAAGCAAATCACATTCGGCTCCGATTGAAACAGGAAAAAATCGATTTGTCCCAAATCAGGTTGGCGGCCCCCAAAGGAATTGAGGTCCGCAGGGGTTTTGTGGAGGTTACAAAAGAGGATATAAAAAGGGTGGTTACCGATTTCATATATGCAAATATCCCTTGGGAAAGGGAGAAAGTGAAGATCAGGGATATCCGGGTTAGGGACCGCATAATTCTCCCCAAGGGGAAGATCTCTTATAGCGTTGAACCGCTCAAAAATTCCGATTTCAAAGGGAGTGTCCCCCTGCCCCTCCATTTCAAGGTGAACGGCCGTTTTCAAAAGAGGATACTGGTTACAGCCGATATTGAGGTGTCAGCGGAAGTGGTTGTTACCAGGCGGCCGTTGAGACGGTTCCGAAGGATTACCGAGGATGATATTGAGATAAGGGAAAAGAATCTGGCGGAACTCCCCTCCAATATTATTCTTGACTATGAAGAGGTCCTGGGCAAAAGGGCCAAACGGAACATCGGGGCCAACAGGGTGTTGAGATCGGATCTCATTGAACTTCCACCCTTGGTCAAGCGTGGCGATGTGGTCCAGTTGATTGCGGAATCGAACGGCCTGAGGATCACGGCCCTCGGTATGGTGAAGCAAAGGGAGGGCCGCCGGGGGGAGAGGATCAGGATCGAAAATATCGACTCAAAGAAGAGCCTGTACGGTCGTGTTGTTGATGCCAGGACGGTGAAGGTTGATTTTTAGAGTCATTTTCAAGGTTTTTGTGTGGGGAGGTTTTGGACGATGTTCGGCAAGCGCGGGATAAGATTGATGACATTTGGGGCGCCTTCCGCTTTGCTCGCCATGAGCCTTTTCGGTTGTGCCGCGGGACAAAAGGAAACACTGAGGGATACCAACCTGAATCGCGCCATGACGCTCGGTGTCGACGAGAATCGCAGATTAAAACCGATAAAATATGAGGGATCTCTCTGGCGGAACAAAGGGGCGCTCAGCTCCTTGTTCCAGGATTACAAGGCAAGCCGGGTGGGAGATGTGGTGACCATTATTTTAGATCAGAAACTGACGGGATCTACCGGTGCCAATACGGATACCAGTAGAGACAGTGCATTGAAAGCCGGCATGGATTCCGCCTTTACCGGTTTTGGAAAAACGGCCAGCGCCTATAAAGCCGACGTCAGCAGCAGCCTTGGCACCGCGCATAAAGGGAAGGGGACAACGGACAGGTCGGGAGCGCTGACGGGCACCATAACCTCCAGGGTCGTCAAAGTGCTTCCGGACGGGAACCTGGTGGTTGCGGGGTCTCGGGAGATAATGGTGAACGACGAGACAAATTTCCTGAGCCTGTCGGGAATAATCCAGCCCAGGGATATTCGTTACAAGAAAGACAAGAACGGTATATGGGGCTATGAAATCGAATCGTCCCGGATCTCCGATGCCAAATTCGTTTACAGCGGCAGGGGTGTAGTGGCCCAGCGTCAACGTCCGGGCTGGCTTTCCAGCTTCGTTAATGTGATATGGCCCTTTTGAATTTTGAATTGGTTGTGGCAACTCACTATCCAGTGTCCCCGCCTGGCAGCGCTGGGGGAGGGAAAAGATGAAAAAGATATTTGTAAAGGTGAGTCTCATATTTGTGGCGCTGTTGGTTTTGAGCAGTCACGTCCATGCCATGCGCATTAAGGATATGGCAGACGTCAAGGGTGTGCGTGAAAACCAGCTGGTGGGATATGGTCTGGTTGTGGGATTGGATGGGACGGGGGATGGAAAAGATTCAAAATTCACTTTTCAGTCCCTGGCGAGTATGCTGGAGCGGATGGGTGTTACGGTCAACGCAAAGGATATCGAAAAGGCTCAAAATGTTGCCGCCGTAATGGTCACCGCCGATCTGCCGGCCTTTGCAAATATGGGTTCCAGGATCGATGTCACGCTCAGTTCCATAGGTGACGCGAAAAGCCTTACGGCGGGAACCCTGCTGGTCACCCCCCTCAAGGGTGCTGACGGCAAGGTTTATGCCGTTGCCCAGGGACCGGTCAGCACCGACGCGTTCTCCGTCTCGGGAAAGGCGGCCAAGGTTACTAAAAACTTCCCCACTGTGGCCCGAATTGTGGGTGGCGCCATCATTGAAAATGAAATACCCTACGATTTTATAAATAAAGGGACTTTGTCGCTGATCCTGCCCAGACCCGACTTTACAAATGCCGCACGTGTGGCAAAGATAATAAATTCAGCCTTGAAGAGTCGTGCGGCCAGGACTTTGGATGCCGGGACAATAGAGGTAGAGGTCCCGAAAGAATATTCCGGCAGGACGGTGGAATTGGTCGCCATGATAGAGCAACTGGACGTTACCCCGGATAAGTCATCCATGGTGGTGTTCAATGAACGGACCGGGACGGTGGTCCTCGGGGAGAATGTCAGGATTGCCACCGTAGCCATCGCCCATGGAAACCTGAGTATCGAGATCAAGGAAACCGCGGATGTCTCCCAGCCGATGCCCTTTTCTCAGGGGGGTGGGCTATTCGGCGGCAGACCGGGGCCGTCCGGACCACCCGTGGAGTCCCGGGACGGCAGCGCCATCGTTGCACCGGGAGCCAATACTGCCATTACTTATGACACCGATATCGGTGTACAAGAAGAGAATAACAAGCTTTTCATAGTGAAATCAACGGTGACCATTTCCGAGGTGGTCAGGGCTTTGAATGCCCTCGGCGTAACCCCCCGGGACCTGATGGCCATATTTCAGGCCCTCAAGATTGCGGGGGCCTTGCACGCAACCATAGAGGTGATGTAATGTCAGACTTCCTATCGCTACCCGCCATACCCTACGGAACGATGGATGTAACCGGTAAAATGGAGCGGGTGCAACAGAACCTGAAATCCGGGAAGCTCTCCCAATCCGTTGAAAACGCGCCTCAACTCAAGGAGGCATGTGCTGAGTTGGAGTCCCTTTTCATCTCCTATCTACTCAAGGAAATGCGGGCGACTATTCCCAAAACCGGTCTCATGAGCGGGGGAAGGGCCGAAGAAATTTATACCTCTATGCTGGATACGGAAATATCAAAGGAAATGGCCTCTCAGCGGGGAATCGGCCTCTCGTCACTTTTCCAGGATCGGCTTGAAAGCCGGCCGGGAAACGTGGTCGAAAAATATACCAAAAAAAATGACCCGAAAGACTAAAGTTTTCAGCTTTTCTGACCGATAATGAAATTAAGGGTAAATTTGATTTATCCGTAAGGTTTGTTAACTTCATGTTTATTCAATATTTTTTGTCACATCAGCAAACCAAGACCTCGGATTTACAAGACACGAAAGGAGGTCCTTACGAATGGATATTATAACAGGTAATAAACCTTTTGCCGGGTTAGACGCTTATGTGAAAAATGTCGGCAAGGGGAAGAGCAGAATTCATGGTTCATCTAAGGAAGCGCCAAAGGGAGGCCTTCAGGAAGACAAGGTCGCTTTATCGCCGGAGGCGAAACAGATCCAGGAAGCCAAAAAGAGTCTTGATGCCCTTCCCGACGTCCGGGAAGACAAGGTCGCTGAGATTAAAAGTCGGATAGAGGCTGGAACATATAGTATCGACGGGGAAAAGATAGCCTTTAAGATGATAAGGGAGTCTATTCTCGACGCACTGTCTTGAAGAGGATTTTAAACCTGTGAACGCCTGTGATGATTTTCTCAACCTGCTTGATGGAGAGGTAGCCCTGTATCGGGAACTCTTGTCTGTTCTAGAAGATGAAAAAAATGCAATTATAGGCTCGAATCTTGGCGAATTAGGCAAAATCGGTAATGAAAAAGAGAAGTTGCTTCTCAAGATCCGAACAATTGATGAACAACGGCAGATTATGATAAAGGATTTTGCCCAATCCTTAAAATGCTCCCACCATGACCTTACGATCACCAAATTAGCCGAACTCGTAGAAACACCTTACGCTCTCCGATTCAAAAGGCTCTGTTCAGACCTCTTGCCATTGGCAAAAACCATCCGGGACGTAAATGACGGCAACAAGGCGTTGCTCAGGCATTCCGTTGCGCTCGTAAGGAGCTCCTTCGCTTTTTTAAATAGCCTGATTGCGGCCAATGCCGTTTATCATCGTTCAGGTAAAATGCAACAATACCATCAAAGCGGAAAGGTCCTTCGTGGCAGCATATAATCCGGATTCAGCCTTCCCGATATCTACGCCGCTCCAAGACCTGGCAGCAGCCTACCCCCCTCCTTTTTTTGGCGTCAGAAAACTGACGCTGTTGCTGTCTTGATTCAAATATTGCCATGATATCGAATGGTTTTCGGCAAATTGACTTGCGATGGTGTGGCATGCCTTTTGCAGCTCTCTATTTGGATATGATATCGGTGACCATGAGTTTGCCATATGTGGATATGAAGAAGGAGAGTTATACATGGCCGGGACAGCAGGAAAAACGGCGGATATCCTCAATAAGATCATTGATGATATTGATGCGGTTAACTTGAAGGACAAAAAAGCGTGGGGCAAAATACGGGTTGATTTGGAGGGGCTGATTTCCAAGGTCCCGGCAAAAAGAGCCGGTGCATTGTTGGTTTTTGGCCTTTGCCGGGAAGGGTTGGAACTCCTTTCCCAAGAATCGGTAAAAGACATTTTTGCCCTTGTTGGCGGGATATCCGAGGCCCTGATCGCCCTGGAGGCGCACCTGGCCGACAAGAATGGGGACGGCGGGCTTTCTGTAATTGAGGCGGCAAAGGCTTTGGAGAGCGTTATGGAGAGGCCTTTAAGTGACTGGGAGGGGCTCATGAGCCCTGAGAGGCCACAGAAGTCTAAAAAGGCAGGGGCCGATTCGGAGGAAGATGTTTCCCATGCTATCGATGATATTGCCGCTCGCTTAATCCTGCTGGAGCCGGATGATCTCTCGGAGTTTTCTGATTTGAAAAAAGCGTTGGCGCTCATTGTGGCAGACAGCTCATATCCGGAAACAAGCAGGGTTAAAATTCGCCAGGCCACGGAAAAAATCGAGGCCATACTTGATGCGAGCGCTTCCGACCCGGATTTGAACATCGCTGAAGTCGGCGGACTCTTGCAAGACGTCATGAATGCAGTCGAAGCGGATGGAGAGAATGCATCCGTTGATCCGCCCGCCGATCCGGATGCGGAGCGGGATGACGAACCCGGTATGGCGGAGACCCCTGAACAAGTTGCCGATGCTGTTCCTGAGGATGATAATGAATCTGTCGATGAAGCGCCGCCCGATCGCCCTTCGGATCTCGTTTCCGCGCCTAATGATAAACCCGCCGCTGGAATCGTTTTTCCCGAGACCCTTCCCGAGGATGCAGACCTTGATCTATTGGGCGAGTTTATTACTGAAAGCACGGATCTGATTTCAGAGGCCGAAGAGGCCCTGCTGACCCTTGAGTCCGACCCGGAAGACGTGGAATCGGTGGGGTCCATTTTTCGGGCGTTTCATACGGTCAAAGGGGTATCCGCCTTTCTTGAACTTACATTCATATCAGAAATGGCCCATCACGCGGAATCGCTCCTGAGCCGTGTCCGGGACAAGGAGATACGTTATGCCGGCGGATATGCCGACCTTGCTCTCCGCGGCCTTGATATGATCAAGCAGATGATTGACCTGGTTCAGGATGCTCTGGCCGGCGCCCCCCTTTCCAAACCGGAGGGGTATGATGATCTGTTGGGTGTTTTGGCTGACCCTGAAGGCGCGGGGGTATCCGATGAAAGCGAGGAAATTGAACCGGCAAATGCGGTGCCTCGGATTGGGGATATCTTAGTAACCGAAGGGAAGACCGAAAGAGAACAAGTGGAGGAAGCATATGCCGGCCAGGGCGATGCGCCGATCGGTGTAAAGATGATGAAATCAGGTGCCGCCACCGTCACGGACGTGGCCAAGGCCATTCGAGCACAGGAGCAAATAAAAGGGAAGAAGGTCATTGAATCATCCATCCGGGTCAGTACCAACAGGTTGGATCGGCTGATCGACATGGTCGGGGAATTGGTGATTTCCCATTCTATTGTTGCACAGGATAAAGTGGTGACGGATTCCAATGATCATGGACTTTTGAGAAAGATCGCACAAACAGGTAAGATTGTCCGGGAGATGCAGGACCTCAGCATGTCCATGCGGATGGTACCTCTCAAGGCGACTTTCAGCAAGATGGCGCGTCTTGTGAGGGACGTGTCGCGTAAAGTCGGGAAGACCGTAAATCTCGTGACCGAGGGCGAGGATACCGAGATCGACCGGAATATGGTGGATGTTATCAATGATCCCCTGATGCACATGGTTCGTAACTCAGTGGATCACGGTATCGAGATGCCCGATGTCAGAGAAAATAAGGGAAAACCGCGGGCCGGGACCGTTAAACTGGCCGCCTATCACGCTGCCGGTAAGGTCGTGGTGGAAATAAAAGATGATGGGAAAGGACTCTCCCGTGATGTGATTCTTGCCAAAGCCAAAGACCGTGGACTTGTGAGTGATGAGGCATCACTGAGTGATCGGGAGGTTTTCAAAATGATTTTCGAGGCGGGATTCTCCACAGCCGAGACGGTCACCGACGTATCCGGTCGAGGCGTGGGCATGGATGTGGTGAGAAAGAATATCGAATCCCTTCGAGGGCAGGTGGAAATCGATTCAGAGGCGGGCAAGGGGAGTGTTTTCAAGATGGGCCTTCCCTTGACCCTGGCTATTATCGATGGCATGGTTGTTCGCGTCAGCAGTGAAACCTATATTATTCCGACGGTTTCCATTGTCACCTCGCTTAAACCTGAACCGGAACAGCTCTCCACGGTACTTGATCAGGGGGAGATGCTCTCTTTACATGGGGGCCTTCTGCCCCTTTTTCGGTTGTCTGATCTTTTCTCCATTGCCGAATCCGGTCAGGATTCGGGCATTAGCCTCGTAGTCGTGGTTGAAGATGACAACAAGAGGCAGGCGGGGATGATTATTGATGAATTGATCGGCAGGCAACAGATTGTTATCAAGTCATTGGGTGAGACCATGAAGGATATACCCGGCATATCCGGAGCCGCCATTATGCCCAACGGCCAGGTGGGCCTAATCCTTGATGTCGGGGGCGTAGTGGGTATTGCGAATTCCGGGAATGAAACCGGGTAAGCGCGGGGTTTGTGTTTGAGATTTGAAAGGCTTTCATTATGAATATTGTAGCAGGGGAATTGAGCGACCGGCAATTCAGGAAGGTCAGCGATATCATATACCGGGAATGCGGGATCGTCCTGAAAAGCGGCAAAGAGGCCTTGGTCAGGGCCCGTCTTGTAAAGCGGCTGCGAGCGCTGAAAATGGGGGATTTCAGCGAGTATATGAAGTACTTGCAGGGTGAACAGAAAAGAGATGAATTGGGCCTCTTGGTCGATGTGATGACGACGAATAAGACCAGTTTTTTCCGTGAAATGGCGCATTTCGATTTTTTGGGTGAAACAATTTTACCAAAATTGACCGCCGGGAGATTGAGATTCTGGAGCGCGGCCTGTTCGTCGGGTGAGGAGCCGTACTCTCTTGCAATGTTCCTTTTGGACAGGATGCGGGGTTTAGGGTCTCGGGACGTTAAGATTTTGGCGACCGATATATCTCCTACAATATTAGAAAAGGCCAGAAATGCGACTTATGAGGAAGGGGTGCTTCAGGGCCTCCCAGCGGCTTTTTTGCGAAAATATTTTGTGAAGGTTGGAAATGTGAATCCCCCAACCTATCAAGTGAGCAGTGATGTCAAAAAGATGGTACGAATAGCGAGGCTGAACCTGTTGCATCCATGGCCCATGAAGGGGTCCTTTAATCTGATTTTTTGCCGCAATGTCATGATATACTTTGATAAAAGGACCCAACAGGGGCTGATTAACCGTTTTTGGGAGATTCTGGAACCGGGCGGTTATCTTTTTGTAGGGCATTCCGAGGGTATGTCGGGCATCAAACATAAATTCCGTTATGTTCAACCGGCAACCTACGTAAAATAACAGTCAGGGATAACGTTTAGCTCCTGACTAACAACCAACAACAGCCAACAACTAATATTACGATTGGATGGAATCAATGAAACAGATCGTTCAGGTAGGTGACATGAAGGTTGGCAAGAAAGGTGATGAGATCGTAACCCATGCGCTGGGCAGTTGTCTCGGCCTCATGATCTATGACCCCGTCGCCCAAGTGGGGGGGATGTTACACGCCATGCTGCCCTTATCCAAGATTAACCCTGAAAAAGCAGCCGCCAACCCTTATATGTTTGTGGACAAAGGGGTTCCGCTTCTTTTCAAAAGGGTGTATGATCTGGGGGGGGTGAAAGGGAGACTGGAAGTCAAGGCGGCGGGCTGCGGTGCTCCCATCGGCAAGAATGAAATGTTTAAGATCGGTGAGCGGAATTACACCGTCCTGAAAAAACTGCTCTGGAAGAACGGTGTTCTCCTGAAAGCGGAGGAGGTCGGCGGCAGCATAAGCCGTACGGTCTATTTTGATATTTCCACGGGACGGGTAACCATAAAGAACGGCCGGCAGGAGAGGGAGCTATGAAACAGGGCAAAAAACGTCAGATCATCTCCAAGATGAAATCGTTTCCCAGCATGTCGGGAATAGCCGCAAAGGTGCTCAATCTTCTTGATGATCCTGATGCGGGCGCCGGTCAAGTGGAACAGTTGTTGAAACAGGACCCAAGCCTTACCGCCAATCTCCTGAAACTGACAAATTCAGCCTATTTCGGCATTCCCTCCAAGATTGGTTCCGTGCGACATGCCATCGCCATGCTGGGGTGGAAAAGGCTTTCCAAACTGGTGATGGCCGCATGTGTCAGTGCCATAACGGACCACAAAATCCCCGGATACGATTTGCCGCCCGGTATGCTTTGGCAACACTCGGTTGCGGTTTCCGTTACGGCGGAAGGCTTGATGCGGGAGCTGAAAGTTGCTGAAAGCGATGAGATCTTTACGGCGGCCCTTTTACACGACCTTGGAAAGCTGATTTTAGGCGGGTTCGTAGAAAAGGAACTCAGTGAGATTGAGAAGGTGGCGGCCCGGGGAATACCTTTTCAGATGGCTGAGCAAGAGGTGCTCGGAACAGACCATGCTGAAATCGGGGCACTGATGCTGGAGAGCTGGTCATTTCCGCCGAACCTCGTCAGTGCGGTGCGGTGGCACCACGATCCGGACTCCGCCCCTGAGACAAGTCCCATGACGGATATCGTCCACGTGGCCAATGTATTATGTCTGATGATCGGGATCGGAATCGGCGTGGAAGGGCTTCATTATGAGCCCTCTGTGTCGGCAACAAAAAGGTTGGGTATTAAACCCACTCAACTGGAGTTGATTGCCAGCCAGACGTTAGAGTGGGCGAAAGAGTTGGCTGATGCTGTTTAAACACGGGGTTCGCCTGGTATGCGGTCTTCGTTGGGAGATTAATCAGGTGTTTAGATCTCCGATGTTCAGGATTCGGGGAAATTTCAACTTTCAAAAGGAGTTTTAGAGTGGCCATTAATATCCTTATTGTAGATGACAGCGGGGTCATGCGCTCTATGATCATAAAGACTTTACGCATGGCTGAAATCCCTTTGGGAGATATCCACCAGGCCGGAAACGGTCAGGAAGGGCTCGATGTTCTGGGTGAGCAATGGATAGACCTGGCGATCGTGGACATCAATATGCCGGTCATGAACGGCGAGGAGATGATAGACCGCATGCAGCAGGAGCCTGAGATGAAAGGTATCCCGGTCATTGTTGTGTCCACCGAAGGGAGCAAGGCGCGCATAGAGCGGTTGGAGCACAAGGGCGCCGTCTTCATTCACAAGCCGTTTACGGCGGAAATCGTCCGCGACACCATAAATGATATCTTAGGACTCGGAGAGAACGATGAGAGCTGAACTTGAAGAAAGAATGTCTCAAGTGGCCATTGACACATTAGAGAAGCTGGCCTTTATGTTCGCCTTTTCCGATGAAGGTGGAGAGGATCCTCCAAGAGATTCCACGGTTTCAGGAAGTGTTTCGTTTACAGGCCCTTTTTCAGGGACCCTGCTCGTGACGATGTCGATTGAAGTTCTGCAGGAGTTGGCCGGCAACATGTTAGGTCTTGATGATGGTGATGAAACGACCCAAGACCATCGCTCTGATGCCCTCAAGGAGACAATGAACGTCATTTGCGG
>JAERTK010000160.1 GCA_016844935.1 Desulfobacteraceae bacterium | reverse complement strand
CAAAACCAGCAATTCTAAAAAAATGGGAGCAAAGCACCAACTGCCAGTATAACTTTGCGACAGGAGGGGCCATCAGATTGGGATAATTTTCCCAAAACCTGTGATATGGCGAGTTACAAGATTTACGTGCTTCAGGGCTGGTTTTTACTTGACATGATATATATCATACGTTGAAGATGGTAGCTGCGCAGCTACAGCGCAAACGGTTATGGTTCAAATTGATGATAACACAAAGCAATCTCAACCATTGAGCACCAAAACGAGGCAATATCTCAATGGCCTGGCGCTAACGGCCGCTAGAAGTTAGGCGGTGACCCGGCAGAGCAGATGTCCATTGAATTCAACCAATGAAGGAAAGGAGCTGAACATGAGTCAAGAAGTCAAGCCCGATGGGCAGTTGTGCGTCATGTGGACCACCTCTGATCGTGAGGTGGCCCTGAAGATGGTCTTTATGTACACCCTCAACTCCAAACTGAAGGAATGGTGGGGTCGAGTCCGGCTGATCGTCTGGGGGCCGTCGGCCAAGCTGCTGACCGAGGACAAGGAGCTTCAGGAACACATCGCCGACATGCAGGCCGTCGGGGTGGAGATCCACGCCTGCAAGCGCTGCGCCGAATTATACGGCGTCGTCGATGAACTGGCCGAGCTGGGAATCAAAGTCTACTACATCGGTGTTGAGTACACCAAGTTGCTCAAAGACCATGAATGGACTATTATTACATATTAATCGGTTTTCGCAGCTGACCAAAAATTACTGCATTCAACCTATACGGATTCCGTTCCTGCCTTTGCCGGCCACTGAAACCCATCAGGCAAAGCTTTGTAGGTCGTAAGTTCAGCTGTTAGCCGATCGTGGAGTTCCTGCATCTGCTTGAGGTTAGCCCCCTTACGCGAACCCCACGCCAGGTTAGTCATCTCCCCCGGATCGTCGGTCAGGTTGTACATCTCATACTGGATCCGGGTCCCTTTATCAGTGAAGTACACAGCATACATCCAGTCCTCGAAGCGGATGCTCCGGATTTTGCCCGGTATGGTCTCAAAGGCATTTTTCATCCCCAGGAACTGGTTGAAGAAATACTGGAAATCCTCTGAGTAGAACATGATGTTGTCCCGGACACGGACATTCGGATTTTGCATGATGGGCACAAGAGACTTGCCGTAGATGCCCATGCGAACCAGGTCCTCGGGGGAAGCGGCGCCGGTTATTTCCGCGACGGTGGGAACAAGGTCGATTAGACTGGCAAAGGATGACGTGGTAGTCCCCTTGGGGAAGAGCTTCGGGTTGGAGATGATCAAGGGGACGTTGATGGTCTCCTGGTAACTGTTCAACCCCTTTTGGATCATCTGGTGGGACCAGCCCTGCTCCCCGTGGTCCGCGAAACGGAAAATGATGGTGTCGTCGGTGAGCCCCTTCTCATCCAGCTTGTCCAGCACGGCTGCAATCTGCCTGTCCACTACCGTATGGAGGTGCGCGTAGAAGCGGCAGTATTCCATGCGGTCTTGTGTGGTGGGGCAGGGGTCTGTCTTGTCGGTAAGCTTCTGGAATTCCTTCTGTGCGACAGGTTTTTCTTTCAGGTCATCGTTATAGTTGGAAGGAAGGTTGATTTCCTTGAGCTTTGCATAGTCCGCTTTGTCATAGCCCCATTTGTCCTGATCGGGCCACACGGAAATGTCGTGGGGGTTGCCGAAGGAGCACACCAGGAGAAATGGCTTATCCGATTTCGGGTCATGGTTGTCCAGATATTGAAAAATGGTCTCGCCGCCACCCACGGCGGGTGTCATGCGGTTGAAGGTGTCCGGCACGCCACTCACAAAGCGGACATCGTTGTTGGGCCAGCCCCCGGAGATCCAGACGTCGCCGCCCGGGTCCAAGGCGCAGTCCGGCGGATTCCATCGGTTGGCGCGGTAGTGGTCGGAGGCCCACTTGATGTCGTAACTGGAGAAACTGTCCGGGGACGGGGTGCCTTGCGGTGTGAACAGGTGCATCTTCCCTTTGTAGGCGACCTGGTATCCGGCCTGCTCGGCGAGTTTGAAAATATTGGTAATGTTAGACCGCAAAGGGGGATTCGGCGGGGTGTCCATGACGCCGTGCACACTGGGATAAACACCGGTAAGGAAGCTGGCCCGACTGGGCGAGCAGGCAGTTGCAGCCGTAAAATTGTTCGTGAAGGTCACGCCGTTCCGCTGCAGGCGCGCCATGGTGGGCATATGTTCCTCGATCCATCCGGCCGGCCAGTGCTGGGCCTGCCGCTGCTGATCCGTGATGATCAACACGATATTCTGGCGTTTCTTCATGTTGGTTTCCAAGGGTGAAGAAGCCTTGCCGTCGTCCGTAGAGCTTGCGCTAACGGTTCCGGTGTTGCCCAGCACACCGGAGGCCACAACCCCCGCTGTGACCGCCAGGCCGTCTTTCAGGAATTCGCGCCGCGTTCTATCTTTCATTGCCTTGCTCC
This sequence comes from Desulfobacteraceae bacterium, assembly GCA_016844935.1. GTDB lineage: Bacteria > Desulfobacterota > DSM-4660 > Desulfatiglandales > Desulfatiglandaceae > NaphS2. The sequence goes on along the minus strand of JAERTK010000160.1, from coordinate 10,209 downwards.
TTTCTATTCACCACAACACTTTTTGTATTTCTTCCCGCTTCCACAGGGGCAGGGCCGGTTTCTGCCGACCTTGCCGCCAACCTTGAAGTCAGGGGGTCGCCCTCCTGTTCCATTTTCTGCCTGTGTTTGAGAATACGGGTACTGTCTTTCAAACCTTTTCGCGAGCTTCTGAAACCTTTCGTCCGAGTATTCGAAGAACATCTGATATGCCGCACAGAGGTGGTTCGGGGACTTCGACGTCTGTCCCGGGAGCCGATCCTTTGGGCATCCCCCCCTGCAAAGGGAAAGCCAGCGGCACCCATTGCATTCATCGGGCAGGTTCGCTTTTCTTCGGCCAAAAGCACATTGTCTCTCGGCGTTCAACATTTCCGACAGTCTCGCGTCTTTCACATTGCCGAGGCGGAAGCCTGGATGGACAAAGAAATCACAGGAAAAAACATCACCGTTATGTTCCACCACCACATAGGTGCCACACGCATGGAGAAGGGTACATTCGGGTGGCGGTTGCCCCACATAAACATGAAACAATGATTCAAACAACCGTACAGTTGTGGCAGGCTGAAGGCCCCTGAAATCGTCCATCCACAGATCGAAGAGCCGGCAGAGAAAACGCCCGTACCCTTCGGCGGGGACCGAAAAGCCGAGAACACGGGATGGATCGTCCTTATCCGGTTCCACGCAAGGGATGAATTGCATGTGGGATAAACCGAGGTTTTTGTGAAACGCGTAAATCTCGTCCGGAAATTGGACAGTGTAGTCATTCACAACAATGAGGGCGTTGACAGCCAGATCGGCGGCGAGCATTCTCTCGGCACTGGCCATTACCTTTTTCCATGTGCCACCCCCACCCCGGGTTTTGCGATAATGGTCGTGTACATGTTGTGGTCCGTCCAGGGACAATCCCACGAGCCAGTTGTAGGATTTCAGGAAACGAACCCATTGGACGTCCATTAACAGGCCGTTGGTCTGCAGCCCGTTTCCCACGGTCTGTCCACGACCGAAACGTTGCTGGAAATTAACGCATTTCTGGTAGAATTCGAGTCCCATCAACATGGGTTCTCCACCCTGCCAGATGAAATTGATTTGGCTCCCGGACTGTTCCATGGCCTGGCGAACCACCTCCTCCAGCATGTCTTGGCTCATGCGATGGCGCGGGCTCTCAGGAAAAAGCAAGGCCTTTCCCCGGTAGAAACAGTAGGTGCAAGCCATGTTGCAGTCAGGTCCTGCCGGCTTGATCAGAAGGGTCTGGAGCGGTTTTCGCGTTCTTTTCATCTGTCACCTGCGGCATGGGTATGTCTGTACGAATCGGAATCAAAACGCCTAATGGAATGAGCTATGATTCTGGTAATTTCATAGTGGAAAAGGGGGTTGAGAACCTCAGGAACCCTACCTGAAACAAGGTCCTTCAAAAAATTACTCCCCCAGGCAGCGGTGTATGTTCTGCCACTGTCCATTCTTTGTCCATGAGAATTTCCGAGCGTAAAGCCGGCCGCTTAAAGGGAGTTTTCCGGTTTCGAACTGTTTGAGGAAGTGATCAAATGCACTCGGCCCGGAATTGTACATGGCGTAGGTGGCGTTTGCAATGAAATCCGCTTTCTCTAACCCTTTCGGAACCGATTCCCTTGAGAGAATTCTTTCGAAATAATGTCTGAGAATTTCGCAACCGGCCATGGCATTATAACGGATATTCCAACGGAGATCTTCAATGTTGTAAAACCCCCGCCAGACGCGCTCATTAATTTGCATGAGACCCACCGAGGTATGGTTCCAGGATTTCAAAAAGATGGCCCTGCCATTTTCCAGGCGAAACTGACGAAAACAGCTTTCCTGCCAGGCGGTGGAAATAGCAATTTCCCTGAAAATTTCATGGTGAACGGTTTTGGATGGATGTTTTTCGAGGGTGTGGTCCGAAACCGATGCTAAAAGCTGCCGGACTTTGTTTGCATAGGCCGTCACATTTTTTTTGGGCGGAATCCAGGGCTTGATGTCTTTTCGGCTTTGATGCGCCTTTTTTTCCATTGCAAAAGCAGAACGAAATGACAGGAAATCCCGTAAGCTGTAGCTGGACGAATGGTTTTCTGCGGCTGGCAAATCAAGGTTTGAACGGAAGCCGAGAACCTTTCTCAAACGTCTGTTGACATGGTAATCATAGGTGAGTATTGCTCTGGTTTCTTGCTTCAGGAGATTGGCAAGGGCGATAAGACCTCTTATGTCAATTTCTGCATCGAGCTCCCGGCTTAACTGCCCGATAGACTTTGCAGCTGAAAACAACACCATATAGTTTTCAACAGGTTGTGAGGGATGATGTGCCACAATTTTTGCGAATACGGGTGATATGGTTTCCCAGGCCGAAATAAACTGTTCCCTCACAAAACAGTCATTTTGCCTGTCTGTGTAGAAGTTGGAAACAAACCCGTACCGTGTTTTCATAAGGGTTTCGAACAGCACGTCCTGTTCCTGCTGATTGAGCGGTTCCGCTGCCAGGGACGTGATCAGATAGACCAGGAGGGCATCCCATGTTTCCCAGATTTTAAGGATGTCAGATCGCGGAAGTACTGAACCTCGGGGCTTTCGGGGCGTTTGGATGTGGTTGACGGTATCCTCTACCTGCATGTCGATCTGAAGATGTACAGGTGTGACCGTGATTTCGCGGGGCTCCGCCTGCCAGTTCCGTTGTTCGAGGGGCGGAAAATCCTGGGCGAAAAGAGGGGCAAGCAAATGGATCAACCGCAGGGTCGGTGGTCCCAAATCGATACGGCGCTTTTGGAAAAACCGAAGGATTGCCCTATTGGCTTCCAGGAAAGGGCTCTTCTGAGCGGAAATAATCTTTCCGTCCCGGTGAAATTCTATGACCGGGTCTTTGAAGGTTAGGAAAAGACTGGCATCAACTGCCGGTTTGGCCGAGTAACGCACCTTTCCTTTCCAATGGGTTGAAAGGGGTGTTTTCTCTCTTGAGCGATCACCCGTTTCAAAATATATTCCTGTTTTCATGGCGAGGCGGCCTTTTTCAGCAAAAAAGAAAGGTGACACAAGGACGATGCTTAGTTTAGGTCCTGCGGGTAAGGTAAGAATGTCGGCATCCGCTCCCTGATCAGATGTTGTTTCCAGGACGAGGACATCCAGAATAGGGTAATTGATGACCAGTGGAAGGCTAACGTCTTTGGCGGCCGAATCGTGATGAAAAAGAGAAACGATCGCAAAGGAAAAAATCAGCGCATAAATAAACATGGGAGGGGTTTTATAACGCATTTGGCAATTCCATCTTTCAAAAGCGGTTGCCAGAAAAATCCGATTGAAGCGGGGACTTCTATGGATTTGAGATGGTAAGACATTGTTTTTTACAACTAATATGAATTCCCGTCAATCACCTTCCGTATCATTCTTGCCAAATCAGGCAACTGAACCGGTTTTATCAAAAAACCGTTAATCCCTATGGACACGGCTTTTTCTCCTGAGATACCCAATGCCATACATCTCTGAAGTTCCACATAACTTGCATTATCTTTGCACGGCCTTTTGGCCAATTTAAGCCGATTTTCGAACACTTGTAAACCAAGAAATTGAAAGGTGTGAACGTAACAATTTAGCAGGCCATGACAAATTCCGCCTCCTGGTGTTTGGTGCCCATGGTGGAGATCAGAAGAACTGTGGGTTTGCGGCGCATTATTACCTCCCGGGGAATTGATAGGGGGTTTGAAAATATTCAATGGTTCTGCTGCGTGGTGGAAATTTCATTTTCGAGCGGGAGCTATAGGGAAATATTGATTTGCAGACAAGAAGAATCCGGAATTTGTGCCAAACTTGTTGATATCATAAAATTCTTGTGTCATTCTAAGAAAACTCTAAAATTTGGGTATCTGGTATCAAGTTGAACATAAGTTTGCGGTGAGGGTGGTGAATGTTTTCGGCAATGATGCCATGAAGAACGCGGGGGATGGCGGTATGAGCAGTCGAGACGCGATTAAACGGATCATCCTTGAGAACTACCCCGATGTGCAGGCCATATATATTTTCGGTTCACACGATACTGAAGACGAATGGCCGGACAGTGATATGGATATTGGTCTGCTGTTTCCCCCGTCGGGAGCAAAAGAAATGAGCCCCCTGGCGCTGAGTTCATGTCGCGCAATTCTTGCGGATTATATGCGGAAAGATGTTGACCTGGTCAATCTCCGCCAGGTATCAACCGTGTTCCAGAAAGAAATCATCGCCACCGGCCGGCTCCTATACTGTGCGAGCCAATATGCTGTGGATGAATTTGAAATGCTGGTGATGTCCTATTATCAAAAACTCAATCAGGAGCGACGGGAAATTCTGGATGCCTTTATGGAAACGGGGAGGGCTTACAGGATATGAATGATATAGTCATCAATAAAATTCAGAGTATTCAGCTCTGCGTGGAGCGGGCGCGAGAAGAGTATCAAAAGAATCCAGACGGTTTTGAGACGGATTACACAAGACAGGATGCGGCTATACTCAATGTGATCCGAGCCTGTGAGCAGGCTATCGATCTTGCCAATCACGTTATTAAAAAGCACAAGATGGGGATCCCCGCATCCAGCGCTGAAAGCTTTGAACTGCTTCAGAAGAAAAATGTGATTGACCAGCGCTTGATGAAAAAACTTAAAAACATGGTTCATTTTCGCAATACAGTCATTCATGACTATCAGCGTACTAATCTGGATATTGTGAAATCGGTTATCGATTCCGAATTGAACGACCTTGTTCTTTTCGGTGACTGCGTTATGATGTTTCTGAAGTAAAGGTAAAGGGGTCACACCTAAATTTAATTGCCGGCTACCATCTTTATGAAACGGAAGATCAGACAGTCATGGCGGATTCCCTCCACGGATCAGCATCCAGCCATAGAGTTTTTTCACGAACAAAATGGGGTGGAGGCCTGGAGGCGATTCGTGAGGCAGCACAACAGGGTAAGGTGTGGGGGGAGGAAGTTATTTCTGGAAAGATTGGCCGACGAACTTGGCAAGGTGGTTGTCCCCCGAAAAAGAGGGAGGCTAAAGAAAAAAAATTAAATAGGTGTGACCCCTTTACCCATATAGCTTGCATTTTTGATCTGAAAGGGTAAAAACGAGACTCAATATTTACCTTATAGGTTCATTTTGCGATAGCCAGATGGGGGGGAATGATGAAAAAATTCACTGAAAGGTTTTTTAGCGCTCCTGCGGATAGCTTTTTTATTTTTGGCCCAAGAGGGACGGGTAAATCCACCTGGCTTAAAAAAACATTTCCAGATGCCTACCGGGTTGACTTGTTGGACGACAGAACATTTAGAAACCATATTGCACATCCGGAGCGGATCAAACAAATTGTCAAGGCGAACCCAAAGACAACACGATACATTATTGACGAAGTCCAAAAGGCACCGGCACTGCTGGACAGCATCCACAGTTTGATTGAGGAATACAAAACACATCAATTTATCCTAACCGGCTCCAGTGCTCGAAAACTGCGCCGTGGGGGCGTAAACCTGTTGGCGGGCCGTGCCCTCTTAACCCATTTCCATCCATTTATGGCCGCTGAATTGGGCATAGACTTTTCAATTGATGCGGCGCTCAAAAATGGCCTGATTCCTTTAGTCGTATCGGCAAATGCACCCGGCAAGACACTGGCAACCTACATTACCCTCTACCTGAAAGAAGAGGTCAAGGAAGAAGGCTTGGTAAGAGATATCGGCGCCTTCGCCCGATTTCTGGAAGCCATCAGCTTTTCTCACGGCAGTATTCTAAACCTCAGTAATATCGCCAGAGAATGCCAGGTTTCCCGAAAGATTGTCGAAAACTATCTATCGATTATTGAAGATCTGTTATTGGGGTATAAGCTTCCCGTCTTTGCCAAACGTGCGAAACGCGCAATGACGGCACAGTCGAAATTCTATTTGTTTGATGCGGGTGTTTACTGCCATTTGCGCCCCAGGGGGCCGCTTGACAGTCCCGATGAAATTGGTGGGACGGCTTTGGAAGGCCTTGTTTTACAGCACCTTAAAGCCTGGTGCGATTACTCGGACGGTCAAGTGGACTGTTATTTTTGGCGGTCTCGGGGGGGCTCCGAGGTTGATTTCGTATTGTATGGAGAGGATCACTTCCACGCGATGGAAGTTAAAAGCTCAAAACAAATTCATCCCAAGAGCCTAAAATCACTTAAGACATTCCTGAGCGACTACCCGGAAGCCAGTGCAATGCTGATATATGGAGGGACAGAGAAACTCATGGTTGATGAAATTCCCTGTTGGCCGGTTGAGGATTTTCTCCTTGAACTTAAACCGAATCACTGGCCATAGATAAGATTCATAGATATGATCGACCTAAAAATTCCGGGGACACAATACTAAATTTTTTTGGAGACGAACTTCAGGAGAAAAATATCAGGAAGTTGTCAGCATGAGCGAACTGGCAAGCCTCTTGGGAGTGATCTTTTTCTGCACTTGAACAAATTCAAAAAAGGACATGGGTTCAAGATAGAAATAGGTGATCCGTCCCACTGGCATGCTGTATTGGTATTTCCTGAGAGCAAAATCCAGCAGTGACCCGGCCCTATTCAATGATACCCTTGATAATGGACGTTTCCCAATTAGTAATCAGCCGGTATTTGAAATTTGTCCCTAAAGACCTATATTGGTAAGTCTGACATATTTCCAATAAGGACCCTGATGATGCCAAAATTTTCAACCAAAACCATATGGTTTATTCTTCTTCTGCTTTTTCTGTTTTTATGGTTCAAAAAAGAGGATAGATTCTTTTTTCCGGAAAAAAGACCCACGGTGGAATCCCTGGACTTCAATACCTCTGAACCTTCATTGGTGGCCCAGGAAGCTGTTTACTCTTCCGATGAGGAAATCAATGTGGATGTGTTTCAAAAAGTTCATCCGGCGGTGGTCAATATCGCCACCACGACCCTCGGCATGAACTTCTGGATGGAAGTTATCCCGCGGCAGGGGCAGGGATCCGGCTTTATTATTGATCGGAGGGGTTACATCCTCACCAACAACCATGTGGTGGCCAAAGCTCAGAAGCTGACGGTTACCACGGTGAATGGAAAGAAAATTGAAGCAACCCTGGTGGGGCGGGATCCCAGGACCGACCTCGCTGTGATTCGAATCCCCCCGGGCGATGTGGAAGCGGTGGCCACACTGGGAGATTCGGACAAACTTCTGCCCGGACGAAAAGCCATTGCCATTGGGAATCCGTTCGGGCTTTCCCATACCCTGACCACCGGCATTATCAGTGCGCTTCATCGGAGTATCAGGACTGAAGACGGTAACGAGATTGAAGACCTGATACAGACAGATGCCGCCATCAACCCGGGGAATTCAGGTGGCCCGCTGCTGGATTCAAACGGCCATGTCATCGGGATCAACACCGCCATTTTCAGCCTTTCGGGTGGATACCAGGGGATCGGTTTTGCCATACCCATCAACCTGGCCAGGCGGGTGGCTGCTCAATTGATTACTTCCGGAAGGGTCGCCAGGCCCTGGCTTGGTATTTCCGGGCTTTCCCTGAACCCTTCCCTGGCCGAGGGTCTGAACATCGAGGTATCTAGAGGTGTTTTGGTGGTTCAGGTGGTACGCGGCGGGCCCGCACATCAGGCCGGTGTGAGGGGTGGAAACCGGAAAGTGGTGATCCGGGGAATCAGGCTTCACCTGGGGGGCGACATTATCACTGATATTGACGGCACTGCCATCGGTGATATGAAACAGCTGGTTCAGCATGTTGAAGAGATGCAAGTGGGGCAGGCGGTGGATTTGGGGATTCTGAGGAAGGGATTTACAGAGCGTATCCGCGTGTTGCTTTCCGAAAGACCCTGATTCCCTGGGAAAAACGCATAAAAGACAAAAATGAATTGACCGCAAGCCGGAAAAACGGTTAATCTTAAAGTCCATTATAACCATCGGCGAGATACAGCAAATTCAACCAACAATGGGCTTATAACGTGGGAACCGTCATTTCCATATCAAGTCAGAAGGGAGGGGTGGGGAAGACAACCACGGCGGTCAATCTTTCTGCGGCGCTGGCTTTAATGGAGAAAAATGTGCTTCTGGTTGATCTGGACCCCCAGGGGAACGCCACATCGGGCCTGGGTATCGACAAAACAACCCTTAAGAAAAACATGTATCATGCCCTGGTTGACGGCGCTGCACCGGGGAATGTTATTCTCAAAAGCAGTCTGGATTTCTTGAAGTTGCTGCCCGCTCGAATGGAGCTGTTCAGGGTGGAAATGGAACTGATGGAATCCCCAGACAAAGAAAATAAACTTCGGCATTTTCTGGAACGGGTAAAGGACTCTTTTGAATATGTCATCCTGGACACGCCCCCCTCTTTAGGACTTCTCACCTTTAACGCCCTGACAGCAGCGGATTTTCTGCTCATTCCCATGCAATGTGAAACATACGCACTGGATGCGGTTGCGCCTTTGATGCAAATTATGGATATCATCAAAAAAAACGGCAATCCCAGGCTACACATGGGTGGTATTTTACTGACCATGTTTGATGTGGGAGAAAGCGAAAGCCAGCGTATTTGTGAGTCTGCCAGGGAGCGTTTCGGCCATCTGCTGTTTAACACGGTCATCCCCAGAAATGCCTTGTTGAAAAACGCTCCCATGGACGGTATCCCCATTTTTCTTCGGGATATGGGGTCCTTCGGTGGCAGGTGTTATCTAAATCTTGCAGAAGAAATCCTGCATTTAAAGTGAAGGAGCGGTGTATATGAGAGTCGCGAATCCTGAGGCCATCCGAAAAGGGGAGAAAGCGCTGGCTGAAGCCATTGCTTCGAATTTTGACCGCAACGTAATCCAGAAAATTTTCAAAAGGGTTCATAACCTGGATGTGGGGGAGGACATCTTGTGCAAGAATGCATCCATGGGGGTTCACGGGGAAAAGGTGGCCTATTCAATGAATTTTGAGGTCTTGGTGAATCTTTCCGTTTTTCTGGATAGATCAGGGAACTTTATCTCCATTACCAGCAGCGGTGTTGCGCCTGAATCCTCACCCGAAACCGATAAACCGATGGTGGAGACGTCTGAAAAGCCACATGTCGACGAAATGGCAGACCCGGAACCCCTGAGTGCAAAGACTCAGGAAAGGGATGTATCTGCCTCGGGCGGAAGCTATGAATCGGTTTTAAGGGAATTTGTGCCCATCGAATCAGAGAAAGCAAGCCTGTAATACGACCGACCCACCAAACCCCGGGCTTTTTTCTATTCGTGTTGAGATATTGAGGTCCAGTATTCCGTATGGGGCTTGATTTCGAGTTGGCCCGTTTCCTGGAGCAGTTCCATCCCCATGGTCACCGCGAAAAACAGCATGACTCCCATGCCCAGTGCCAGTCCGCATATCGGAACCATTGTAGATGGACACTCTTCCCGGAGATGATGATCAGGTACAAAAATGCCACAAAAAGCAAGGCCATTAACAGAGCGTTGCTTTTGCGAACCACTTCCACGCCAAAAAGGGTGATTCCGGTGAGAATGGCAAATAGAATAAGGGTAACAATGGATTGCGGGATATTGATGTCGAACAGGTGGCAAATGATGGTTGCGCCCCCGCAGAGATACGCCACCAGGATGCCAAAGTAGTTAATCAGATAGCCGATGGTGGCAAACCCTTTTCAGAAGGGCCCCAGTTCTTTTTGAAACAGCGACGGCAGTCCCGTCACTTCCGGGCCATGGCTCGTCATCCGCCAGACCAGCACAAAAGCGGTTCCCAGCATCACCATCCAGATCGCCATTAGACCTACAATCGAAGGGAGTGCTCCCGCCATTCCCCATAAAATGGGCAGACCCAGGATTCCCGCGCCGATGGTATTGCCGGAAATCATCAGTGCTGTTGTGAATATTTTCAGGGAGGGGTTCTTCATGATTTTCCCCACAGGATATGAACATCATCTGAAGACGGATTCCCCGTGCCTTCCCCTGTTCATTACATGATACCATGCATCCGGATACTCTATATCAAACCCGGCATCCCGAAAACCGTACCATCGCGGGGGACAGATGTCAAATGGCACAATTTTGTTATGAAACTAATAATCTGAAGTACGTCCCCAACACCCACTGGTCGACTGTTCATGGCCTGCCAGCCCCCAAGATTGAAGGTGTGCGCACCCAGGAACTCAGCCGAAGCCACCACTAACCATGGCGTCCGCAATCTTTTCGGTGTTTCCTGTGGCACTGAAATATGCAAACAGTAGTTTC
>JAERTK010000159.1 GCA_016844935.1 Desulfobacteraceae bacterium | reverse complement strand
TGAGATCGGTGATCGTTAAGTCCAAGCCTATTACCCCTTCAACCTACTGCGAAAAACGATCCAAAAAGCTTCTGGGTACCTATGACACACTTCAAAATGGGACTTGCTATTTGCGCCCGAGCTTATGTCGAATATCCAGTGATGAATAGAAAAGATTGACAGATATCAAAATATAGTGATAATTAAAAACCTTACCGTTGTTTTCTGGGAATGGATGGGGAGAACTGCGATCGGGCCAAGAAAGAAAGAATTTAGATGACGGGAGGCAGATCACCATGCTTACGGGCCGTCTTTTTTCGTGGAACAAGACCAGGGATTCTTTTCTCAGCAACCGTGGTTCCGCAGCCATATGGTTGATTGGGGCCATTTGTTTTGCAATCGTTTTTCTGGGGATTATATCTCTGTTGTTGTGGGGCAGAACGTCCGATGGGGAACCGCCAACGGTTCTGGCCACGACTAAGCTGGAAGTCCGGGAACCCATTAAATCATTCGCTGCCTCAGATAAAGGGCCCGAAAAAAGCGATGTCTCTGTTCAGAAACCCGCGGCCCCAGTGGAAGAAAGCTTACCGGAAACGCCGGGCCCACCTGCCCGAGAGCCTTTAAACCCGGATCCTTCCCGAATACAGGATGTGTCCCCCGATGATCCCCCGGGCAAAGGGATATTGTCGCAGGATCTGGAGAAACAGGTCCCCCCGGATTTGTCTGAAACGGATAAGACGCCCAAAGTTCCGCCATCTCCGCCTGCGGTAAAGCCGCCTTTGGTTGCTGAAGATCAGAAGTTTGCACAGAAGCACTCACCTTCCGGCGCTCAAAAACCCGCACCCGATCCAGGATCCCAGGCTTCAGCTCCTGCTGAAAAACCGGCGGGAGCGAAGACCCAATCTGTTGAGGAAAACCCGAAAAAAATGACCGTGGTGGTGCCGGTGGGAAATATCCGTAAAGGCCCGTCTGTTAAGGAAAAAGTTCTATTTACCGTGGCCCGTGGCGGTACCCTTCAGGTGACCGGTCAGAAGGGAAACTGGTATGCGGTACGTTTAAAAGATGGCCGGTCGGGCTGGGCCTATCGTTCCCTTGTTCATGGATCCTCCGGGTCTCTTTCCAAAACGGCCCGTTCAAGTCCCGGAAGCGGAAAGAAAAAGGTGATCAACGGGATTCGTACTGTGGTTACAGACCCCAATCACGCCCAGATCATCTTTGAGCTCAGCGGTTACTACCCGCCTGAAATTATGGTGATTGAGGGTGAGGCGCCCCGGGTTGTGTGCGATTTTTTTTCAGCGCGGTTGGCGCCGGGGGTCAAAAAGAATCTGTCTGTCAAAACAGGTGTTGTGAAGCGGATTCGGGTGGGAGTTCACAAAGGATCCAAGCCGAAGGTACGGGTGGTGCTGGACCTTAATGCCGGACAGAATTATGCCGTTGAACAGTTTTTCTTTGAAAAGGAGAATTATTACGCGCTGATGGTTAACTCGGGCAAGTGATGTCCGAAAGTGGAAATCAGGGTGTCACTGAATCCTGGGCAAAATAGCCGTTGGTCAGGAAGCGTGCCGGGGCCCTTACTGTGGCACATAAAGAGAACTTTTTTCCCAGTCTCTGCGGGTCCCCTGAAAGGATTTCAGGAAACTGCGCCCCTTTTTGTCGCGAGCACCATAAACGGCATGTCTCAGGATGGAAACCGGCAGACCCCCTTTGAGGCTGCAGGTGATCTCGTATCGGCTGAAACCGGTTATGAGTCCCTTGATGACTTCCCCCTCAAGTAGCGTGAAGAAAACCACCTTCCTTTCTTTCATCAGTGGAAAAAGGGATTTGTTCTTGATGTGGTGTCTCAGGGCGGGCTGAATAATCGGTTCCAGCGCCGCCTTTTTAACTTTTGCATCTGTTGCCAAAAGGGGCCGAACTTTCTCGGAAATCTCCAGCGGGTAAAGGAACTTTACATCTGTCTTGGACAGTACCGATCCTTTGGTGCCATTGCTTTTGATTTTCAGATCGTAGACCAGATTTTTTTGGATCTCCGCACGGATGATTTGATGGCCATGAAGGTGGAATTCCCATGGCGCTTTGGATTCACAGGCCTGATCAAATGCTGACGTATTGTAATTTTCTTTCAAATATTCCTGGAGCCCTGAAAGAAATCCCATGTCAACCTCTCAAACTAAGGTAAAAAGAGCTGCGGAGCCCTTCATAATCGGGGAATGCAGATTTTGAAAAGAAGGCGTTTCTGGAACGCTAATCTCCCATGTCTTCTTTCAGCTTTTCTTCAAACTCCTTGAAAAACCGATCCTTTTCTTTCCAGTCCGGTCCAAAACGTTTACTGAAGTACTGCCCCAGCTTGCTGAAAAGTTTTTCCCATACCGGTTTGCCTCCTCCCAGTACCACGTCTTCCAGGAAAACGCTGAGATCCGCAATTTTTTCTTTGGGGAGGAATGAAACAGCGCCCAGTTTGATGGATTTTTTCAAGGATTCCGGAGAAAGGGCGTGAGCAGTCAGCATCACAGTGGGAAATTCCCTCGACACGGCCGTCTTGAGGAGTTCAAACCCGTTTACCCCCATAATATCAAGGATAACGATGTCATATGTGTAACTGAGAAGGTATTGGAGCGCTGTATCATAATCCGTTGCCTTGTGGATGAGGCACATGTCCAATTCTTCCTCTACGGTTTCCAAAACATCGGGTTCGTCATCCACCACCAGGATAACTTTGTCCGTTAAAGCACTTTGTTCAGCCATTATAATATTGCCCTCCTTTCATTCCTCGGTTTCAAAATATCTGCAATTAGTGTATTTTACCATAAAGCAATGATTAACCTTTAAAGTCTATACTAGAAATCCAAGTTTTTTCAAGACAAAAAGGGGATGTTTGCACATGCGAATCCATACGGTTGATAATCCCTATCCTTTACAGTCATATTTGAGGGCAGGCCGTTTTCTGCATTTCATGACCCTTGCTGAACTGGCCTTGCTTTGTATGATCCCTTCGCATTTTTCCGCATCCTTTGGAGATTTGACGGCGATCGGCACTTTTTCAAAATGGATGCTGATGTTTTTTCTTGCTATGCTGCCCCTTTTCAGTCAGTTGGATGCCCGTTCCCGCTATCAGAACTACAAGCAGATCAAGGACCAGTTGTTTCTGTATGGTTTTGACAAGCGTATCTTCAAGCCCATCTTGCAGTCCAGATGTCAGCGGGATGCCGCGCAGACGGCCGCTGAAGAACTGGGGTACGGGAGCAGGTGCCGTAATTACTTCAGAACCTGCGGTTATAGATGGTACCATCTGGTGCCCGATTTTATTTACCAGGCGCCATATTTTCTTCTGACGGGCGTTTTTTGGCGAAGAACCTTTTTCATGCCGACCTACCAACCGAAGGTTGATTTTAGGATGGTGCCGGGGGATGTGCACTTTTCTCTAAAAGAATCTGATGCTTAGGGAGCTGAAAGAAAATAATATACGCATATCGTACAGAACTTTTGTTCGTATTCAAGGCGTGATAACATGTGCATAGTGAGCTATGTGCCTGTTGTCACAACGTAGAAGACGGGCAAAAGGGCAAGCAGGATGCGCAGATTATTTTTTGGAAGTTCCCTTAATCCTTTTGGAGGAGGGATGCGGATTCCCGATCCAGCAGCCAGGTCAATTTTCCGGATCGTGGGCGGATTCCCAGGGCTGGCAGGGTCCGTTGCTTTTTTTCAATTAATGCCTGAACAATGGCAGCTTTTCCTGTTCCGGATGCCAGGAAGACAACCTCGCGGGCTTGATTCAGGACAGGGTAGGTCATGGTCAACCGATTCACCATGGGCGACCCGCCCTTGACCATTGAAACAAGTTGTTTTTGTTCCCGTAATACCGGTGTTTCGGGAAACAGCGATGCGGTGTGCCCGTCAGTCCCGATGCCCAGCAGAACCAGGTCGAATGCGGGGATTTCAGCGGGGCCGGTTTTAAAAAAATCCGTAATCTCCCGCTGGTAATGCACGGCACCTGCGTGTGGGGGCATATGGACAGGCATGGGGTGAACATTTTTTTTGATGATGGGCACCCAGTTAATGAGATCTTTGCGGGCTGCGCCGTAATTGCTGGCGGGGTCTTCCACTGGAACACAGCGTTCATCAACCCAGAATATGTGGGTCTTATGCCACCAAATGCCGGAATGAAAAGGATCTTCCGCCAGTCGCCGGTGCATGCCCCTGGGGGTGGACCCCCCCGAAAGGGCCACCGTAAAAAAACCCTTGTCTTCGACCGCCTGTTCGGCACTTTCGGCGAAGAGGGTTGCGCCCGCTTCTGAAAGCAGGTCTGAGTTCTCCTGAATGATCACTTGAAATTGAGTGGGCATGATCGGCGCCTCCTTTTTTGTCTACTCGTACCTTCAGTATCTTATAACGGAAACAACAATTGGCAAGAAAAATCCAATGTTCACCATGAAAAGTGGAGAAAAGTGCAATGGCTTTTGAAACGGTGTTGTATGAGCGAGATGGATTTATGGGGATCATCAGGTTGAACCGCCCGGAGCGCATGAACGCGGTGATTGAGCAGATGTATCTGGATATACAGGATCTTCTGACGGAGATAAGGCATGATGCCCATGTCAGAGTGCTTGTTATCACCGGCTCGGTCCGGAAAGGGCCGGAGGGCGAGAAGCAGGCTTTCTGTGCGGGGGCGGATTTAAAGAAGCACGCCGCCGACGATCGGACCCCGTGGCAGAAGCGGGAATATATTTTAATGGCCCACGAGACCACCCGAATGATTTACGAATTTCCCAAACCGGTCATTGTGGCCGTCAATGGTCCGGCCAGGGGGGCGGGAACGGAAATGGCCTTGAACGGGGATTTCCTGTTTATGGCGGACACAGCCACCATCGCCTTTCCCGAAACCGGTTTGGCCACCTGCGTGGGGGGTGGTGTCACCTATCTTCTGACCCAGCTGGTGGGAAGTATGCGCGCCAGGGAATTGATTTATACGGGCAGAATTGTTCACGGGCCGGAGGCCGTTGCCATGGGACTGGCGTTAAACTCGGTACCGGTGGACCGGTTGATGCCAGAAGTCCTTTCCTTTGCATCCGCCCTGGCGGAAAAAGCGCCCACATCGTTGTCCTTGACCAAAGAGTTGATCCGAAAGGGGCCGCATCGGGATATGGAAACCGTCCTCCTGGCCGAATCCGAGGCGATTCTGGCTTGCATGAACACGGAGGATTGGCACACTGGGATTCGCTCTTTTGCGGAAAAACGTAAACCCGTGTTCAAGGGGAGATAGAATTATGGGTCTGGAACATGTGTTGAACGCAACGTCCGTTGCGGTGGTGGGTGCTTCCAAAAAGGAAACCAAACGGGGATACCAGGCCATTAAGACCCTGTTAAACCAGGGTTTTGAGGGGCGGATTTACCCCGTGAACCCGAAGGAAAAAAGTGTCCTGGGATTTCCATGTTATGGAAAGGTTTCTGAAATTGAAGGCCATGTGGAAATGGTCCTGATCACCACGCCCGCTGCTACCATCCCCGAAATCCTGGATGATTGCGGCAAAAAGGGTGTGGCCGGTGTGGTCATCGTCGCCGGGGGTTTTGGCGAAATGGGTCAGGCGGGAAAGGATCTGGAGAAAGAGATTATCACCATAGCCAGAAAACACAAAATCCGGGTGATCGGTCCCAACACCTCAGGCATGATGAACCTCCATACCAACATGAATCTGGTGGGTCTGAAAGATGTGCCGAAAGGGCATATCGCCCTGATTTCACAGAGCGGCAATATGGCCCTCTCCCTCATTACGGAAGCGGCCATCAAGAGTCGCCAGGGGTTCAGTTATTACGTGGGCATTGGAAACGAGGCAGATCTCAAGTTCCATGAATACTTGGGTTTTTTCCAGGAAGACCCCAACACACGGGCCATTTTGATGTATGTGGAAGGGATGCGGGATGGTCGCCGTTTTCTGCAGCAGGCCTATCAGACCACCCGAAAAAAGCCCATCATCATGTTGAAAAGCGGCCGTTCCGCCACGGGAAAACTTTCAGCGGGGTCCCACACCGGTGCCCTGGCGGGCATGTCGGAGGTAGCACGGACCGCATTTCAAAGGGCGGGCATTATTGTCATTGAAGATTCTGATGCGCTGTTTCCCGCAGCCGAAACCCTGGCCGGCCTTCCCCACATCAAGAATCAGTCTGTTGCCATCCTGGCGGATGGTGGGGGACATGCCACCATCGCGGCGGACAAGCTGACGGACCTTGGTGTGAATATTCCCCCCATGGGGGAGAAAACCAGGGAAAAGCTCAAAACCCTGCTGCCTGTGGGGGCATCCACCCGAAATCCCGTTGATATTGCGGGAGGGGGAGATGAGAATCCGGCGGTGCTGGCGGATTGCGCAGAGATTATGCTCCACGATCCTAAAGTGGGCGGTTTGTTGGTGGTGGGCCTATTCGGCGGTTATAACATTCGGTTTGCGGAAAGCCTGGGGTTCGTTGAGGAAGACGCTGCCCATCGAATGGGAAAGCTGGTGAAGGATATGGGCAAACCCATTGTGGTTCACAGCCTTTACAATTATGCCAGACCCCATTCCCTCGATTTGCTTCGGTATTACAATATTCCGGTTTACGACTCCGTTGAAGTGGGGTGTAAGAGCATTTCCGCCCTTTCGGAATATGGGAATTACCTGCGCAGTTATCAGGCAAAACGGAAATTTATATTCAGTAAAGGCAAAAAATCAAAGACTCGGGGGCGCGAGATTTTTAAAAAAGCCCGCATGGAACGGCGCAAGGCGCTTTATGAACATGAAGCAAAGGAATTGATCGGTCTTCACGGGGGGCAACTCTCCCGGAGTCGGCTGGTTCACTCAAGGGAAGAAGCGGTTGCTGCGGCGTCAGCCATGGATGACCCCGTGGCCATGAAAATCGTATCGCCTGATATCCTTCACAAAACCGAGGCGGGCGGCGTGCAGCTCAACTTGTGCGGCGACCAGGAAATCGGGGATACCTACGAACACATCATGGAGAGTGCTGTTCGCTACGATCAAGGGGCGCGCATTCACGGCATTCTCATGGAGCCCATGATGAAGGGCGGGTTAGAACTGATTATGGGCACCAAGATGGACGATCAGTTCGGGCCCGTCATCATGTTCGGGATCGGCGGCACCCTGGTAGAGGTGTTAAAGGACGTGGTGTTCCGCGTATTGCCCATTTCGGAGCGTACGGCCCGCAGGATGATCGAACGCATCCGGTCCGTGGAACTGCTGAATGGCTTCCGGGGCAGCCCACCGGTAGACCGAAAGGCGATTAAACATCTGCTGCTGACCATTTCTGAAATTGTGGGGTCCTACAATGACATCCAGGAAATTGACCTCAATCCCGTCATCGCTTACGAAGAGGGCCTTGCGGTTGCGGATGCTCGGATTCTACTCAAAAAAGATGAGGATTTAACCGATTGGTAGGACCTTATCGGGTCCAGTGAAGGAGTTCCGTTTTTGCGGATTTTTTCAGCCGTTCCAGATGGTCCGATGAATTAAACAACGCTTCACAAAGATTGCATTTCCTGTATTTGACGATTTCGCTGGCTCTGAATCCCAGAAATGAGGCCATGGCCGTAAGTCCCATGGTTTTGATCAGATGAAACAGGAGGTTGTCCTCCTTTTTTTGAAACAGATGGTCAACGGAATGGTTCTTCAGGTTGCCCAGGTAAAAAGCGTCCGTTTTCGTAAACTGGGTTCCGGCGTCACAACAGGCAAACATGTCCTGATCCGGTGATAGATAGGGGTTCATGGCACATCGGTGGGCGGGGTAATCCGTGAAAACGGGGGGTTGTTTGATTCTTGTAGCGTTGCCGAAATAGATGAGGGGTTCCGGAAAATATTTCAATCGGTGGTCCTGAAGAAACTGTTCCTGAGCATCATCCTCCTTTTCAAAATCCGTAACAAAGGATATGAAATAGTCAAGGCCGTACCTTTGGCAGCTCCATGCCGCGTTGAGGATTTTTTCCCGGGTCACATTTTTTTGATGCCAGCGGCTGAAGCTGATTCTTAACTGCGACAAACCGCTGTTTTTCAGTGTTGACACCATTTCATCTGAGCGGTCCCTGGTCCTGGCCCAATAGCCATTGGTGACAATCCTCGAATAAATGCCTTGCTTTTTGCACCTTCGAACAAGTTCATTCATGTCGTCTGCGTACAGAAAAGGTTCGCCCGCGGTAAAGCTGATGCCCGTGACGTGAGAACGTGACATTTCCTCAATGATTTGAACGGCACTCCGAAGGGCCATTTTTGTTTCCGGCGAACCGTCGTGAGCGGCCACGCAATGGTCGCATTTGATATTGCACCGGGTTGAATAGCCAAAGGCAATTTGGCGGGCGTTGTTCATTGTTTTACCATCCGAACGTTTTTGTTAAAAACCATTGAAACCCTCTGCCGGATAGGGCATACTCTTAACCGGTCAAAGACTGAGAGGCTCTACCATTCCCTCCGTTTATCATTTATCACTTGAAATTGGAAGGGACGGAAAAAGCCGAAGAACTGAATTGAAAGTCAGGCATGTGGGAAATCATATGCCGGTTTTGTTTTGTGGCCCGGCCCCTATGCGCTTGAACATGCGTGGGGGCAGGGCCTCTTTTTATATAAATGGGGAACCTTCTATTTTGAAACAACTACCTTGTATGGGCATTACCATGGGGGATCCGGCGGGCATCGGCCCCGAGATCATCGCCATGGCGCTGACGGACCGGATGCTTTACGAATCGTGTCGCCCCGTTGTTCTGGGCGATGGTGTGGTGCTGTCCGATACCATTTTGAGATTGTCGGAAAAGGGATTGATGGCAAGAGAAATGACCGTCAACCCCGTTTCCACCCCTGCCGAGGCGGTAGCAAAACCGGGCGTGGTGGACCTCATGCCTTTGTCAAACTTGGATTCGGGGGTTATTACACCGGGAAGACCCGTTGTGGCGGGGGGAAAGGCCATGGTGGACTATATCCTGCGGGCCGTGGACATGGCGGCCCGGGACGAAATCCAGGGGATGGTTACCAGCCCCATCAGTAAAGTGCTCATGCATCAGGCAGGCTACAAGTACGACGGCCATACCCAGCTGATTGCGCAAAAAACAAATACCAAAGATTATGTGATGATGCTGGCGGGGACCAAACTCCGGGTGGTGCTGGTGACCATCCATTGTGCCCTCAAGGCGGTGCCTGAGCTGCTGGATCAGGCAGGGGTCTATAAAACCATTGTGATTACGGCCAAAGCCCTGACGGAAGATTTGGGATTTTCGAGGCCGCGCCTGGCGGTGGCCGCCCTGAACCCCCATGCGGGCGAAGAAGGGCTTTTTGGAATTGAAGAGCAGGAGATTATTTCCCCGGCCATCTCCCAAGCCCGAGAGCAGGGGATTGATGTGGAAGGGCCGTTTCCCGCGGACACCCTGTTTAACCGGGCCGCTGCCGGCCGGTTTGAAGCGGTGGTTTGCATGTACCATGACCAGGGGCTTATTCCACTCAAGCTGCTGCACTTCTCCGATGCGGTCAATGTGACTCTGGGTCTCCCCATTATCAGGACCTCTGTGGACCATGGCACCGCCTATGATATCGCAGGAACCGGCCGGGCGGATCCTTCAAGCCTCAAGGCCGCCATCCTCATGGCAACAAAAATGGCTGAAAACAGGGCTGTCCTGGCCCGGAACCCTGACCCCGGAACCCGAAACTGACATGTCCATGGACACCCTCAAAATCCGAGGCGCCCGCCAGCACAACCTCAAAGATATTTCTGTCGATATTCCACGGAACCGTTTTGTGGTGATTACGGGCCTTTCCGGATCGGGCAAATCGTCCCTCGCCTTCGATACCATCTATGCCGAAGGACAGCGGCGGTATGTGGAGTCTCTCTCCGCTTACGCCCGGCAGTTTCTGGAGCAGATGGACAAGCCGGACGTGGATGCCATCGACGGGCTTTCCCCGGCCATCTCCATCGAACAGCGCGGGTTCAGCCGCAACCCCCGTTCAACCGTGGGGACGGTCACCGAAATATACGACTACATGCGGGTTCTTTTTGCACGGGTGGGGCAACCCTACTGCCCGGAATGCGGCATTGAGATCCGCTCCCAAACCATTCAGCAGGTTGTGGATCAGGTCCTGGCCTGGGAAGAGGGGAGCCGGATTCAGATCATGGCGCCCCTGGTGGAAGATCGAAAGGGAGAACACCTGAAGCTGCTTCAGGGACTTCGCAAAGACGGGTTTACCCGGGTGAGAATTGACGGGAAGGTGCACCTTTTAGATGAGGACATTGTCCTACAAAAGACACGAAAACATACCATCCAGGTGGTGGTGGACCGTTTGGTGGTCAAACAGGAGATTCAACGGCGTTTAACGGATTCCATGGAGCTGACACTTTCCCTGGGGGATGGAAGGGCAGTGGTGGAATTGGTGGGGTCGGGGGATGTGTTTTTCAACCAGAAGGCGGCATGCCCCAAATGCGGTCTCAATATGCCGGAATTATCTCCCCAGATGTTCTCCTTTAACAACCCCGCGGGGGCGTGTTCGGAATGTGATGGTCTGGGCACAAAGCGGGCATTTGATCCGGCGCTGGTTGTTTCCAACCCCGCCCTTTCTCTGCAGGATGGTGCCATTACCGCATGGCCCAGACGATTTGCCGGGTACTACCAGCAGATGCTTTGTGCCGTGCTGGACCATTACGGCATCGAGCGGAATCGTCCTTTCGAGGATATGCCGGCGGAAATCCGGGAGGTGATTCTGTACGGTTCCGGCAGGGAAAAAATTCCGTTTGAGTTCAAAACGGCCCGTCGAAAACATTCGCGGAACCGTCCCTTCGAAGGGGTGATTCCCAATCTCGAGCGTCGTTATCGTGACACCAACTCGTATCGTGTGCGGTATGATATCGAAAAGTACATGAGTATCCGGCCCTGTATGCTTTGCAGCGGTGCCAGGCTTAAAGCCACTAGCCTGGCAGTCCGGGTGGGAGACCGGTCCATTCACGAGCTCACGGCCCTTTCCGTGGACGGGGCCTGCGGGTTTTTTGACCATCTGGCCCTGGGCACAAGGGAAAAAGTGATTGCCAAGGGGGTGCTGAAGGAAATCCGGGAAAGGCTGGGATTTTTAAAGAGTGTCGGACTTGATTACCTGACCCTTGACCGCAGTTCTGGAACGCTTTCGGGTGGCGAGGATCAGCGGATTCGGCTGGCCACCCAGATCAGTTCCAGACTGGCCGGGGTGCTCTACGTACTGGATGAGCCGAGTATCGGCCTGCACCAGCGGGACAACCTGAGGTTGCTTAAGAACCTGAAGGAGTTGAAGGAATTGGGCAATACGGTTCTGGTGGTTGAGCATGATGCGGAGACCATTCTTATGGCCGATCATGTCATCGATATGGGACCCGGTGCGGGAATCAAGGGCGGGGAGGTGGTCTTCAGCGGCCCCCCCGGCGCATTGGCTAAGTCACAGGATTCCCTCACAGGACAATATCTGTCCGGACGGCGTACGATTCCGGTCCCTGCAGCCAGAAGAAAGGGAAACGGAAACGCCCTTTTCATCAAGGGGGCGCGGCTCAACAATTTGAAGAGCGTTTCGGTGAAGATTCCCCTTGCCACTTTCACCTGTGTCACCGGGGTGTCCGGATCCGGAAAGAGCAGCCTCATTAACGGCATTCTGTATCCGGCGCTCAGTCGGCATCTTTATAATGCCAAGGCTCCGGTGGGGCCCTTAGATGCGCTGAAGGGCATGAAACACCTGGATAAAGTGATCAATATCGACCAGAGCCCCATCGGCCGGACCCCCCGGTCCAACCCGGCCACCTATACCGGCGCATTCACCCACATTCGGGATCTTTTTTCCATGCTGCCGGAATCAAGGGCCCGGGGATACAAGCCCGGCCGCTTCAGTTTCAATGTGAAAGGGGGGCGGTGCGAGGCCTGCAAAGGGGACGGCATCAACAAAATTGAAATGCATTTTCTACCGGATGTCTACGTCACCTGCGAAGTCTGTGGAGGACTCCGCTATAACCGGGACACCCTTGAGATCAAATACAAGGGGCAGAGCATCGCGGATGTGCTGAATATGACCGTAAACCAGGCGCTGGCTTTTTTTGAGGCCATTCCGCCCATTCAAAAAAAATTGAAGACCCTGGTGGATGTGGGTGTGGGGTATATAAAACTGGGACAGCAGGCCACCACCCTCTCGGGGGGGGAAGCCCAGCGGATCAAGCTCTCCAGGGAGTTGAGCAAACGAAGCACGGGGAAAACGCTCTATCTGCTGGATGAGCCCACCACCGGGCTCCACTTTGCGGATATAGAGAAGCTGTTGGAAGTATTAAACCGGCTGGTGGAGAGAAAAAATACGGTGGTGGTCATAGAACACAACCTGGATGTGGTCAAGGGCGCCGATCATGTGATCGATCTGGGCCCGGAAGGCGGCGCAGGGGGCGGGCAGGTGGTAGCCATTGGGACGCCTGAAGCGGTTTCCAACAGCAAGTCATCTTATACGGGGCAATACCTGAAGAAAATACTGGAAAGCAAAAAGTAATGGTTTCAGCTTGCCGGATTTTTTACGCCAGCAGGCGCAGGAATCGCTCAATGCTGGCAACCCATGTGTTTTCCGCATATTTTTTGAGTACGTCTCTTTGATCAACCACTTGAATCCCCAGGGTGGGTGGATCGAGGGACCACCCGTGTCGGTTCATGAGGGCTTTAGAAGGTGTGGTTGAGGATGATTTGACCTCGACCGCGAGAACTGGTCGATCGTCATGGACAACGAGGAAATCAATCTCTTTCTTGTCCAACGTCCTGATGTAATGGAGACGGTAGTTGCCATATCCCATGTCGGTCAAGGCAAAGCAGGTACGATGGAGGTAGGTTGCAACCATATTCTCAACTTTTGCGGCGCCGTCCGGTGCATAGTGCCAATCCAGAAAATACCACTTTTTCTCTTTTTTCAGCCCTCTGGAAACTTTTCTATTCCATGGCGAAATCGAGAACAACAGGTACAGACGTTTTAACTGCTCCAGCCAGTTTTTCACGGTAGTGTGGGCCACTTCGAGGTCACGGGCCAAACCCGGCATGGAAAGGGGCGACATGATCCTCGAAGGCAACAGGAAAAGAAGGTTTTCAACCTTGTCCAACTCGACTACCCGGCTGATATCCCTCAGGTCCTCCCGGACAAGGAGGCTGATATAGTCCTGGTGCCATTTCCGACAAAACCGGTCGTTTTGTTTTAAAAAGGGCTCTGGGAAAGGTCCATGCCGGTGGAGCGCTTGATAAGCTTCTTTGATTTCCGGCCCGGGAGCGTGAGATATTTCCTCTTCGAAGGTTTCGTAACAGTTTCTTTTTGAAGTCTCTCCTAGGAAACAGGGCCTACGCCTTTCGCGGACAACTTCACTAAGGCTCAACGGCATCATATGGAACAGATTGTAGCGGCCCACCAGGGAGTCCCCTGAGCGCCGAAAGAGATCAAGCCTTGCGCTGCCGGTGATCAGAAATCTGAACTCCTCGTCAAAAAGATCATAGGCCCCTTTCAGGATATCCCGCCAGCGGCGGCGCTTGTGGATCTCATCAAATACAATCCACGGGTCATGAATGTTCAGGTTCCTCGCGGGAGATTCAAAAAATCGACTGTCATTCAAGTAGGCCCGGCGGGTCGCAATGTCATCCCAGTTGAAATAAAGAGGCTGGCATCCCTGTTTTGCCAACCACTGTTTTGCCAGCCGAGTTTTTCCGACCTGTCTAGGGCCGGCCAGGAAAATCATATGCCTGCCGGTGAGTGTTTCATCGAAGGCATACCCCTCGACGCTCCTTGGAATGTAATCATCCGTTCGCATGCACTCATATTATCGCGATAATATGAGCGTGTCAACTCAAAAAGTTTGTTTCGGAGATGCCTTGTTTACCTTTACCCTTTTTGCCATGCTTTCTGATGGCGAATTCACTCATCCCGGAAATGATTAAGTATTGTGTCCCCGGAATTCCGCGGTTCTGGGTTCCCCATTTGAAGGATGGGAATGGGATAACAGGCTTAATAGTGTGAAGAAAATGAAAAGAGGAAAATCTGTAGACCAAAACCCGGGAGCGGCCAATTACCCTTTTTTATCCAGCTGTTCCAGGTGATATACGAGGTTTTCGAATTTGACGGACAGGTCTGCGTTTTCAATAATACACTTTTTTCGTGTTCGGATCTGAATGGTGGTGAAATTGAGAATTGCCCCGACGCCGCCTTCCTGAAGGAGATGGGCAACCCGCTGTGCTTCATGGGGAGGGGTTGTTATGAGCCCGATTTCAATGTCCAGCGCCTGAACCGCTTCCGAGATACTTGAAGCCGCCTGAATGGTCAGTCCGCAGGAGAGTTTTTTGCCTGTCTTTCTGGCATCGGAGTCAAAGGCGGCTTTGACAATGTAACCTCGTTTCTTGAAGTTTTCGCTTTGAACCAGACTGCTTCCCAGATGCCCCATGCCCACAATGCAGAGCGACCATTTCCGGTCTGTTGCCAGGATACCCTTGATGGCGTGCAGCAGATCCCGTATGTCGTACCCCACTCCCCTGATGCCGAATTCGCCGAAATACGCCAGGTCTTTCCTAACCTGGGCAGGGTTTACCCCACAGAGTCCCGCTAGTTTTTGCGATGAAATGACCGGCGGGCCGGTTTCCAGCAGAATCTCAAGTGGCCTGGAGTAGACGGCTAATCGCTTGATGGTGGGGTTGGGAATTTTAGCTTCCTTGGACATGGGGTTCCATCCTGATGCCGAATACCCATTGTGAAATAATGCACATGGGCTGAAAAAAAGAGAGCCCGCAAAAGCAGGCCCTCTTTATTCTGTCAGTTGTTGATCAACCACCCAGGGACTTAACGACGAGTTCGTGCATGCCTCCCAGGTCCGGAATCTTGAAAACAAGGATAAAGCAGATAACCAGAGCGTAAATACAGAGGGATTCGATCAGAGCCAGACCAATAATCATGGTCGTCATGATCTTACCGCCTGCTTCCGGGTTTCTTGCTGTTCCCTGAAGGGCGCCGTTAATGGCGTTACCCATACCGATACCGGTACCCATGGCAGCCATTCCGATGCCCAGCCCGCAAGCAATGGCGATTCCGAAGAATACCCAGAGACCGGCAGCCTTAACAGCGGAATCATCACCAGCAAATGCCATGGAAGCTGAACCGATCACCATGACTGCCGCGAAAATACCAACCAGCGTTTTCTTGTTCATAGTAGACCTCCTTTCCTTAGAATTTTTTTATGGCCTTCTTCCATAAACTTTATAGACCCTCTCAAGAGAGGTGCTTTATTTCTTGTTCAAGCCCTTTAAATTAGTGGGCGTGTTCCATGGCGCCCACGAAGTACATGGTGGCCAACAGCATGAACACCAGTGCCTGAATGAAGCATACCAGGATGCCCAGGAACATGATGGGCAGCGGCGCAAGATAAAGCCCGGCTAGACCGAACAGGATTGCCAGGACCATTTCCTTTCCGAAAATATTTCCGAAGAGTCGAACACTCAGGCTCATGATACGCGCCAGATGGCCGATTAATTCAATGGGGAACATCAAAGGGATGAGCCACCACACGGGGCCGCAGAAATGCTTGATGTATTTGGCGCCGTGGAATTTGATGCCGATGACATGGGTGTAAATGAACGTGCAGAGCGCCAGGGCCAGCGTGGTATTCAGGTTGGCTGTGGGGGAGAACATGCCCGGAATCAGGCCGATCAGGTTGCTCACGAGAACAAAGAGGAATACGGTAGCGATAAAAGGAAAGAAAAACCTTCCCTCGGGCCCTGTGATTTCCACCATAAAGTTCTCAAGTCCGCTGATCAGTACCTCAAAAAAGTTCTGACCGCCTTCGGGCACGATGGTCACTTTTTTGGCCAGGAAAAGGGCGCTCAAAATCAGAAGGGCCATGGTGAGCCACGTATAGGTCACGTGGGAATAATGTACGGCGAAATCATGAAAGCCCATGGCGGACAGAATTGCGTCAATGAAAAAAATAGGATGCTCCATAAGATTATACTGCCTCCCGCGAAGATGTTCTAAAAGCAGCCCGAATCCCAAAATTCAGGATACTGAGCACAACGATAGAAAGACCGACAGCCAGACCCACAGGATTTACCCAAGCCTGGGTGATAAGGATATAAATGATCAGCCCCATAATGGCAAGCCTAAAATAAAATTTTGCGATCAACGCCATTTTTTTACTTTTCATGATGGTCTGATCAGAGAAAGCTTTGCGCATGGTGTGGTGCAAAAGACTGAAGTTGGCGATAATGATAAGCCCCCCCAGAATCACCCCGAGGGTAAATTGAACTTCCATGAAGACACCGCTTACGGCGCCCAATATGAACAGAATGACCCAGTTGAATGTTTTGATATCCTGTAGTTTTTTGCCGATCATCACATGTCTTTTGCTTTTTTATAAAGGATGTAGAGATTCCTGAATGCAGCGGCGATGCCGAACCCCAGGAAAACGAAAAAAAGCCACGGCTTTGTGTCAAAATATTTGTCCAGGTAAAAACCGGCCAACGCGCCTATGGCGATGGAAAAGGCCATTGCCATGCCGACACTGCTCACAAACCCCAGGCTCTTAATGTGCTTTTTCAGGTCTTCATCCATGACAAAAGAGCTTTCAGCTTTTCCTGAGGTGTTGAATCCAGTTTACAGTCCGAGGGCTTCCTATCACAAAATTTTGGAGAAAGTCAACAGAATTTTGATTCAAATGCGCCCTTTAACTGCCCGCATGCCGCCAGAATATCGCGACCTTTGCTTTTTCGAATGATGGCGGTGAAATGCCTGTCCGTCAGTATCTTCTGGAAATGGAGGATTCTCTCCATGGAAGGGGGTGACATATTAGATCCCGGAGACGCGTTCAGCGGGATCAGGTTGATTTTTGCCCTGAGTCCGGAAAGGAGCCGGCACATGTTGTGCGCATCCCGGCCCCGGTCATTGATATCTTTTATCAAAATGTACTCAAAAGTGATCATTCTCCGATTGGGTAGGGGAAACGCCCTGCAGGCCCGGATCAATGGGTCCAGGGGGTATTTGCGGTTGATGGGCATGAGGCGGCTGCGTGTTTCGTCATCCGCTCCGTTGAGGGAAACCGCCAGATTGACGGTGATGTCGCGGGCCAGTTTCCCCATTTCCGGGACCAGGCCGCAGGTGGAAAGGGTCACCTTGCGGTGGGAAAAATTCATACCGTCCGGTTCAATAAGATTCCGAAGCGCTCTGATTACTGCATCGTAGTTGGCCAAAGGCTCCCCCATGCCCATCAACACAATGTTTTTCAGCCGGTCCGGGTATTCAAGGGACCTTTTTGCCAGAATGACCTGCTCAATGATTTCGCTGGGCCGCAGGTTTCTCACCAATCCCTGTTTTCCCGTTGCGCAGAAAGAACAATTCATGGCACAGCCGACCTGTGAGGAGATACACAAGGTCAGGTGGTCCCTTTCCGGGATGAGCACGGTTTCGATGATGTGACCGTCTTCCAACCGGTGAAGGTATTTTCGGGTACCGTCTTCGGATTCCACGGCTTTGAGCTCACGCAAGGGCGAGATATGGGCTTTTTCTTTGAGCAGGGTTCGTAACGTTTTGGGGAGGTTATCCATTTCGTCAAAGGATTTGACGAACCGTGTCAGGGTCCAGTGCCGGATCTGCCGGCCCCGGTAGGCGCCCAACCCATGGTTCACGGCCCACTCTTCCATTTCAGAAGCGCTCAACCCCTTAAGATCGGTCCGGGTCATGGGCGAGGCTACTCCGGTTTTGAAACGTCGGTTTTGCAGGTTCTGAGCTGTGCCAGCTCCCACACGTAGTCGTACAGATGAAGGCCTTTGCTGGATGCAATGATTTCACCGTCGTCGACACCGATGGCGGATGCCATATACTCCTTCAAGAGCTGGATGGCGCCCAGGTTGGCCGGCAGGCCGTTCCACAGGTCCCAGGATCTGAAATAGATGATGAAGTGGAGTTTCCCGTCATTGATTCGGGTGTCGATACCTCTCAGACAGGGCGGATCCACCAGGTAGATCGCTTGGGGGTCTCCCACGGTCATGTAAGCCTGGTTGGTTCCAAAACCATCTTCCCGGTACATGCGGGTGACTTCCTCGATCTGGGATTCCAGATACTGGCCGTAGGTATAATCTTCACCCGGTTGTTTGGCTGCCGTCATGAGGTAGGGGAGGTATTCCTCAACATAGCCGTCGGCCACGGGGTTCGGGATCCCCAGGGCCGGGGGAATTTCCGGCAGCAGGGGCCGTTGTCCGGGGTATTTGATATGGATGGTGACGAAATCGAATTCGAGCCGTTTCTGGCCTTCGAAACTGCCGCGGTCAATGACGTACTCCCTGCCTGTTTCCAGAAGCCGGTACACGCACTGAAACCAGGCATCAGGAAGGTCCCGGGCTTCTATGAATTCTGGTTGCATCATGGCTCATGACTCCTCAAGGGTGGATAAAATTCTACTTTTCTAGTACATACAGAATTCTTCCCATAAAGGCAACCAGGGAAGACATAAGTGTGTCTGTCCGGATAACCACTTGATGAATTCAGGGTGAAAGATGAGATTCGCAGACAATCTGAAAAAAAGATGGCACAGTGAAGGCGGGTACCACCAGTTCCTGGTTATCGCCTTTCCCCTGATTTTGAGCACCGGGGCCCTGTCGGTGCAGCACTTTGTGGATCGCATGTTTCTCTCCTGGTATTCTCCCGAGGCCATTGCGGCGGCCATGCCGGCGGGGATGCTCAATTTCTGCATCATGAGCCTTTTTATCGGTACGGCGGGGTACGTGAACACCTTTGTGGCCCAGTACTTCGGGGCGGGAAGGAAAGATCGGGTCGGACCGGTCATTTGGCAAGGCATTTACGTTTCGATCCTGGGGGGAGTTGGTATTATGCTCCTCATTCCCTTTGCGGGGCCCATCTTTCGCCTCGTGGATCACCATGCGACCATCCAGCAATTGGAAGTGGAATACTTCGCCATCCTTTGCCTGGGAGCGGGGCCCATGATCGCTTCGACGGTGCTGGCCGGGTTTTTTTCGGGAAGGGGTCGAACGTGGCCGGTGATGTGGGTGAATATCCTGGCCACAGGCGTGAACCTTGTGCTGGATTATGTCCTGGTGTTCGGTATGTGGGGTTTTCCGGAAATGGGAATCCGGGGAGCGGGGATCGCAACGGTTCTGGCGGGGATTTTTTCCCTGCTGGCATACATCCCGCTGGTATGCAGGCCCCTTCACGACAGCAAATACCATACCCTTAGAGGATGGCGGTTTGAAAAAGCGCTTTTTTTACGCCTGCTCCGCTTCGGATTTCCCTCGGGTGTTCAATTTTTTCTGGATATGTCCGGTTTTACGGTGTTTATCCTTCTGATCGGACATCTGGGCACCGTCAGTCTGGCTGCCACCAATATCGCTTTTAACATCAGTACCCTTTCCTTTATGCCCATGATCGGCTCAAGTATCGCCATATCGGTTCTTGTGGGACAGTACCTGGGGAAAGACCAGCCTGAAATGGCCGCGAGAAGCGTGTATTCCGGGTTTCATTTAACCTTCGGGTACATGTTTGTCATCGCTCTGGCCTATCTGTTTATTCCGGAACTTTTTGTGCTCCCCTTTGCGGCGGGAGCCGATCCCGCGGGTTTCGCCGAGATATACCGCCTGACGGTGCTCCTGCTCAGGTTCGTTGCTGTTTATTCGGTATTTGACACCATGAATCTGGTGTTTGCTTCCGCCATCAAGGGGGCTGGGGACACCCGTTACGTGATGTTTGCCATTGTTACCACTTCAGCGCTGGTTCTGGTGATCCCCACATATCTGGGGGTCATGGTGATGGGATGGGGGGTGATGGTCTCATGGATTAATGTATCCGCCTACGTGATTGTGCTGAGTGTCATTTTTCTTTTGCGCTTTCTGGGGGGTAAATGGAAGACCATGCGGGTGATTGAAACTTACGAAGGCGCCAAGTAAAGGTAAGCTTGACAGCGTTCGCTATTTCGCTTACTTTTTTGCTGGATTTAAAATTGTT
This sequence comes from Desulfobacteraceae bacterium, assembly GCA_016844935.1. GTDB lineage: Bacteria > Desulfobacterota > DSM-4660 > Desulfatiglandales > Desulfatiglandaceae > NaphS2. The sequence goes on along the minus strand of JAERTK010000159.1, from coordinate 25,170 downwards.
ACAGGTTTTTTCGGTGAGCTTTTAGAAGGTTTCCAAGGAGGATTCATCATGAGTGAAATGCCAAAGTTTTACCAGAAGATGGAAAAGGACTATAAAGAGGTGATGGCGTCTGTTGACCGGCTGGGAAAGGCGGTTCAGAATGCGGGACCCCTGGACGAGAAGGTGACGCAGTTGATTAAACTGGCGGCTGCGGCAACCCAGAAATCCGAAGGTGCCGTTCACAGCCATGCCAGACGGGCCATGGAGGCCGGTGCGAGCCCGGAAGAAATTTGCCATGCGGTGATCCTGCTGGTGCCCACCATCGGATATCCCAACGCGGCCGCCGCCCTTTCCTGGGTGCAGGATCTGCTTTGATGTGGACGGGCACGACTGCGCTTGGCGGGGTGGCTTCTTGAGGCTGAAACACAAGTGATATAAATATATGGGAGGGATAAGCAAATGAGGAAAAGCGGACGACCGGCGTGGTTGGCGCTGTTCATGATATTTTCACTGCTCCTTATGCAGGGTGCCGGAGCATGGGGGGCCGCTGTTCAGGATGCCGAGTCCGCGGCGCACGGCGTGGATGCATCCCGTTATTATGTGGTCGATACCTATCAGTTCCCTGGATTTAAACTAATCCAGATGGAACTGCCCGTACTCTCCATATACTCTTACATGTTGATCAGCGATGGGAAAGCCCTGGTGGTGGATCCCTGCCGTGATATTTCCTTCTTTCTGGAGCTGGCTGAAAAGGAAGGGGTGAAAATCATCGGGGTCTATCTGAGCCATTCCCACGCGGATTTTGTGGCGGGTCACATGGAGCTGGTGAAGCGGGTGAACTGTCCCATCTACCAGAGCCATAAAAGTGGCGCTCAATACCCCTTTAAACCGGTTAAGGAAGGGACCGAGATCCGGGTGGGAAAAGCCCTGGTGAAGTTCATTGAAACGCCGGGCCATACGCCCGACGGCATGTGTGCCCTGGTCTATGGGCCGGATAATGCCAATGTGCCCGAATTGATGCTCACAGGAGATGTGCTGTTCGTTGGGAGTGTGGGGCGGCCGGATCTCCTGGGAGGGGCCGCTTCGGCGGCCTGGCTGGCGGGGGCGTTTTTTGACTCGTGGCAAAATAAGATATCCATGGTGGGCGATGGCGTGAAGATTTTCCCGGCCCATGGGGCCGGCTCCCTCTGTGGTGCGCACTTATCAGATAAGCCCTTCAGCACCATCGGTGAAGAGAAAGTATCAAACCCCTACTTGCGGTACAAAAACCGGGGGGAATTCATTGCGGCACTCATCCAGGACCTTCCCGAGGCACCCCAGTATTTCAAGCACAATGCGGCCTTGAACAAACAGGGACCCCCGCTGGTCAAGTGGGATGCGGGCCTGCCGCCGGAGGCAGCCCCAGACAAAACGTTGACGGATCCCGAAAAGACTTATGTTGTTGACCTCCGGAGTGCGGATGCCTATGCGGCTGGTCATATCCCCAATTCGGTAAACATTGCTCTCAGGGGGCGTCTGGAAACCTGGGTCGGGACCATGGTGCCGTGGGGATCGAGGATGGTGCTGGTGGGCAGCAAAGAACAATTGAGGGAAGGGCTCCTGCGGCTTCATCGCATCGGTTACACGCCGGAAATTATAACGTTAGAGCAGTGGAAAAAGGCGGGAATGCCGGTCACGGTGAGTGAACCCATAACCCCCGGGGCTCTGCATGAATTGATGCAGAAAGGCGATGCTCCGTTGATTGTGGATGTGCGACTTCCCACGGAGTGGATGGCGCTCAAAATCGGAACGGTCTTGAACCTGCCCCTCAACCACCTGGCGGAATCTTCCGGGAAACTGGACCCCAAGGCCCCTGTGGTGGTGGTTTGTAATTCAGCGTACCGGTCCAGCATGGCGGTGGGGGTTCTGGAACGGAAGGGTTTTAAGATCGTTCGGAACCTCGAAGGCGGCAGCCAGGCCTGGATTGATGCTGGACTGCCAGTCCATGAAGGGGTTAAACCCGGCAGCGAGGTAACTAAGGCGGTTCCCAAGGGCAAAACAAAATCGGTGGATTCAAAAAAACCGGCCAGGAAGAAATCGAGAAGACCACCGGAAATAGATGCTGGCTGTTAACATTAAATCCCCTTGCCGGAGGCAAAAAGGGCCGACGGCGAGGGGAACGGCTGTCTCAAGAGACGTTTATGTCTCAAAAAGCTGATGTGAGACAAAATGATTCAATCGCCCAAGGTCTGAAATGCCCGATCTTTTTCGGATCTTTTCATTTATGTTGTTTTAAGCTACCCATATTACGATAAAAATTCCACTGTACCGCTCTGAAGGTCAGCGCCCTTTAAACCTCTCAAACCCTTTCAGTGCCCTGATGTCAACCTGGCAGGAAATACGATAGGATCCTGTTTTTCCATTCATATCATATTCTTATGGTATCCTGTGAATTATGGTACAAGATGTCTCAGGATGTTGGTACAATGGAACGCTCTTTGCCGGGTGAAAAGGTTAAGTAATTGATATGATGATACTATTGTAAATCATTTTCATTTATGGCTTTTTGGCACAGATCATGAAAGCAAAGACTGAAACGATCAATACAACGCTGGTATTTTATTAAGGGCCCGAAGCCTTCGGGATTTTTTTAACCAAACCAATAGACGGAAAGGGGAAAATATCATGAGCAAAACGGAAAACAATCTTTGGGAAGCATTTGCCGGGGAATCTCAAGCCAATCGAAAATATCTTGCGTTTGCCAAGAAAGCGGACAATGAAGGATATGCGCAGGCGGCCAAACTCTTTCGTGCCGCTGCCGAAGCCGAAACGGTTCATGCCCATGCGCATCTCAGAACCCTCAATGGTGTGAAGACCACCGCAGAAAACCTCAAGTCCGCCATTGAAGGGGAAACCCATGAATTTAAAGAAATGTATCCGAAAATGATCGAAGAGGCGGAAAAAGAGGGGAACAAACCGGCCGTGCGGTCTTTTTCTTTTGCAAATGATGTGGAGAAGGTGCACGCCGGTTTGTATAAAAAGGCACTGGAAAGCCTGGATAATCCCAAAGACGTAGATTGCTACTACGTTTGTTCGGTATGCGGGTTTACCTGTGAGGACGAAGCCCCTGAAAAGTGCCCGGTATGTAGTGCTCTCAAAAAGGCTTTCAACAAGGTTGATTAACCAGGCGCGGATAGCGAAGGGAGATTAAAGGATGAACAAAATTTTAGTGGCCTATGTGAGCAGAACCGGAAACACGCGGAAGATGGCTGATTTCATTTCGGAAGGGATTCGTTTCAGCGGGCATGATCCGGTTTTGAAAAAGATTTCAGAAATCAAGAACGAAAAAGATCTTGAAGGGTATGATGGTTTCATTTTTGGTTGTCCCACATACCACCGGGACATGACCAGTGGTATGAAAACCTTTCTGTTTATTGCCGAAAGAGCGAATCTCGTGGGTAAAATGGGCGGCGCTTTTGGCTCGTATACCCATAGCGGCGAGTCGGCCCAGATGGTATTCGATACCATGGAATTTGTTTTCAAAATGGACATGGTGGATCTGGGCGCTTTGAATTTGAAGGAAGCGATCATCGATACGCCGGATGGTTTAAAGGCATGTCAGGAATATGGAAAAGCTGTGGGACAAAAATTCGGTTCATGATGATCTGTTGAGTCAAACGTCGCCTCCGTTTTCACCGGGGGCGGTGTATTTTCAGTATTTTATAGATCTAAACCCATTGTTCCAATAGAGAAGGAGGACGTCGTGGACGAGCGGTCAGGAAAAATTACCATGAAAGGAAACCCACTGACATTGGTGGGTCAGGAACTCAAAATTGGTGATACGGCACCAGATGTGGTACTGGCCGATAACGATCTTTCGCCAGTGTCTTTATCCTCATATGGTGGAAAAGTGTGTATTGTTTCATCGGTGCCTTCACTGGATACACCGGTATGTGACATGGAAACCCGGAGATTCAACGAAGAAGCCGGGGCGTTGGGAGACGATGTGGCCATCGTTACCGTGAGTATGGATCTCCCTTTTGCACAGAAAAGATGGTGTGGCGCGGCGGGCGTGGATAAGGTGATCACCCTGTCAGATTATGGTGACATGTCGTTCGGTAAAGCATATGGTGTTCTCATAAAGGAACTGAAATTGCTGGCAAGGGCCGTTTTTGTTCTGGATCGCCAGGGGGTCGTTCAATATATTCAGTTGGTGAATGAAGTGACCGATGAGCCCGCCTACCAGGAGATTCTGGATGCGGTGGCAAAATTGAAGTGACGGGTGGTCCCGCAGGGGAATGACGGGGCAGGGGTGCGAAGTTTACGCCTGTAACGGCTGCTGGGTGGGTATTTTGGCATTTGCCGTATCAAACTTCTGAGCGATGAGCAGTTCGTACTCCGTTCCGAAAAACCTCCGATTTCCCTGCAGGTACCATTTGATGCTTTCCCAGTATTTTTTCAATTCCTGCCCATCGGGGATGTTTTCAAGAACGGCCTCGATCTCCGAAAGCTTTTCCCGCTTCAGTATGCTTTTGCGCATTTCATACAGGTCGTTCAAGCGGTGCTCCTGCTCAGGGGAAAACCCGATGTTCCTGGATCTTTCAACCAGGCCGCTCATGAGCTTGTAAAGGTCTTCGAAGTCTTTAACCAGGTCCATCTGGCGCTGGGTTCGGTCGAGAATTATGTCGGTGATTTCCAACATCCTCTTTTCAAAAGCCTTTTCAAGCAGAATTTCATAATCCTCCGTAAAAAAAGGGTAATTCCTCAAAGTGCTCAGACTGTAATGAAAATAGACCTTGAGCTGCTCCAGGTCTCCGATGGATGACATGTGGTCGATTTTCTGGGTAATGAACACGCGGTTTTGGAAGATGACTGAGAGAACATTTGGGTAGTGTTCCTTTTTAAGGAGAATGCCGGTTTCAGAAGTGAAAAGATTGCCCAGTTGCGAATCGTCCTCCCAGAGCTCCAGGGAGGGAATGCCGTCAAGGCAATCGTTGATGGCTTCGTAGCGTTGTTCCACGGTTTCGGCCATGTGAAGGAAGTTGAGGGAGATGGGTTCATCATTGGATCTGATTTTCCGGATACCCGCCAGCCCCACCAGAAGCAGCTTGATCTGGTTCTTGTAACTCAGGTAACCGCTCACCTTTTCGTAACCGTATATACGGACTTTGTCGCCGATCAACTCCTCAAGTATAAAATGGCGAATGCCTTCCCGCATGGATTGAAGGGTTTTGTAAATTCGAAACGCTTCATAGACCTCCTTTTCAAAGGTTGCAAACCCCACGTTGTGAAACTTTCTCTTTTTGTGAATGTATTTAAGGGGCACTTTCATCATGAGCCTGGCAAGGTCCCTGAACTCGGCATATCGAATGCCACGCAGTCTGAAGATCCTTTCCGTGGCCAATATCATGCGTCCGGCCTGAAACCGTCGGGTCCTGTCGATGGATTTCCACTCCTTTCTGGCCAAATACTCAGAAGGGGTAATACCTTTGGGCAGACCGTCCCGCTGGTATTTTTCAATGGCGTAAAAAAGCCTTCCCCGTTTCAGGACGACCCGTTCCAGCTGTTTTTGAAGGGTGGTTTTTCCATCAATGACGCCATGGCACACGGCACTTGTTTTAAATATCCAGAGGGCCAGGTCCTCCAGCATGAGATCTTCCCTGATGGCGGCCAACATGATAAATGTGGTGATAAGAAAGGCATCGAAGAGATCTTTGTCCTTTCTGGCGAGAATGGATGCCATGGCGGAAAAAGAGACTTCCCCCTTGAGGGTGTGATGGAGCAGATCATGGTTTCCCACCAGGAAAATGAGGTAGTCCGTGCATTTCCCATTGAGGCCGTATCGCGCCCCGACTTTTTCTTTTTCCAGAATATATGCCCCGGCAGCGGCAAGATCGGCGGGATTGATTTCCTTATGGTACTTTGTTCTCTGCTCTGGAATTCGTCCCATATCCTGGAATATGAATGAACAGGTCAGGGCTTTAAACAGGTCCTTTTTGCTCTTGAGCCGCTCTAGGATATTTTCCAGGTCTTCCAGCTGCCGCTGGCTGACACCCATGATGCCGGTTGCCATGGGGCCGAACTCCTTGCGGGCAAGCCGGTGCATGAATTTCAAATTTTGGAAATTCTCTCTGTCGTGGTTCACCAGCGCTTGAAATTTCTTGGTGGCCGCCATTATGTAATCCGTTACAGGGGAATTCAGATAAAGATTCCCGGAGAGATCAAGGTTTCCAAGGACCGTGAATTCGGGGAGCAGAAAGTTCAAAAGGACAGGGGCATGATGTTTAAGATAACGGAGGTCGGAGTAAAGATGTTCGGGCTGGAACATGACTTTGACAAAATTCTGCCACAGAATTTTTCGCAATTTCCAGGTCCCTTCGAACCACCTCTGTTGCCTTGCAGGGACGTTCAAGTCCGTATGGGGATCCCTCACAACCCGGAGTTGACTCTGGTAAAACATTTCAAGATCCGTGAATACCGCTTCCAGATTACGGAGGTCACCCAGTGAAATCTTGTTGATGGCGCAACCGGCAATTTTCTCAGACAGGGTTTCAGCCTCTTTGAGGCTTTTGTCCAGGTCCTTATAGGCGATTTCCAGTATTTTGTTCTTTGGGGAAGTCTTGAGCTGAAATCCTGTACCCATGATAAACGAGGAGCGGTCCTGATTCAGTTGCTCTCTAAACTGTTCCAGGAGCTCCAGGTCCAGGTGCCCCAGGTTGATGGCAGCTGCCTCTTCCTGAACTTTTCTGACCCGCTTGTCGATGGCTTGGCTTTTCACGTCCGCCAGGATGGGATTGAAGTTGACCGATTCCCCCCGGGCCAGGTTTACGGTGATCCAGAGAAGTACGAACACGTTGAGGCTGCCCATCCGTTCAAAAATGTGACTGGTGCCATGAAATTCCAGGTCCAGGAATTTTCGGTAAAAGGCCGGGAGATAAAGGGGGTCCAGCTTGAGATATTTTTCTTCGAATGTATCGATGGCGTTCACCAGGTGGATGACCTCTTCTATCTCGGAGAGTTTCCGGTCGTTGTAATCAGCCAGGGCCTCCTTTTCCATTGAACCCTTTTTTGGGAGTTCGGACCAGTTTTCCAGAAATTCGAAATAGCCCATCATGACCAGGATTTTATCGACAATGCGGTTGCGGATGCCGCCCATAAGAATGGTTTTCTCATCCAGAAGCTGCTCCCAGTCCAGTTCCCGGTTGACGACCACGCGAACGGTGGATTCGTAGAGTTCAAAGAGCCGGGCAATCTGTTCATATGAAAGGGCTTTGCCTCCGGCAGCACTTGTTTCGGCCATGGTCATCAAACGGCAATAGCGGAGCATATTAAGGGCCTGCTGGGGATCATAGGCCCTCGCCGTATCAGAAACGGGTGTAAGAGATCTTTCGGACATTTTTCCGGACATGATGCGGCCCAGTGTTGTGTGCCCGAGGGTAATGAGAATCATTTCTTTCAACTCGTGGTGGGAAAACCCGAAGGATGTCAGTGCTTCCAGATTGGAGAGCAATGGTGTGTTGGACCCTTCAATTTTGTCCGGGTTCAGATACCCCCTTATTTTTTCAAGCCGTTGGATCTTTTTGGTGAGTTTGATGACGTGGTTGAGCGCACCGAACCGTCTGTTCTTGTTTTCAAGGGGTTGTCGTAAACGATCAATGAAAACTCGCGGGAGGGAACCAAAATCCCCCTTTTTGAGAGCGAGCAGGACCTTCAGAGTTCGAGCAATAAATTCCAGAGAATCCCTGTAATCCGCAACGAGTTCAAAGGCGCAGCCGGCCAGATTGGAATCGGCAACATCCCGTCTGATATCCGCCACAGCGGCTTGAAGGGGTTTTTTCTGTCCCAGGAAGGTCAACAGGTTGCCGGGATGGTGGTCTTTACAGGAAAACCTTTTTCCCCAGTCTTTTTTAACGGCATCAGGGACCAGGGGTTTTAGAAATATTTCATCAAAGAAAATGGAGCAGAGCCCGGACCAGGTTTTTTCCTGGTTCATCAGAAAAGGGGAACTGGTTAAGTCGTGACGAAGATACGGCAGTTTATTGATATCTTCCATGGAAAGTTCGGCCAGGGATTTCCCTTGAAGCAAAGTGTTGAGCAACTCCTGTTCCACATGAAAAGCGCTCAGGTATTTCTGCAGGTCAAATATGTTGACGCGAACCCCATGATCCTTGATCTTATATCTCTTTTTTGTATTGAAAATGTGGGTGAACAGAGCAAATCTTTTTTCTTCCCGTTCCGTCTTGAATGTCAGCTCGGTGGTATGGTTGCTTTTTGCGGGGAAATGATCGGCGACGATAAAAATTTCACCTTCGCTTTTAAGCAGGTTGCAGATTTTCCAGAGCATGTAGATGCTGTACTGCTCCAGCCTTTTTTTCGAAATGGTTTGCTGATTCAAACGGTTGAACTGCCCCATGGTAACGGTTTCAAAGAGATCATGGGTCAATATGACAATGTCCAGGTCCAGGTCCCTTGCCAGCAGTTTTTCGGGGGAATCGATGACAAAAATATGATGGTCCTGGAAGAGAAAAGAGAGCTCGTGAAGTATCAGGTCATCATGGTGAGTCATGATGCCGATGTTGCAATATTCCTTCAGATACTTTTTTGTGTGAAAATCAACAATATTTACAATTTCAGAAACTTTGGCCTGAATGTGGGCCAGGGAAACGGAAATCAGGTGAACGGGTATGAGATAATAGGGGTGACCCAGGCTCGAAAACCGGATCAGCAGGCCCATTTTCCGGTGTATTTCGTTTAAGTCTTTGTGGTGGGCCCGGATGTCTTCGGGATTATCAAGAGGGAGGCTGTTAAGCTTTTTGATTTCGTCAGGATTGAGCCGATCGTAATCCTCAAAAAATCCAAACCCATAGGCATTTCCGCCAAATCGGCTTCGAAGTTGTGATGGGCGTCTGAAAGAGATATAGGTCCCCAGAGGAATGGAGGCGGGATCGATCCCCAGGGCTTCAAACTGGCTTGGGTCAACGAATTGAAAAGCCTCCTTTTGCCAGATGATGTCTCTGGGAAAATGATTGGATGAATCCATGGTATGGGTTCTTTTCTGGTTAACCATGGGAGATGAATCTCGCCTTTTTTGGGTTGTGGCTATTCCGCTTTGGAACTGTGAGCGTTTATGAAAACGGCCACCGTTTAAAGCCCCATTTGATGTTGCGCCATATCTTTGCCATCCCCTCCGGTTCAAAAACCATGAACATGACAATGACGAATCCCAGTGTAAATTCATGGAGAGACATTACAGTCGTGTCCGCATCCGTAAAACATCCGGTGAAAAAGGTCAATATTTCGTTTAGGGAGACAATCACCAGGGCACCCACCACTGAACCGGAAATACTGCCGATTCCCCCAATGACGATGACGGCGAGAAATTCTATGGACCGTGTAAGATTGAATAGCCCCGGAGTAATGGTCGTTGCGCCGTAAGCAAAAAGAGAGCCGGCAATTCCCGCGAAAAAGGAACTCATGGCAAAGGCAAGGAGTTTGTGCGGGAAAACAGCAATTCCCATAGTGGAAGCCACCCGGTCATTCTGCCGTGTCGCAAGAAAAGCGCGGCCGATTTTACTCCTGACCAGATTGTCTACCAGCCACATAAGGAGCAGGAGACAAGTGGCGGAGATGTAGAAAAGAGAAAGATTACTTCCGAGATTCAACCCCAAAAGTACGGGTGTCGGGACGGCAAGACCTTTTGAACCGCCTGTCAAAGAGTCCCAATGCCGCAATATATATTCCACAATAAATTGGCCGGCCAGCGTGGCCATGGGCAGGTAAATGGGTTTGAGGCGAACCGCCGGGAGTGCGAAAATCGCTCCGATCATTGATGCCGCAATTCCTGCCAGGGGTATTGCCACGAAAAACGGGAGTCCCGCCTTGGCGGAAAGAAGGGCGCTCGTGTAGGCGCCAATGCCGAAAAAAGCCCCGTGGCCCAATGAGAGTTGCCCCGTATATCCGGTCAGAATATTGAGGCCCACCGCCACAATGGCATAAACACAGGTGAGGTTAAGGAGGTGAAGAAGAGAATCGTTGCCCATAAAAGGCATCAGACCGAAGAGGCAGATGATGCCCATAATCATCAAGCGCCGGCCTAGTGGTGTCTGGAAGCGGTTCAGTTCCTCCCGGTAACTGGTTTTAAACCTGCCGCACGAATGAAACGGCGGGGGGAACGGCTTGGATGGCTGGGTCTGTTTCATGGGTCGCATGCGATCATCCCTTTTCGAGCGCTGCCTGTCCGAAGAATCCGGAGGGTTTGATGATAAGGATCAGGACAAGTGCAACATAAGGTATGATATCCTGTAAAGACTGGGAGACATATCCACCCGCAAGGGTTTCAAGCAGACCGATGATAATGCCGCCCAGGATGGCGCCCCCGATACTGTTGAGCCCCCCCAGGATGATAACGGGAAAAACCTTGAGCCCCGGCGCGGTGAGGGAATAGACATGGAGCCCGTTTAACATCCCCAGTATCACACCGCTTGTGGCGCATAAAAGAGCGGCAATGGCCCACGATAGTGCGAAAACCCGTTTGACGGGAACACCCAGTGTGCGGGCGGCGGTGGGGTTTTGGGCGAAGGATCTCATGGCGAGCCCCTGGGAGGAAAAATAAAAGAATACCCAGTAAAAGAGCAATACGCCGACCCCCGCAATAAATGCAGAAATATGAACAGAGGTCAGTTGAAGATGGTGCCAGCCAAGGGAAAAAGTTTCGGAGATAAAAAGAGGAAGATGATAGATGCCGGTACCGAAGATGAAAGACAGAATGCCCTTCAGCATCAGCGCCAGGCCCAGTGTCATCAGAATGTTTTGAATCAGATTTTTTCTCGTCAGAAGTGTGCGGATGAAGCATCTCTCAAGGACAAGTCCCAGGGTGAAACTGCCGGCCAGGGTAATGGCGAAAGAGAGGATAATGGGCCAACCCGCCCAGACGGAGAAGGCGAAGAACGCAAAAGCGCCAAAAGCCATCATTCCGCCGTGTGCAAAGTTCAGCAAACCTCCGGATCTGTAGATCAAAATAAAACTGATGGCGGATATCCCATAGAGAAAGCCGAGAGAAATGCCATCGAGCAGAAGTTGAAGGAAAAATTCCATGGTTGAACGTTTTCCCCTAACCGGTTACGGCTCCCGTACCCGACCGATTATCCCCAGGTGACCCTCTTCATCAAGGGTGCCGGCGTCTCCGGTGTGGAGCCATCCATCTACGAGAACCCTGGAAGTGAGGTTGGGGTCCTGGTAATAACCCATGAAATTGGATGGGCTTTTGATGAGGATTTCCTGGTTTGCAGTTAATTTGATTTCAGTTCCGGGCAATGGCCTTCCCACAGTCCCGGGTTTAACGTCTCCCTCTCTGTGGACATGGACCATACCACATGTCTCGGTCAAACCGTAACATTGTTTGATGTTCAGCCCAAGGCCCCTGAAAAGACTGATAACCTCCTGGCTAGCGGGGTGCATGCCGGTATAGGCGGCACGGACCCGGCTGCAGCCGATCCGACGAAGAAGGGGATGGGATATGAATCGCTTGAGGAGCCCGTTTTTCAGCTTCAGTTGAAGGGAAACGGGTGCGTTTCGAGATTCAAGGAGAGCCATACGGTTTGCAGTTTCCAGCGTCATCTCAAAAAGGGAGCGATTCCATTTTCTGGCACCGGCCATGCTGGTGGTGATCCGCATGGCCATGTTTTCCCAGAACCCGGCGGAGCCGGCGATGAGGGTGGGACCCATATCGATGAAATCCGCCAGCAGGGTTTCAGCCCCTTCGGGGAAGTTTGTGGTCAAGCCGCCGCAAAGTGCAATGCCTACGCCCCAGACCTGTTCAACAATCCCGACCATGGGGGACATGGGTACCCAATTGTCTTCAATGCCTATGGGCTCTGTTTCGACCCATTTCGAAGCGGTGTTTGTAAAGTTCGCGTGGCTCAGCATGACCAGTTTCGGTGTCCCCGCGGTGCCCGAGGTCGCCAACACGACCGCCATATCTTCCGGGTTGCCGTCCCATAACTCTTTGATGAAAAGGTCGGGTTGTTCATCGTCCAGATCTTCCCCCAGTTCGAGAAGCTGGCTGAAAGCGACCAACCAGGGGTCATCCCCATAAAACTTCATACCGGTGGGATCGATGTATACGATCTGTTTTACGTAGGGGAGTTCCTGCCGGTGGGCCAGTAGTCTCTCCACCTGCATCCGGTTTTGGGCAAACAGGTAGGTGGCTTGAACATGGTCCAGTTCGCTGACCAGGGTTTTGGCCGGTGCCCATGGAAGAAGCGGGAGCGCCACGGCGCCGGCTGCGTGTGTGCCCAGTTCCCCAAAAAGCCATTCCGGTCCGTTGTCGAGGATCAAACCGACTGTCTCACCCCTCTCAATCCCCAACGCCATCAAACCGAGAGCTGTGTGTTTGGTGTAGCGAAAAAACGCACGCCAGTCTATGGTTTGCCATATTCCGCACATTTTTTCCCGGATGGCAATTTTTTGGGAACCGAACCGTTCAGCCTGTTTATACAGGATCTGGGGAAGGGTATATTGTCCCATGGACGATAGAGCTTCCGGATCCACGCGGTCAATTTTGTGGCTGAAATCATTCATGCCGGTTAAAATGAACTGATGGGTGTTGGATTATCATTTAAATTCACATGTCCCCGAGGTAGGCCTTGATGACCTGCGGGTGATTTTGAACGAAATCCGGAGAGCCTTCTGCGATTTTGATCCCGAAATCAAAAACGATCACTTTTTTTGAGATGCTCATTACAGCGGACATATGGTGTTCCACCAACAGAATGGTTTGTTGCCATGTATCGTTGAGTTCCAGCAGAAACCGGATCATATGGTCTTTTTCTTCAAGTGTCATTCCCCTGAAGGGTTCATCCAGAATGAGCAGTTTTGGGTTCAGGGCAAGGGCCCGACCCAGATCAACCCGTTTCCGCAGGCCCATGGGAAGGTTGGCCGCAAGCTCGTCACGAATGGGTTGAATCTCGAGAAAATCAATGAGTTCTTCAACCACTTGTCTTTGGCGGGCTTCTTCCGTTCGCACGTTTTCCGAGAACAACAAAGCCTCTGCCACATTGTATTTCAAGTGAGCATGGCGCGCCATCATTAAATTGGACAGCACCGTCATTTCCCCAAAGAGCTCAAAACTCTGGTATGTTCTGCCAATACCCATGGCTGCCAGCTGGTGCGGCGACAGATGCGTTATCTCCTCCCCATTCAGGGTGATTTTTCCCCTCTGGGGTGTGTAATGACCCGAAATGCAGTTTAAAAGGCTCGTTTTCCCTGCCCCATTGGGGCCGATAAGGGAAATCAACTCCCCGCTTTGAACAGAAATGTCAATTTTGCTCAAAGCGGTTATGCCGCCGAACTCGAGCGTGAGGTCTTTCACTTCCAGGTGAGCCTGTCGATTTTCGGGGGCGGTGGAGGCGAAGAGGCTTGGGGCGCCGCGAAAGGCTTTCATGGTATGACGGCTACCTTCTCTGTTTTCGGGTTCCAGAATCTTGTGAGTGGTGTGAATGTCCCGTTTCCATTGACCCCTGCAATCCTTGTTATAAAAGATGCCCCGTGATTCGTGTCTGTATAGGTAATGTCGGGGACAAGCGCTCCAAAATCTTCACCTTCAAAAGTTTCAAGGGCCAGGTTTACTGTCTGACCATCAATTTTTCCCAGTGTCTCACCAGCCCTCTGAAGGGCCCTGGCCATGATAGCGGCCACGGAAACGCCCTCCCAGTAGGCGGTATGGAACCTGGATACGGATTTGTAACGTTGCACCAGCATTTTTATTAAGTTCATGCCCGAAGTCCCATCTCCCGGAAGGCATCCTGGAAATGACACATTTAACCGGTTCCGGATCAAGCCTTTTCCAAGGCTGAAAAAGTCCTCATCCGCCAGTGTCCAGGCGCCGAAAAAAGGGACATTGTAATGGATCCGGTCGGCTGATTTAAGGGCTGTCACGGCGTCAGACGGGGCACACTGCATGAAGATATATTCTGCACCCATACCTTTTAGTTTTTTCATTACCGGCGTCAGGTCCAAAGTGTTCGTGGCGAATTGTTCAACGGCAACGATTTTGATAGAATGGTTTGCTGCATAGTCCCTGCTGGGGGCATGAATGGATTTTCCGCACGCGTCATCCGTGGTTAAAATACCGATTCCAGGCGGGGCGGACCCTTCATGGATGGTTTCAATGTACTGGAGTGTTGCGTAGCAGTCCAAAATGGCGCTTCCGAATGGCAGATATGTATATGATACGGGCGGGCGGAGCGGGTACCGGCAGTTGGAAGCGTTGATATGGGGAATTCTATGCTTCACGAGAACGGGTTTGGCCCTTTTTAGAACTTCGCTGCTCCAGATGGCCGCAATGTCCGCCTTGCCTGAACGGCAGAATTCCGTGATGCGTTCCAGAGCGCCCGGAAGGTCGCTGCCGCCGTCAACAACGCTCAGGTCTATTTTTTGTCCCGAAACACCATGTGACGATTCATTAACATAGCGGAAATAATCTTCCATCCCCCTGGCATTCAATTGCCCACGGGCAGCGTGGGGGCCTGACAGGTCAAAAATGGCGCCGATTCTGATATGACCCGCCGTGGTGCCTTCGGCGTAAAGGCGGGGTGAAAGGCTGAAGGAGAAAATCCCGACCACAACAAAAAAAATAAATGGCAACGGTAACCGGCGCACAACTCCTCCTTAAAACACAAGTCATACCGCCGCATTTGATCAAGGAACCCTCGCCACATTGCGCTGGCTTCGTTAGGGCGACGATGTGTTGGAATTTAATGCAACAGACAAATTCTTGTCAAGAATTTATTGAATCGGCAACCAGACTATTCTTTGTACGATTGTGAAATTCGGAGAAAAATGCTTGACACAAACTTTGGGCGATGGTATCAATTTATGAATGAATAGTCATTCATTGATGGTGGAGATTGTGAGCAAAAGAAAAGATAGCGAAAAGTACTACAGGATAATTGAGGCGGCTACCAAAGTTTTTGCAAAAAACGGCTTTTATCAGTCAAAAATTGCACAGATTGCAAAAGAGGCCGGGGTCGCCGATGGGACCATTTACATCTATTTTGAGAACAAAGATGACATTCTGATCTCTCTTTTTGAAGAACAGATGAAGGTCGTGTTGGATAATATGGCCCTTCAGGTGGCGAAGATCGATGACCCCGCCGAAAGGCTTGAGAAATTTGCGGCAACCCACCTGGGACTCATTGAGATGAACAAGGACATGGCGGAGATTATCCAGGTGGAGTTGCGGCAGAGCGGCAAGTTCATGAAGGAATATAAGAATGAGAGATTCCTGGAATACCTGGATATCATAGGGGATATCATTATTGAAGGGCAGAAAAGAGGGGTTTTCAGTAAGGATGTGATCCCCGGTGTTGCTAAAAGGGCTTTTTTTGGTGCTCTCGATGAGGCGTCCCGTTTTTGGGTATTGTCAAGTCGCAAGCAATATGATATCAGGACCGTTGCCAAGCAGATCAGCGGCTTTTTTTTGAAAGGCATAAAGAATTGAATCTATTCTTCTTTTTAGGTTGGAATTTCGCCTTCCACACAAAGCCCTTTTTTTCTTGACGCGTAGTTACATTGCAGCTATATTGTATCCATTTTGAACGAAACATGAAAAGAAGGACTGGTTTAAATAGATTGCCGATTTGAGGCGTTAACTTGGAACATTTGTAAGGAAGGAGGACAAAGTGAACATCATAGTCTGTCTAAAACAGGTGCCGGATACCGAAAGCCAGATCAAGATTGGACCGGACGGGGAGTCCATTGTGACGGATGATATCAAATGGGTGATGAATCCGTATGATGAGTTCGGCGTGGAAGAGGCGTTGCGCCTGAAAGAAAAGCATGGTGGTGAGGTGACCGTGGTAAGCCTCGGGCCGAAAAGGGTTACAGAGTCAATCCGAACCGCTCTGGCCATGGGGGCCGACAAGGGGATTCTGATTTCGGATGATGCTCTTGAGGGAAGCGATGCCCTCGCAACGGCCAAAGCCATTGCCGCCGCCGTCAAAGATCTTGAATACGATATTATTTTTGCAGGTCAACGGGGCGTTGACGATGATCAGGGACTGGTTGGTGCTGCTGTTGCGGAACTCCTGGATATTCCGCAGCTTTCCCTTATCGTGAAGGTTGAAACGGCTGAAGATGGAAAGACAGTCAAGGTGGAGCGACCCATTGAAGGTGAGACGCTTGTCATTGAGTCTTCTCTACCGGCGTTGATTACGGCTCAAAAAGGCTTGAACGAGCCCCGATATGCGTCTCTTCCGGGCATTATGAAGGCCAAGAAAAAACCCCTTGAGGAAAAAGGCCTTGGAGATTTGGGCCTGGATGCCGCAGAATTCGGCACGGGCGCAAGGAAGTTGAAGATTCTGGAACTGATACCGCCTCCCGCGCGACAGGCCGGAAAGATGGTCGAGGGTGAAACCCCCCAGGACAAGGCTGCCGAACTGGCGAAACTGCTGCACGATGAGGCGAAGGTTTTGTAGACCCTTAGCGGTTCCCGCTTTTTTAAATCGTGTTGATGTGCGAATATTAATATTAGTATGAATGTGTAAGGAGATAAAAAATGGCACAGGGAGTTTGGACGATTGCTGAGCAGAGGGATGGCGCGATCCGTAAAATTACTTACGAAATTGTGAGTGAAGGAAGGCGTCTGGCGGATGCCCTCGGTCAGGATTTAACCGTGATACTGCTTGGTTCCAATATAAAGGAGAAAGCCGCTGAGTTGGGTCAATACGGCGCGGACAGGGTTATGGTCTGTGATGATCCGAAACTGGAACCCTATACCACCGATGCGTATGTGTCTGTTATTTCGGGCCTGGTTAAGAATGGCGACCCGGCGGTGTTGCTTGTGGGCGCGTCCGTGGAAGGAAAAGATCTCTCTTCCAGGCTGTCGGCAAAGCTTGATGTGGCAATGGCGCAGGACTGCACCGTTTTTGCCATTGAAGATGGAAATCTCGTGGCGACCCGGCCCATCTACGCTGGAAAAGCCTATGCAAAGGTCACCTTCGAAAACAGCTTCCCGCAGATGGCGGCGGCCCGACCGAAGGTTATGGAACTCAATGAGCCCGACGCGTCCAAATCCGCCGAGGTGGTGGACGCGGAATTCACTCTGGATGACGGGGATTTAAAAACATCGGTTGTGGACGTTTTGAAGGATGAAAGCGGCAAAGTGGATCTGACGGAAGCGGACAAGATTGTTTCCGGTGGTCGTGGCATGAAAGGTCCTGAAAACTATAAAATACTGGAAGATCTGGCGGATTTGATCGGCGCCAGTGTGGGTGCTTCCCGTTCGGCGGTTGATGCGGGATGGCGGCCCCATTCGGATCAGGTGGGACAGACGGGAAAAGTGGTTTCCCCCAATCTGTATGTGGCTTGCGGCATATCCGGTGCAATTCAGCATCTGGCCGGTATGAGCACTTCAAAGGTAATTGTTGCTATCAACAAGGATGAAGATGCCCCCATCTTCCAGAAAGCCGACTACGGTGTCGTGGGAGACCTGTTTGATGTGGTCCCGGCATTGACCGAAGAAGTTAAGAAATATCTGTAATATTAAAAGTTCAGCTTGAATGAGCGCTTCGGGTCTGTTGATCCGCGGCGCTCTTTTTTTGAGAGGGCTATAGCAGTGTCAGAAAGTCTTCCAATTCCATACCTCTTATTTCTTCCAGGGCCTCTTCCTTGCTGATGGGGGAACTTTCCAGTTTTTCCACAGCCCCTGGCTGAACCAGTAACCTTAGCGTTTTTTCATCCGGCGCCTTAAGCCATTGTTTCACATTCGCAACGGGCTGGCTGATTTCTTCCAGTTCCTGGAACATGTTGTTGACAATGTCCCGGCTTTCGCCGGAAGCCAGATGCGGGGCCACGAAAAAGCGATCGAGAATGGCGGCAATGGGGATGTGTACCTCTTTTTCCAGCAAATAGCTCAATTTCTGCATATAAGCAGATTCGTAGATATGTTCGGTGATGGGTCCCGATCCCATTTCCCCTTGAATGACCACGCCGTATTTGAGCCGCATGCGTTGATCCCCCTTGAGCGGCTCAGGGACCCAGTAACGCCCTTCCAGGGTGTGTGCCGGTTCCTCTCGGATTCTGCCTGCGGCTGACGGCTCCATGCCGGATGACAGGGACTGTGCGGGTTCCGTCTCACCCATTACGAGAACCCTGGTTCCCGTCCTGAGGGGATGAAAAACACCACCTTCAGAGACCAGGCCGATTTCATGGTGGCCGCACGTGGGGCAATTCCTGGCGGTGACGGTTCCAGAGAGTGGCGTTTCTTTGGAATTTGGCATTGTTGCCTCCTTAATATGAGGTTGTTCAGGGTATTTTTGAATTATTGTCTTTTTGATATTATCCCATCCGGCTGCTACGGAACAAGTAAAGAATGGGATATTGAATCGGAGCTTGACCCGCAATTTGAGTTTCCCTATAGTCGACCCTGAAAAAAGGGTGTTAAATGACGACGAATATGGTGATGCCTCCTATGGAAAATACACTGGGTCAAGCTTTCGCTGAGGCCTTCAAAAAACACAAAGATGATCAGGCGATTGTTTTTGCACGCAATGGGGCGCCTGAAACGGCTTTATCCGGGGCCGTTTTGGAAAAAGATACCAACCAACTGGCCAACACTTTTCTGAGCATGGGCATCGGAAATTGTGACCGGGTCATTCTGCTGGTTGAAAAGTCGCTTTTTACCGTGGTCGCACATATTGCCCTCCAAAAGATCGGTGCTTACACGGTCCCCTTGAATCCGGACTTCAAGGCCGCTGAATTATCATATTTGGTAGAAGATGCCGATCCGAGGCTGATTATTGCCGAGATCTATCATGAATCCCGGCTCAAAAACCTGAGGGTGGATATGGAGACACTGTTAATCGATACCCATAAACCCTATCCAGAGGTCGATTTCTTCAAAAACGCGGCTGAATTGTCACCCCAAGTACGGGTAGATCCGGAGGATGGAGGGGGCATCATTTATACTTCCGGCACTACCGGAAAACCCAAAGGGGTGGTCATGTCCCAAAAGAACCTACTCCACGATGCGAGGACCGTAATAACCGTTTGGGAAATCACCCGCGAAGACCTCCTTTGCCATGCCCTGCCCCTCTATCATACCCACGGACTTTCTTTCGCGCTCCACACGGCCCTACTCGCCGGTTCGCAGATCATCCTAATGGATCGGTTTAATCCTGCCAGTGTCATTGACATATTGTCCGAAAAGAAAAGCGGCAAGGCATGTACCCTTTTCATGGGAGTCCCGGCCATGTACGTCAAATTAATGGATACCATAGGCGATCAGGCAATCGATTTCGATCACATGCGGTTGTGGGCCAGCGGCTCGGCCCCTCTCCAGCCCAACGATTTTTGGCGAATTAAAAAGATTTTCGGGAAAGAACCGGTGGAACGAGAAGGCATGACCGAAACCGGAATGAATTTTTCAAATCCCCTTCACGGAAAACGCAAACCGGGGTCCATCGGACTGCCTCTGCCGGGTCTGGCGGTTCTCATCAAAGATCCGTCAACTTTTGAGCCGACAGCCGCCAGGCAAACGGGGGAGATTTGGCTTAAAGGTCCGGGGATTACATTGGGCTATTGGAAAAAGCCGGCCGCCACCGCCGAAACCTTTCAAGAAGGCTGGTTTAGAACCGGCGATTTGGGGCGGGTTGATGAAGAAGGGTATTACTTTCTCACGGACCGCATCAAGGACATCATCATCTCAGGGGGAGAGAATATATCTCCAAAAGAAGTTGAATTGACCATAAACGCCCTTGACGACGTCGTTGACAGCTCGGTAGTGGGTATTCCTGATAAACAATGGGGTGAGAAGTTAGTCGCCGCCATCGTCACAAAACCGAATGTCGTGGTAAGCCCGGAAAAGATTCTTGCCCACTGCAAGACGTATCTGCTCAATTGGAAATGCCCCAAAGAAGTCATCTTTGTTGAGGCACTACCTCGTAACGCCATGGGAAAAGTGCTAAAATCTAAAGTTCAAAAATTATTTCGATGATTTAGGTGAGATGATTTTTCCATCAGGGCATTATTTGGTTGACAAAAAGGAAAAATTGCATAAATTTAAAGCCCAGTTTGCCATCGGCGGTGTAGCTCAGGTGGTCAGAGCATGCGGCTCATATCCGCAGAGTCACTGGTTCAAATCCAGTCACCGCCACCAGTAAAAAACCAGCCCGGCATTGACATTTTCCCGTCCGATCTTATTTTTTTCGTGTTAATACGCCAATACGAACCCCTGGTTAAGTATATGGCCTCTTTCAAAAAAAATGACCTTACGGTTGTGAGCGATGCTCTGGAAATTGCGGAAGACGCAACGGGAAATTTCTATAAATTCTCTTTGGGGCAATGGAAGCGGCACCGCTATGATGTTAAGACCCGATCTTCTCTTGAAACGGAACCGATGAGCACTTCCGCGCTGGCGGTTTTGTTCAAAGGTCTGCGGATGGTGGACGATTTTGGCCCGAGAACAAAATGCAGAGATTTCTATTTCATCTGCCTGCAGGACCATTCAATCCTGGAGGTTCTTAAACGGGACCGATATCTGGCACTTTTGCCGCTCCTTATTTATGTTTTCACCCATGAATTGGTCCATATCGTAAGGTTCTGCAATTTTTATCAACGGTTTGATGTATGTGAAAAAAATCGGTTCAGAGAGGAAGAGATCGTTCACAAGACCACCTTTGAAATTTTAAAGGATTTTTCTCTGCCGAATTTAGGCTACGTCCTTGATTCCTACCGGGACCACAGAATGTGCGAGATTGTTTCTTGAATGTGAAGAAGGAGGTGTTTCAGAATGCCGATTTATGAATATGAATGTGATCAATGCGGGCACCACGTGGAAGCCCTGCAGAAAATAACGGACCCCCCGATTATTGAATGCGGTCAATGTCATTCCCAGATGAAGAAGCTCATCAGTCAAAGTACTTTTCACCTGAAAGGGACCGGGTGGTATGTAACCGACTACGCCTCTAAAGATAAAAACAGCCAGGCGGAGAAAAAAGAGAAGACATCTTCCGATAGCGATACGCCGAAGAAAAAAGTCGAGGCAAAAACCGCCACGGAAAAGACGGCAAAAAAGGATGCGCCGGCCGTTTCCAAAGGCAAAAATTAATCTCAACGAGCCAGTTTCAAAATGTTCAATTTTGTTCGAGATCAAGGAAGGCGAAAATTTTAACCACAGGAATATATTGAATATTTCGAGGATTAGAATTTGAGCCTGACGCAGAGATCGGGCAAAAGGGGGTGTTTTGAAACTGGCTCCAACGTGAAGGTTTCTTATGCATACCAGGGATAGTGGCAGGGTTCACGAAAAATTGGTAAAAAGGCTGGAGCGCCAGGAAAAACAGCTTGCTTATCAG
The DNA here is from genome assembly GCA_016844935.1 of Desulfobacteraceae bacterium. Classification (GTDB taxonomy): domain Bacteria; phylum Desulfobacterota; class DSM-4660; order Desulfatiglandales; family Desulfatiglandaceae; genus NaphS2. The sequence continues at coordinate 3,859 of JAERTK010000159.1, read as the reverse complement.
CAGGGAAGGTTTTTCAGGTACAAACTGGATGAAATCCACGGAAAACTGATGCAGGTGCTGTTGCAGGAAAAGATCATAGAAACAGACAATGTCGCGGCCGTTTCGAGCGCTCTGATGAAGGGCGTAAAAACAGCGGCGAACAGCCCGGAGTTTGATTTCACATATTTCATTTCACCCATCCGCAAGTTGGTTTCCCGTCCGAACCCCTATTCTCTTTACATGACACAGTATCTGATGGAAGTGCTCATCAATGATCCGTCGGTCATTGAAATCTATGGGACCGATGAGGAAGTATACCACGTGATCAACAAGGTGATCAGCCAGAGCAGTATCCAGTTCGATGAAATGGAACGGGAGATTGAGGCACAATTGGCGCGGAACCAGAAACTGGTGCCGGGCTCCCCCGCCTACCAGGTGGCGAAGGATGAGATGTTCAGGAAAAAGGTAGGAGACCCCAAGAGTGAAGCCCACCATTGAAAGACCATTCAAGGTGGAATAAAAACACCGGCTTTTAATTGTTTTGACAGGAGGACCAGTTTTAAAAATGTTCAATTTTGTTCGAGATTAAGGAAGGCGAAAATTTTAACCACAGGAATATATTGAATATTTCGAGGATTAAAATTTGAGCCTGACGCAGAGATCGGGCAAAAGGGGGCGTTTCGAAACTGGCTCAGGAGTTTTTCATGGGCCGTAACATAGCGTTTCTATTTCCGGGGCAGGGTTCGCAGTTTGTGGGCATGGGGCAGGATCTGGTGGAGCAATTCCCCGGGGTCGAGCATATCTTCAGGGAAACGGACCAGATCTGTGGGAAATCCATCACCTCCCTTTCCTTTGAAGGTCCCATGTCGGAATTGACTCTTACGGAAAACTGTCAGCCGGCTGTTACTGCGGTCAGCCTTGCCTGCCTGTCCGTACTGAACGAGTCGGGTGTGAAACCAAGTGTTTCAGCGGGCCACAGTGTGGGAGAATGCGCCTCAATGGTTTCAGCGGGCGTTGTCAACGAAAGCGATGCCCTCAGGGTGGTGCATAAAAGGGCTATGTTGATGCATCGGGAAGCTCTGGCCAACCCCGGCAGTATGGCAGCGGTGATCGGTCTTGATATGGAAGGGGTCCAGGAAATTGTGGCGGAAGCAAAGAATGGCGGAATCCTCGATGTGGCGAACCACAACACTGCCCAGCAGATTGTCATCACGGGTCAAAAGGATCCGGTGGCCCGGGCCGTTCGGCTGGCCAAAGAGAAAAAAGCAAAGGCCATCCCCCTGAAGGTCAGCGGCGCCTGGCATTCGGGACTCATGCAGGGTGGCGTGGATGAATTCAGGGCGTTCATGAAGGATATCCCCTTTTCGCCCCCCCGGTCGGATATGATGTTTAATGCCACGGCCCAATGTGAAACGGATCCCGAGCGGATCAAGGATATCATAGCCAATCAGCTGGTGAGCCCGGTCAGGTGGTATGATACCATGCGAAAAATGCTGGATGACGGTGTCGATACTTTCGTTGAGGTGGGCCCCAAGAAGGTGTTGGCCGGGTTACTCAAAAAGATCGCTTCTCCTGACGATACCGTAAATGTATTCACGGTCCAGGACCCCAAAGGCCTGGAAAGCGTTTTGGAAGCCATTTCTTAAAGCGCTTTTCTCCCGTTCTTACTTCTTTCTGGTCATCATACTTCTATCATCCCCTTACCCCCGGACATTCTTTGATGGCTCGATCCTTGTGTTTCTTCCTTCATGTGCCAGCAGATACCGTTTAACGTCCAGCCCGCTGCCAAACCCGCCGAGCCCCCCGGCGGCAAGAACGCGGTGTCATGGAAAGATCAGGGGCAGGGGATTTCTGCCCATGGCTTGACCCACGGCCCGGGCCCCTTTGGGATTTCCCGCCATGGCCGCCACCTGGCCGTAGGTCCTGGTTTCTCCGAAAGGGATTTTGGCGATGGTTTTCAGTGCGGACCACTGAAAGGCGGTGCAATCCATATCCAGATCCAGCTCATCTTTCGTTTCTTCATTGAAAAAGGCGGCTTCAACCGCCTTCTGAAGGGGCCGGTTGGCATCATGGTTTTCCAGTAATTCCGAATTCGGGTAAAGTTCCTTGAAAAAGGCCCTTGTATCGGGTTCTGAATTGAAGCCCATCCCCATGCGAAGCGCCCCTTTTTCCGTGGAAGCCATATAAACATAAAGGCGATCTAGTTTTATGCGCCAGCAGTAGATTTTTTGTAAAGACGTCCCTGCCATGTTTCCCTCCTTTCCAGCGTGTCTTGAATGGTTTTAAGGTTTTCCATTTTTTGAAGTGCCCAGCCCGGTGCCAAAAGGTCGGATTTTCCGGGATCACCCGTCAGCCGTTGAATAACCATCTCTGGGGGCAGTAGCTCCAGGAAGTCTACCACCAGGTTGGCGTATTCATCTCTTTCCAGACAACGGAACGTCCCTTTTTCGTAAAGTTGGGCCAGCGGTGTTCTGCGAATCACGTAAAGGAGATGGATTTTAACTCCCTGAACGGGCAGAGCCGCAATAAATTTCGCCGTTTCCAGCATCATCCGGCGATTTTCACCGGGAAGCCCCAGAATCACATGGGCGCAGACGTTCAAACCGAAATCATGGGTCAGGCGAACCGCCCGTTCAAAACATTCAACGGAATGCCCCCGGTTGATAATTTGAAGGGTTTTATCGTGGCCCGACTGAAGACCGTATTCCATCCAGACCAGGTGATCTTTCCGGTAGAAACTGATCATTTCAAGGATTTCTTCATTGATGCAGTCGGGCCGGGTCCCCACCGAAAGACCGACCATGTCCGGGTGCCTTAACGCGTCGTCGTAGAGCCCTTTCAAATGGGCAACGGGCCCGTAGGTATTGGTGAAGGATTGAAAATAGGCGATGAATTTTCGGGCTTTGTAGCGTTTTTGAATGAACCCTTTGGCCCTTGAGATTTGTTGGGCGATGGATTCCTGATCCTCTGAAAAAGCGCCTGTGCCGGACCCTCTGCCATCACAGAAAATGCACCCTCCCCTGGAAACGGTTCCGTCACGATTGGGGCATCCGAGTCCGGCATCCAATGAGATGCGTTGCACCCTTTCGCCGAACTGTTCCCTGAGGTATGTGTTAAAATCCCGGTACCGTTTCAAGAGGATCTCTTCTCTATGGATTGACTTGGAATGGCTGTGGACATAATATGAGATGAGTATAGATTTGATCAAGTGCTTTTCTAAGGCGAGCTACGCCCGCAACCCAACAGGAAAAAAACAGCATCAGATGGGGGGATAAGATGACCATCGAACAAGCGATGAAAACGGCTATCGAATATGAAATCAGGATCCGTGACATTTACCTGGAAGCGGTGGCGGCAGTTGATGGGGAGGCGGGCAAAAGAATTTTTGAAACACTCGCCAAGGATGAACAACACCATATTGATTATCTGGAACACAAACTTGTGCAGTTTCAAAAAACCGGTGCTATCGAACCGGGGAAACTGGAATCCGCCATTCCAGATCGAAAAACCATTGATCAGGAAACTGGTAAGGTCGAATCATTGACCGCAAAAGACTTCCTGGGCATCAAACAGTCAATGCTGAGCAGGGCGTTAGAAGTGGAAATTGAAACGAGTGAATTTTATCAAAAGATGGTAAATGAGCTGCCGGCCAAAGCCCGGCCCCTGTTTGAACGCTTCCTGGAAATTGAAAATAATCACATCAAGGTAGTTCAATTTGAGCTGGATTACGTGAGCAAAACAGCTCTGAAGCACGAAATCAAACATGCCGGTAAATCAACGGTTTCTGACGGCATCAAATTTTTTCTTTTCGCAAAAAGGCTATAGACAAAAAAATCAGGATATCTTACTATAACGGCGTTGGAAATTAATGAAAGGAGCC